>JBARXT010000001.1:0-2735 GCA_049647485.1 Xanthobacteraceae bacterium
CCGCCGCGATAGCGGAACACCGGCCCGAGATAGCAGTACCCCGCCGGTTGTCCGCTGCGGGGGGAGGCGAGGTAGTCACGCGCGACCGGAATGGTCAGGTCGGGGCGCAGGCACAGTTCCTCGTTGCCCGGATCGCTGGTGAGATACAGGCTGCGGCGGATACCTTCGCCGGACAGGTCGAGGAATGGCTCGGCGGGCTGCAGGATCGGCGGCTCCGCGCGGATGTAGCCGGCCTGCGCGAACGACGACAGCAGGGCCGCCGCCCAGGCGGCGGGTCCGGTCGCCTCTGGGGCTCGCGTGTCAGTCATTGGCGTCGTCCAGGGTCTCGTCGAGGCGTCGCGCGCGTTCTCACATCGGTGCCGCGCGATTTGCCTAACATATTGATGTTAAATCTGTTTCAGCGTTGCGGCGAGGTCGCCGCGCCACCGGGCGCATTCGCTGCGGAAGCCCTTAGCACGGCAGGCGGCGAGTTTCGACCTCGTTCCATGCCCCGTCTGACGGAAAGGTTGATAGCAGCCGAAGACGAACTCCGCCGGTCAGAACTTCATCGACGCGAACAGGCGGACGTTGCGGCCGGGCTGCAGCACCTCGTCCTTCTTGTAGGACTGGTGGAAACGGATGTCGTCGTCGAGCAGGTTCTCGCCCTTGAGGCCGACGGTGAGCGTCACCGGCCAGTCGCCGTTCGGCAACGTCGTCGTGTGACTGACCTCGGCATTGAGCAGGTTGAAGCCCGGCGTGGGTGTCTCGAACGCGCCGAGGTTGGTCTGGGCGAAGGCATGCAGCAGGCTGATGCGCGCCGCCCAGTTCGTATCGCGATAATAGACGCCGCCGCCGAGCCGCTGCGGCGGAATCTTCGGCACGAAATTGCCGTCGGCGAACGTCGCGTGGACGATGTCGTATTGCGCCTCGACGCCGAACACGCCGTTCCACACCCGTGCCACGTCATGCTCGATCTGGATTTCGCCGCCGATGAAGCGGGCGTCGCGCTGCGAATAGGTGATCTGGTCGTAACTCGCGCCGGGCGTGCCGCAGGAGGCGAAGCTCTCGTTGCAGCGGACGCCGGTGAAGTTCTTGAAGATGAAGTTCTGATAGCGCGAGTAATAGACCGATGCCTCGAACCGCGTATCGCCCCGCGCGCGCTTCAGCCCGAGTTCGACCGTATCGGCTTTCTCAAGCGTCATGGTCGGATCGCCGATCTCGAACGTGCGCGGCGTATCGTGTGGTCCCTTGTAGAACATCTCGATGGGATCGGGCGCACGCTCGACATGCTGCACCGTGATGCGCGCCACGATATCGTGCGGCAGATCGTAGAGCAGCCCCGCGCTGGCGCTGACCGGCATGAAGCGGCGATCGACCGGGAAGACTGTGGGTTGATCCGGCGGCGGCAGGAACGTGGCGGGGAAACGCGCGCCGGTGCCGTTGGTCCCGGTCTGTTCGATGCGCAGCGCGCCTTGCGCGCGCAGGCGCGGCGTCATCCGCAATTCCTCGAACAGGACGGCCGCGAGGTTTCTGGTTTGCGCGGGCGCCAGCAGAGGCTGCGTCGCACCCGCGACCGAGAGATCGCGTTGACCCCACTGCACGCCGGCCGACCCACGCAACTCGCCGAATGCAGTCGCGAACGGCAGGTGCGCGACCTCGATGCGGGATTCCAGTTCCCGGTTCTTGAATCGCGAACCAATCAGCGCGGCGGCGCCGACGCCGTTGATCTCGTTGTGCTTGTAGTCGGTGTAACCGAGCCAATAGCGCACCGTGTCGATGCCGCCTTCACCGACGCGCCATTCGCCGCGGCTCGCCCATTTTGTCTGGCGCAGGTCGATGTGGTTTTTCACCCTGGCGGAATCGATGCCGGGGATAAAATAGCTCATCGCCGTGTCCTGAAACGACAGGCCGACGAAACCACGCTCGAAGATGTAGGAGCCGCCGACGGCATGGCCTTCGGTGCGATAGCTCGAATTGTCCTGTACGCCGCCGGGAATGCGATAATCGCCGGCTTGCCGCCGATAGGCGTCGGCGTGGATTGCGACGTTGGCGCTGCCGGCATCGAACAGCACCGCGCCGTCGGTGCCGTCGCTGACGCTGTTGAGGCCGCCGCGTGCTTCGAACGATACGCCCTTGCGGGGCGCGGCGGTGGGGATGCGGCCGTTGCTGGCGCTGATCACGCCGCCGATGGCCTGCGAGCCGTAGCGTAGCGTGCCGGGGCCGCGGATCACCTCGACGCTCTGCGCGGCGAGCGGATCGATCGCCACCGCATGGTCCTCGCCGAGATTGGCCATGTCGGCGGAGCCGATGCCGTTCTCCTGCGTGCGGACGCGAAAGCCGCCGAGACCCCGGATCACCGGGCGGCTTGCCACCGGCGAGAATGAGGTCGCGGACACGCCGGGCGTGGTGCCGAGCGTATCGCCAAGCGAAACCGCGCTGCGCGCGAGCACCTGGTCCGCCGTCAGCCGGCTCGTGGACGCCAGCCGTGCATCGCCCGGTGGCTCCCCGGGGGCGGAGGGCAGGGGCGCGGGTGCGGGAACCGGCGCGGGTGCCGCCGGCCGGGTGACGACGCGGGTGCGCCGTTTGGCGGGCTTCGGCGCGCGGACGGTGATCTCCGGCAATTCCTCCTGAGCGCGGACCTCGAAGGACGGCGTGCCGATCAGGCAGGCCAGCCCCGCCACCCAAATCGTCCGCCTCATCAAATTCTCCTGCGACTAATTTGCAATCGCAGTAAAGGTGCAGATGAAAGTCATTTG
>JBARXT010000002.1:0-4201 GCA_049647485.1 Xanthobacteraceae bacterium
GAGAGGCCGATGCGTCGCACCGCCGGTATGGTCGGTGTCGATGCGACATTGTCGCGGGGTAGCGGCGACGTGTTGGTGTAGGTGGAGGTTGCCATGGGTCGTCTCCCTTGTCGCAGGGACAACACCGACCGTCTCGCAACGGCATGTGTTGCCGCACTTGGATCACGACCCGACCAGACCCGCGAACGCAAAGACGTAACCTTGGTTGGCCTTGTCGCGACCGGTAAACGCAGCTTAGCGCTGTTCGTGCCATCTGTCGCCGGCCGACAGGTCAAAAATGCGAGTCGGCGGCCGTGTGACAGAGAGGGTATCAGGCTGCCTTGAATGAGGGCGTGCTCGCGAATGAACGAGATCGCATGGAACAAGTTCCCCACATTGGCAATTATAAAGCGACCCGTTAAGGTCGCGCGCGATCCCGGTTCCCGCGTTGGGGCCTCCGTTCGCCTTGTCGGTTCATTCGTTCGACAGTCATCAGGAGCATAATGAGATGAGCATTTTCGGAAAGATCATGGGCGCGATCTTCGGCACCAAGGCCGACGCCGCGACGCCAGGAACGACGGCCCCGGCCGGGTCGGCTGGTGCGGCGCCCGCTTCGCCCGGTGCCGCTGCCGCGCCGACGGTCGACGTCGCTCCGATCCTCGACAAGGCGGTGGCCGCCAAGGGCGAGAAGCTGGATTGGCGTCGGTCGATCGTGGACCTGATGAAGGCGCTCGATATCGATTCCAGCCTCAGCGCGCGCAAGGACCTCGCCAAGGAACTGGGCTACACCGGCGATACCAGCGACTCCGCGTCGATGAACATCTGGCTGCACAAGCAGGTGATGGCGAAACTCGCCGCCAACGGCGGCAAGGTGCCGGACGATCTCAAGAACTGATCGTTCGCAGGAACTCAGCAGCAAAAGGCCCGCAGCGATGCGGGCCTTTTCGTTTCCGGCCCGTTTGATTTTACGATCTGACGCAGATCATGTCGCCGGATCCGCTTCCTCCGGATGCCGCGCCAGATAATCGACGACGAAGCTGCAACCGGCGATCACCTTGCGGCCATCTGCCCGGATCAATTCCAGCGCGCCCTTGATCAGTTCGGACGCGATGCCGCGCCCGCGCAAGGCGTGCGGCGTTTCGGTGTGGGTGATGATGTCCGCCGTCGCGGTGCGACGATAATTGGCAAAGGCAATCGCACCGTCGATATCCAGTTCGTAGCGATTCAGCGCGGTGTTGTCGCGAACGCGACGGCTGGGCTCTGGCATCGTTGATCCTATGGGAGAGTAATCCGTGTCGGCGGGGGCGACGGGCTTACTGTTTCAGTAGATCGGCATAGTCCGGATGCTTTTCAATGTAAGCCCTGACGAACGGGCATTGCGGCACCACCTTCAGCCCGGCGGCGCGGACCTGATCCAGCGCACCTTTCACGAGCTTCCCGCCGACGCCGCGCCCGGCCAGCGCATCCGGCACTTCCGTATGAATGAAGGTGATGACGCCATCGGCGATCCGGTAATAGGTGGCAGCGAGATGGCCGTCGACGCTGAGTTCGTAGCGGTTCTCGTCGGTGTTGTTGCGAACGGTGTCGGTCATGATGAGGGCCTCCTGCGTGCATGGTAGCGATCCACCGCACCGCCGCAAGAGCCGGGACGAGGCGGGCGCATGACAAAACTTTGTCGCGGAAGGGACTTGCGCGGTTGCAAGGGCAGCCTAGGTTTTGAGGTAGACATACGCCCCGATGCGGCTGGACTGGTCGTTATCATGGTCGGAGTGCCAAAGTGTCTCGCCGCAGACGTATGCCTCTTTCGACAGGAGGCTTCCATGTTGTCGCGGCTGTTTACAATTCATCGTAGTTGGGAAGATTGGTTCGGCATGGTGCTGGGGCTGGCGATCGCGCTGTCGCCATGGGCGGCGGGCGATCCTGTCAGCCACGCCGCGGTCTGGAATGCGGCGCTGGTCGGCGTGCTGGTGTTCTTCCTCGCCGAACTCGAATACGTCGCGCTTCGGCGCTGGGAAGAAGCCGGCCAGATTCTGCTCGGCCTGTGGCTGGTGCTGTCGCCCTACATCTTCGGCTACTTCAACGCCGGCCCGCTGCGGTTCTGGCATTCCACGCTCGGCGGCCTGGTGATCCTGCTCGCCGCGCTGGAGCTATGGCAGGATTGGGAACGCAGCGACAAGGAGATGCTGCGGAGCGGGAAGCTGTTTGGGCGGTGAGGCGAAACATTGCCACCGCTTTGCAAACGCCGGTCGGTTTGAGTTCGACGTTCCGGAATCGTCATGCCCGTGCTTGTCACGAGCATCCACGCCTTCCTTATTGTCGCGCGCTTAAAACGTGGATGGCCGGGACAAGCCCGGCCATAACGGTGTTGATATTGGAGGGATGCGTTAGCAGCGTTCTTTCACTCCGCCGCTTCGGTCCGCGACTTCCGCTTCCCGCTCGCCTTCTCCAACACCGGTTTTAAAAATTTCCCGGTGTGGCTGCGTGGTGCTTTCGCGATGTCTTCCGGCGGACCCCAGGCGACGATTTCGCCGCCGCCGTCGCCGCCTTCGGGGCCGAGGTCGATCACCCAGTCGGCGGTCTTGATCACCTCGAGATTGTGCTCGATCACGACAACGGTGTTGCCCTGCGCCACAAGCTCGTGCAGCACCTCTAAGAGTTTCGCAACGTCGTGGAAATGCAGGCCGGTGGTCGGCTCGTCGAGGATGTAGAGCGTGCGGCCGGTCGCGCGCTTTGACAATTCCTTCGCGAGCTTGACGCGTTGCGCTTCACCGCCGGACAGCGTCGTCGCCTGCTGGCCGACCTTGATGTAATCGAGGCCGACGCGATGCAGCGTCTTGAATGTCTCGCGCACGCGCGGCACGGCCTTGAAGAATTCGGCGGCTTCCTCCACCGTCATGTCGAGCACGTCGGCGATCGACTTGCCCTTGAACAGCACTTCCAGCGTTTCGCGATTATATCGCTTGCCCTTGCAGATGTCGCAGGTGACGTAGACGTCGGGCAGGAAGTGCATCTCGATCTTGATGACGCCGTCGCCCTGGCAGGCTTCGCAGCGGCCGCCCTTGACGTTGAAGGAGAAGCGGCCCGGCTCGTAGCCGCGCGCCTTCGCTTCCGGTAGGCCGGCGAACCATTCGCGGATCGGCGTGAACGCGCCGGTGTAGGTCGCGGGGTTGCTGCGCGGCGTGCGACCGATCGGCGACTGATCGATGTCGATGATCTTGTCGATGTGCTCGAGGCCCTCGATGCGGTCGTGCGGCGCGGCGCCTTCGCTGGCGTTGTTCAGTTTGCGCGCGATGGCGCGATACAGCGTGTCGATCAGCAGCGTTGACTTGCCGCCGCCGGAGACGCCGGTGACGCAGGTGAACAGGCCGAGCGGAATTTCCGCCGAAACGTTCTTCAGGTTGTTGCCGCGCGCGTTGATGACCTTCAGCGTGCGCCGGTGGTTCGGCGGCCGCCGCTCGGGGATCGCAACGAAGCGCTCGCCAGTGAGATATTGCCCGGTGAGCGATTTCGGGTTGGCCATTACGTCGGCGGGCGTGCCCTTGGCGACGATGTGGCCGCCGTGCACGCCGGCGCCGGGGCCGACGTCCACCACGTGATCGGCGAGACGGATGGCGTCTTCGTCGTGCTCCACCACGATCACGGTGTTGCCGAGGTCGCGCAGCCGTTTCAACGTATCGAGGAGGCGCGCGTTGTCGCGCTGATGCAGGCCGATGGACGGCTCGTCCAGCACGTAGAGCACGCCGGTGAGGCCCGATCCGATCTGCGAGGCGAGGCGGATGCGTTGGCTCTCGCCACCGGACAGCGTGCCGGATGAGCGCGCCAGCGTCAGATAATTGAGGCCGACGTCGAGCAGGAACGACAGCCGTTCGCGGATTTCCTTCAGTACGCGGCCGGCGATCTCGTTTTGCTGCTTGTTCAGCGCGTCGGGCACCGAGGCAAACCATTCGCCGGCACCTCTCACAGATAGCTCCGCGATCTCGCCGATGTGCTTGCCGCCGACCTTGACGCACAACGCTTCCGGCTTGAGGCGATGGCCATGGCAGGCTTTGCATGGCACGTCGGAGAAATACTTGCCGAGTTCCTCACGCGCCCACTCGCTCTCGGTTTCGCGGAAGCGGCGCTCGATGTTGGTGACGACGCCCTCGAACGGTTTCTTGGTGTCGTAGGAGCGCACGCCGTCTTCGTAGGAGAACTTGATCTCGTCATCGCCGGAGCCGAACAG
>JBARXT010000003.1:0-6622 GCA_049647485.1 Xanthobacteraceae bacterium
CCGAACTCAAGACTCTCAGTATCGAAGGCAATTCCAGGGTTGAGCCCTGGGCTTTCACCCCCGACTTAAAAGTCCTCCTACGCGCCCTTTACGCCCAGTGATTCCGAGCAACGCTAGCCCCCTTCGTATTACCGCGGCTGCTGGCACGAAGTTAGCCGGGGCTTATTCTTGCGGTACCGTCATTATCTTCCCGCACAAAAGAGCTTTACAACCCTAGGGCCTTCATCACTCACGCGGCATGGCTGGATCAGGCTTTCGCCCATTGTCCAATATTCCCCACTGCTGCCTCCCGTAGGAGTTTGGGCCGTGTCTCAGTCCCAATGTGGCTGATCATCCTCTCAGACCAGCTACTGATCGTCGCCTTGGTGAGCCGTTACCTCACCAACAAGCTAATCAGACGCGGGCCGATCTTTCGGCGATAAATCTTTCCCCGTAAGGGCTTATTCGGTATTAGCTGAAGTTTCCCTCAGTTGTTCCGAACCAAAAGGTACGTTCCCACGCGTTACTCACCCGTCTGCCACTGACGTATTGCTACGCCCGTTCGACTTGCATGTGTTAAGCCTGCCGCCAGCGTTCGCTCTGAGCCAGGATCAAACTCTCAAGTTGGACTTGAAACTTTAAACCGGCTGATCACAACGTTTGACGAGGTCCCACCATTTGTTAGCCCAAGTTCTTTCGAACAAGAGCAACTTGCTGCCTGCGATTCACATCGCGGACAACGATGGTGTAACCTTTGAAACGTGTACCGCCGAAGTCTTTCGTCCGGTCCCAACCCTTTGAAAGCCGAAGCCTTCTCATGGTCGAGACCCGCAAGGACTCCGCCGTCCACGTTTCTCTTTCTTCATCTTCACTTGTCAAACAGCCCGGGGTGAGAACCCCTCTCCTGTGACCAGGAGGTTTTCGAAGTTTCATCCGACGCCGAATGACAACCGATAACTCTCGGTTGCTGATTCACTCATCGAAGTGAGGGACTTCAAAGGCGCGGCTGGAAGCCTTGGCCCAGAGGGTCAAAGCGTCGCCGCGCTCAGTGGCCGGTTTATAGGCCTTCCCAATCGGGGTTGTCAACGCCTTTCGTCAAGAAATCTTCATGCAACGCAAAAACGCCAAAGGCCCTATAATGCAAGGCATTTTGGCCTCTGCGCCGTACTTGAGCCACATTCCTGCGACGTTCTGAGCGAAAGAAAATTCTGAATCGTCCGGTGCCGGAAAGGTCACCTGGGCGCACCGGGTTCCGGGGATCGGCGATCAACCATGGGCACAGCGTCGGATCACCCCCGCTTAAATGACCAATAGCCCTCGCAGTCGACGTCAACACCATTGACGTCGACTGCGCGGATCAGCACTTTGGCCCGCGATGCTTCGAATCCGGCGCGGCTCTTGATGGAACGCGGAACTGCGAATGCGGGAACCGCGCGGATAGCCGGATCGGGAAACAGATCGCTCGCGACGAGCGGGGCGCTTCGGATGACAGCGAAATCTCAGGGGACGACGGTTTGAGCCAGAAGACGCCACGCGGGGCCTTTGCAGGGCGAGGAACCGGGGTCATCGACCTCGGCCATGAGCCGCCGCTGTCCGTCGATGGCTCGGAAGCCGCCGTGATCGATCGTCGCCGGATTTCGGTGCAATGGTTCAGCGGGACGATTCTCACCGGCCTGTGCGGCGCGGCCCTGATCGGCGGCGCCGTTTTTGCGTCGCTCGACGGCGAGATGACCTTCGCCAAGGTCCCCGAACGCGTCGAGGCGACGCTGCGAGGCGCCTTCGGTGCCAACGACCGTCTCGCGACCCTGCACAAAAGCGATCGCCTGCCGCCGCCAAGCGACACCAGCACCGCGCGCAGCGTGATCCGGGTGTCGATGGCAACCCAGGTCGGCAACCGCGAGGTGATGCGGGTGCGTCCCTACGTCCGCATCGCCGGCAACCTGGCGCTGTCGACCAGCGAACTCAGCAGTAAGATTCCGCCGTTCAACGCCCAGCGCCTGCTCACCGATGTCGGATCGACGCCGGCAGCGACCGAGGATGCCTCGAGCGCCGCAGAGCCCGACGCCGAAGTCTCCTTCGTGACCCGCGATCTCGGCACCGTGCTGCCGCGCGCCAAGATCAGCGCCAGCGTCGCCATCGAGGACGTCCTGGTGCGGGTGCGCGATGCCTCGAGCTGGCGCAATCAAACCGGCGTGCGTTACGCCATGGCGAGCGCAACGCCCGAGGCCGCGATGCCGGGCGACATGAAGATGGCCTATGCCAACGAGGGAACGGCCGCCGATCCCTATGCAGGGTTCGAAGCGCGGATCGTGCCTGAAAACGTGACGCTGCTGCCGAAAACCAAAGATCAGGTCACCGGCGGCAACGCCGTCAACGAGCGGGTTCATGTCGTCAGGAAAGGCGACACCATCGTTTCGGTGCTGACCGATCAGGGCGCCACCCCGGAAGAAGCCCGCGCCATCGCCGCGACGCTGGGGCCGCGCGGGCGCGATGGCGGCCTGCGCGAGGGTCAGAAGCTGCGCATCCTGATGGAGCCCTCCGCACCCGGCAAACGCCTGCAACCCTATCGGGTCATCGTCGCCAGCGACTCGGCCATCGAAGCCGTGGTCGCATTGTCGGATCTCGGCCGTTACGTTCCGGTCGATGCGCAGAGCTTCAACATCGCGACCGCCGCCACCGATAGCAGCGATGATGATGAAGAGGATGACGGCCGCGGCGTCCGGCTCTACCAGAGCATTTACGAGACGGCGCTGCGCTACAAGGTGCCGACGCCGGTCATCGAGGACATGATCCGCATCTACTCCTACGACGTCGATTTCCAGCGCAGGGCCCAGGCCGGCGATTCGTTCGAGGTGTTCTACGCCGGTGACGACGAAACCACGCCGACGATCGAGAAGAACGACGTGCTGTTCGCCTCGCTCACGGTCGGCGGCGAAACCAAGAAATACTACCGCTTCCAGACCGCCGACGACGGCGTGATCGACTACTACGACGAGAGCGGCAAGAGCGCGAAGAAATTCCTCGTCCGCAAGCCGGTTGCCAGCGCCATCATGCGGTCCGGCTTCGGCGCCCGCCGCCATCCGATCCTCGGCTACACCAAGATGCACACCGGCGTCGATTGGGCCACCGCCTACGGCACGCCGATCTTCGCCTCAGGCAACGGCATCGTCGAGAAGGTCGGCTGGGAAGGTGGCTACGGCAAATACATTCGCCTCAAGCACAACAACGGTTACGAGACCGCCTACGGCCACATGTCGGCCTATGCCAAAGGCATCGAGCCCGGCAAGCGCGTGCGTCAGGGACAGGTGATCGGTTTCGTCGGCTCCACCGGCCAATCCACCGGCGCCCATGTGCATTACGAAATTCTCGTCAACGGCCGCTTCGTCGATCCCATGCGCATTCGTCTGCCGCGCGGTCGCTCACTTGAGGGCACGCAAATGGCCTCGTTCGAGAAGGAGCGGACCCGGATCGACGGATTGATGACCAGCCGCAGCGCGCCACGCGTCTCCGAAAATCTCACCGCCCAGCCGGTTAGCCTGATGAGCCGCAGCCAGACGTCTGTCGCGCGGCAAACCAGCAATCGCTGACCCGCTTCCGCATGCTTTCGAAATAAAATGGCCGGGCACTGCCCGGCCATTTGCTTCCTATGGTCAGCCCGCAAAGGTGCTGACGCCATCGCAAACGATCCTCGTCAGTTGATCGCGAGTTTCCCCGTCGGCAAGTCGGGGAAATCGTCCTCGATCTCGGGCTTGGCGAGCTTTCCGTTGAACGTCAGCCCGCCCTTGCCGGCGGCGATCTTGACGTGGTCGCCGTCGCGCACATCGCCGCCGAGGATCATCTCGGCGAGCGGGTCCTGCACGTAGCGCTGGATCACCCGCTTCAGCGGACGCGCGCCGTAAGCCGGATTCCAACCCTTCTCCGCCAGCCAGTCGCGCGCCGAGGCAGCAAGGTCGAGCGTGATCTTGCGATCCTCCAAGAGCTTCTGCAGCCGCTTGAACTGGATCGCGACGATCGAGCCCATCTCGCTGCGCTGCAGGCGGTGGAACAGGATGATCTCGTCGATGCGGTTGAGGAACTCGGGGCGGAAATGAGCCCGCACGTCCTGCATCACCACTTCGCGCACCGCATTGGTATCCTGGCCCTCCGGCTGATCGACGAGATATTTCGAACCGAGGTTCGAGGTCATGATGATCAGCGTGTTGCGGAAGTCGACGGTGCGGCCCTGACCGTCGGTCAGACGGCCGTCGTCGAGCACCTGCAACAGCACGTTGAACACGTCCGGATGCGCCTTCTCGATCTCGTCGAACAGCACCACCTGATACGGCCGCCGCCGCACCGCTTCGGTCAGCGCGCCGCCCTCGTCGTAGCCGACATAGCCCGGAGGCGCGCCGATCAGCCGCGAGACGGAATGCTTCTCCATGTATTCCGACATGTCGATGCGCACCATCGCGGTCTCGTCGTCGAACAGATACGCCGCCAAGGCCTTGGTCAGTTCGGTCTTGCCGACGCCGGTGGGCCCCAGGAACATGAACGAGCCCATCGGCCGATTCGGGTCCTGTAGGCCCGCACGTGCACGACGCACCGCGGTTGAGACCGCGCGCACCGCCTCGGCCTGACCAATGACGCGCTCGGCCAGACTCTGCTCCATGCGCAACAGCTTTTCCTTCTCGCCCTCGAGCATCTTGTCGACCGGCACGCCGGTCCAGCGCGACACCACCTGCGCGACGTTGTCGGCCGTGACGGTCTCTTCCATCATGGTCGAGCTTTCGCTGGCCTCGATATCCGCCAGCCGCTTTTCCAACTCGGGAATGCGGCCATAGGCCAGTTCGCCCGCCTTCTGGTATTCGCCGCGCCGCTGCGCGTTGCCGAGATCGATGCGCGCCTGATCCAGCTCGCTCTTGAGCTTGGCGGCGTCCGACAGCTTGCCTTTCTCCGCGTTCCAGCGCGAGGTCAGGTCGGCCGACTTCTTCTCGAGATCGGCCAGTTCGGTCTCGAGGTTTTCCAGCCGCGACTTCGAGCCGGCGTCGCTTTCCTTCTTCAACGCCTCCTGCTCGATCTTCAGCCGCACCACCTCGCGATCGATGTTGTCGAGTTCTTCCGGCTTGGAATCGACCTGCATCTTCAGCCGCGCCGCCGCCTCGTCGACAAGATCGATGGCCTTGTCGGGCAGGAAGCGGTCGGTGATGTAGCGGTTCGAGAGCGTCGTCGCGGCGACCAGCGCCGAGTCGGCGATGCGCACGCCATGGTGCTGTTCGTACTTGTCCTTCAGCCCGCGCAGGATCGAGATGGTGTCTTCCACCGTCGGTTCGGAGACGAACACCGGCTGGAAGCGCCGCGCCAGCGCCGCATCCTTCTCGACGTGCTTGCGGTACTCATCCAGCGTGGTCGCGCCGATGCAGTGCAGCTCGCCGCGCGCCAGCGCGGGCTTGAGCAGGTTCGACGCATCCATCGCACCGTCGGCCTTGCCGGCGCCGATCAGCGTGTGCATCTCGTCGATGAACAGGACGATGCCGCCTTCCGCCGACGTTACTTCGGACAGCACGGCCTTCAGCCGCTCCTCGAACTCGCCGCGATATTTCGCGCCCGCAATCAGGGCGCCCATATCGAGCGACAACAGCTTCTTGTCCTTCAGGCTCTCCGGCACGTCGCCGTTGAGGATGCGCAGCGCCAGCCCCTCGACGATAGCGGTCTTGCCGACGCCGGGTTCGCCGATCAGCACGGGATTGTTCTTGGTGCGCCGCGACAGCACCTGGATCGTGCGGCGGATTTCCTCGTCGCGGCCGATCACCGGATCGAGCTTGCCGTCGCGCGCCGCCTGCGTCAGGTCGCGGGCGTATTTCTTCAAAGCGTCGTAAGCGTTCTCGGCGGTCGCCGAATCCGCGGTGCGGCCCTTGCGCAGCGCATTGATCGCCGCGTTGAGGTTCTGCGCGGTGACGCCGCCCTTGGCTAAAATCTTGCCGGCGTCGCTGTCCTTGTCGAGCGCAAGCGCCAGCAGCAGCCGCTCGACGGTGACGAAGCTGTCGCCGGCCTTGTCGGCCGCCTGCTCCGCCGCCTCGAAAGCACGCGCCGTCGCCGGCGCCAGATAGATCTGCCCCGCGCCGCCGCCCGACACCTTCGGCAGCTTGTCCAACTCGGTTTCCGTCGCCTTCAGGATGGCGCGCGAATTGCCGCCCGCGCGGTCGATCAGACCGCCCGCCAGCCCTTCGCTGTCATCCAGCAAAACTTTCAGGATATGCAGCGGCGAGAATTGCTGATGGCCCTCGCGCACGGCCAGAGATTGTGCCGACTGGATAAAGCCGCGCACACGCTCAGTGTATTTTTCAATGTTCATCGATGATGGTCCCTCAGCCTGCCGGTCCGCCCCGAAGGCACGCAACCAGCATCTTCATTGGGTTCCACACGCCGCGCTGACATTCCTCAGCCAGCGTGCGGGTTCGTCGCCGGCCTCGTTTCCGATCCGCCGGCTTGACCCAAATGTGGGAGCCGGCCGCCGCGAAGGGAAGAGGCGGCGGCCGCAATTTCATCGAGAAAAACGCCCGAAGCGGGCCTAGTTGGTCGGCATCACGTAGGCATAGACCCGGCCGCGCGGATAGACCGCTTCCGCGACTTTGCGGCCGTGATTACCGGAGACGATGATCGGGTT
>JBARXT010000004.1:0-6267 GCA_049647485.1 Xanthobacteraceae bacterium
GCCGCCCCCCGCTCCCGAGGTCCGATATGGCGCGGGCTTGGCCGCCGCGCCGACGGCCTTGCGCTCGGCGGTCAGAACCACCATCGCGGTGGAGACGCCGGCCATGCCGCGCACCGCCGCCTCGGCCTTGGCCCTCACCTGCCCCCACGCAGCCGCCTGCGCGGCATCGACGTTGATGGAAAAATAGACCTTGCCGTCGCTGACCGCGATTTCCGACAGGACCTTCGCCTGGGTCAGCGGCATGCCGTCCGGTGACATGATATTGGACAGGACATCGCGAATTTGCCGTTCGGTGACACTCAATTTTTCTCTCCTCGCGCCCGCCAATAATCCGGAACAGCGCCTACGTCCTTGCGCCGCGTCAAACGGATGGGCCGGCGAAATGACCGGCACCTATAGAGCAACAGCCAGAACCGGACGCAATGGGCCGTTTGTCGCGAATAGCCCACACGACATGCGGGCCTGTCGGCGTGCCACGACCGCACTGCGGCAAGCCATTTTTCGGGCCAAGCGTTGCCCTTCGGTGGTGACGGACTATGCTGCGGCCTTCACTGGTGGTCCGATTCCGACATTTGCATCCCATTGCAGCAGGCACTTTTGCAAATGTTGGAATCAAAGGACCATTAACAACTATAAGCTTCCACTGGTCCGGGCCGCGTCCGCGCCCTCTCCATTGTCAAACAACACGGCGCTCTCAAGTAAATGCCGGCAGACACCCAAGGTTCAACAATATGGCTAAAGTCGCTTTCATCGGTCTCGGCGTCATGGGCTTTCCCATGGCGGGCCACCTCCTGAAAAAGGGTCAGCACGACCTCACCGTCTACAACCGCACAGCGGCGACCGCGAAAGCCTGGACCGACAAATTCGGCGGACGCGCCGCTCCGACCCCGAAGGCCGCCGCCGAAGGCCAGGATTTCGTGATGACCTGCGTCGGCAACGACCACGACCTGCGCTCGGTTACGCTCGGCGACAACGGCGCCTTCGCCGGAATGAAGAAGGATGCGATCTTCGTCGACCACACCACCGCTTCCGCCGAAGTCGCCCGCGAACTCGACAAGGCGGCGACCGCAGCCGGCTTTCGTTTCATCGATGCGCCGGTGTCGGGCGGCCAGGCCGGCGCCGAGAACGGTGTGCTGACGGTGATGTGCGGCGGCAGCGAGGACGCCTATGCGCGGGCCGAACCGGTGATCGCTGCCTATGCACGGATGTGCAAGCTGCTCGGCCCCGCCGGCTCCGGACAGCTTACCAAGATGGTCAACCAGATTTGCATCGCCGGCCTGGTTCAGGGACTGTCCGAGGGTATCCACTTCGCCAAGAAGGCCGGGCTCGATGTCGAGGCCGTCATTGCCACCATCTCCAAGGGCGCGGCGCAGTCCTGGCAGATGGAGAACCGCTACAAGACCATGAACGAGGGCAAATACGACCACGGCTTCGCCGTCGAATGGATGCGCAAGGACCTCTCGATCTGTCTTGGCGAGGCACGCCGTAACGGCGCCAGCCTGCCGGTGACGGCGCTGGTCGATCAATTCTACTCCGAGGTGCAAAAAATGGGCGGCCGACGCTGGGATACCTCCAGCCTGCTGGCACTTCTGGAGCGTTAAAAGCCGTAAAAACATCGTCTTATGGACGATTTATCATGTAATTTCTGGAGGCCGGCCGTCCACGCCGGCCTTCGTTTTTAAGAGTTCGTTAATTCGATTATTGAGGCGTTTAAGGCTCGTCTTAATGTTTTGGCGTCAGACATTAAGAAGAAAAAAATGCAACGCGCTCACGCGCGCAGGATCAGTGTTGCGTAATGAATGCGTCCGTCGAACAGCCCGAGGTTGTTCAGCTCCCGGCTGAGGAACCAGTCGTGCCGCCAGCGCGCAATCGCCGCGCGGCCGCCCAAAGGGTGCGCGAGGCGCGCGATCGTCTGACGTCCACCAGCGGCACCCGCCCCGCGTTCGACCGCGAACTGCTGCGGCAGTATGCCCAGACCCGGCTGTCGGCCTCCTATGTCGTGATGCTGCTGGTGGTTGCGACCGGCATCCTGTTCGGCATCACGGTCCAGCCGGTGTCCGCTGCCGCATGGACCGTCGGCACGCTGCTAATCCACGGCATCATCGTTCACAACTGCACGAAATATCTCAACGAGCCGGCCTCCCCGAACGCGACCCGGAATTGGCGGATCCGCTTCATCCTGCTCGATCTGGCCTATGGCCTGTGCTGGACGGCGATCCTGGCCTATCCGTCGGGATACGATCTCGTCTCCAACACCTTCATGATGTTCATGATGCTGCTCATCGTGGCAGTGTCGAGCATGCTCGCCTCCAGCCTGCCGATCGCCGCATTCGCCGCGACCGCGCCGGTCACCGCGACCATTGCGCTCAGCTTCGCCATGCGCGGAACGCTGGATGCCTATATCCTGGCGTTGCTCGCCATCGCCGCCGAAGCCTACTTCGCCCTGTTGGCGCACCGGCTGCATTCGACGACGCTGGCAACCATCGAGGCCCGAGCGGAAAAGGATGCCCTGATCGGCGAACTCGAACAGGCCAAGGCGATCTCCGACGAAGCACGGCATCGTGCCGAGTCCGCCAACGTCGCCAAGTCGCGCTTCCTTGCGCAGATGAGCCACGAACTGCGGACGCCGCTCAACGCCATTCTCGGATTTTCCGAGGTGATGAAGAGCGAGATCTTCGGCGCGCACGCCGTCGCGGTCTACAAGGACTACTCCGCCGACATTCACAATTCCGGCGTTCACCTGCTGAATCTGATCAACGAAATCCTCGACCTGTCACGCATCGAGGCCGGCCGCTACGAACTCAACGAGGAAGCGGTTTCGCTGGTTCACATCGTTGCCGATTGCCATCACCTGTTGAAGCTGCGCGCCTCCAGCCGCGGCATCACCATCCACGAGATTTTCGAACAGGGCATGCCACGCGTCTGGGGCGACGAGCGTGCCATCCGGCAGGTGGTACTGAACCTGCTGTCGAACGCCATCAAGTTCACGCCGCAGGGCGGCGAAATCTGGTTGAAGGCCGGCTGGACGGCATCCGGCGGACAATATCTCAGCGTCAAGGACAATGGCTCCGGCATCGCCGAAGATGAAATCCCGATCGTGCTCGCTTCCTTCGGGCAAGGTTCGAACTCGATCAAATCCGCCGAACAGGGCGCGGGCCTCGGCCTGCCGATCGCGAAGAGCCTGATCGACATGCACGGCGGCACCTTCACACTGAAATCCAAGCTGCGGATCGGCACCGAGGTCATCATCACGCTGCCGCCGGAGCGCGTGATGTCGGCGCTCGCGCCGATGGCGGAGGAAGCGCCCTCATTGCAGCCGGATATGCTCGGCCTCGAAACGGTTTCGCCGGACGCGCGCCGCCGCCGCACCCCCATCATGAATGCGGGAACAGGATTGTAGACCAAGCGCTTGCGCCTGCGCGTGAATGCGCATCAATATTGAGAATGAGCACAGAGAGCCCGTGTATCGCCGTCTGCATGATCGACCCCAAAAGCCGCCTTTGTTTCGGCTGCGGTCGCACGCTGCCGGAAATCGCGCGCTGGGGGCGGATGACGTCGGACGAGCGATTATCGATCATGGCGGAGCTTTCAGACCGTATGGCGAAAGCCGGACTCCAGCCACTCGCGCCAGCCGTCAACGACGGCTCCAAGACCACCTGATTCCAGCTCCCCTTCACGACACTCTGACGGCAGGTGGATCATGATCCGCGTCCTGCTGATTGTGTTCGTCGCCACCGCCTGCGCCGTGTTCGCCTATGGCGACCCGGCGAAGATCACCACCGCACGCGCCTCCGTGACGGCAATGCTGCAACACCGGACGGCCGCACACTCCCGCATCCAGCAGATTTCACGCGGCAACGGCGGTGAGTTCAAGCTCGACGCCAAGATCAACGGCGTCAAGGTGCCGATGGTGATCGACACCGGCGCGACCTCCGTGGTGCTCACCTACGAGACCGCCAAGGCGGCGGGACTTCCGCTCGAACTGCTGGACTACAACGTGCCGCTCGAGACCGTCGGCGGCAACACCAAGGCCGCGCGCCTGACACTCGATCGTCTCGCGGTGGGACGCCTCGTTGAGCATTCGATCCCGGCGCTGGTGGTGCCGCGCGGCCAGATGAAGACCAACCTGCTCGGCATGAGTTTTCTCGACCGGCTCGAAAGCTGGGAAGTCCGCGCCGATCGGCTGATGCTGCGCGGCTATCCGTAAGCGCGTCGCGTGGTTACGCTGCGGCCGAAGCCGCAGTCCGCGACTGCACGAGCGCCAGCGCATCGCGCAACACGTCAAGCCCCGCGCCCGGTTTCACACCATGCACCGATAGATGGCGGCGAAACGCGCGCGCACCCGGAATACCGTGGAACGCACCGACGAAATGCCGCGTGATGGCGTGAAGCCGCGTGCCGTGCGCGAGTTGCTCGGCAATGTATGGCATCATCGCTTCCAGCGCCGCGATCATGTCGTCGTGCGGCGACGCCGCGCCGAATATTTCGCTGTCGACTGCGAGCAGCCGCCACGGATCCTGATAGGCCGCGCGGCCGAGCATGACGCCGTCGACATGGTCGAGATGCCGTTTCGCTTCATCAAGGCTCACGATGCCGCCGTTGATGACGATGGGCACCTGCGGCATTGCCGCCTTCAGCCGATAGACGCGATCGTAATCGAGCGGCGGGATGTCGCGATTTTCCTTCGGCGACAATCCGTTCAGCCACGCCTTGCGGGCATGCACGATCAACAGGTCCGCGCCGGCCGCCACCACCGCATGCGCCAGCCGGTCGAGCGCCAATTCCGGGTCCTGATCGTCGATGCCGATGCGACATTTCACCGTTACCGGAATTCGCACCGCGCGCTTCATCGCCGCGACACCGTCCGCAACCAGATCCGGCTCCGCCATCAGGCAGGCGCCGAAGCGCCCTTCCTTCACCCGATCCGACGGGCAGCCGACATTGAGATTGATTTCGTCGTAGCCGAAATCCTCGCCGATCCTGGCGGCGGTCGCGAGATCGGCGGCATTCGAGCCGCCAAGCTGCAAGGCCACCGGGTGCTCGCTGGCGTCAAAACCGAGCAGACGCGCGCGGTCACCATGGATCACGGCCCCGGTCGTCACCATCTCCGTATAAAGCCGCGCACGACGCGTCAGCAGCCGGTGAAAGAGGCGGCAATGCCGGTCAGTCCAGTCCATCATCGGCGCGACGGTAAATCTATGCGATTGATCTAGCGACATTTTCAACTTATCCGGAAAGGTACGATCACGAGCCGGGCCCGCAATCGCGCCCTCCTCATACGACGTCTTTCGCAGCTTTGCGACGCTTCTGTGGAGCAGCCCAACCGGCATCGACGCCGGATCGAAACTTGAATGACGGACGGACCAAAATGAACGAACCCACCACCCCGCCGGTCTCTCGCAGTTCACTGCTGGCGGTCGAGGATACCGAATTCCTGCTGCGCGACGAGATGCGCTCGATCCGTTTCGCGCTCGAATATGCCAAACCGGAACTGGAACTGCGCGACTGGGGCATCCGCTCGACCATCATCGTGTTCGGAAGCGCCCGCATTGCTGCGCCGGAACAGGCCGAGGCGGCGGCGAAGGCCGCGAACACCGACGCGGAACGAAAGCGCGCGGAAGCGATGCACAAGCAGGCGGAGCTTTATCAGATCGCGCGCGAGTTCGCGCAGATCGCATCGAAGCGCGGCGGCTCCTTCGCGCCAAGAAATCGCTGGCGCGACAACGTCATCGCCACCGGCGGCGGCCCCGGTATCATGGAGGCGGCCAATCGCGGCGCCAGCGAGGTCGGTGCGCCCACCATCGGCTTCAACATTACGCTGCCGCACGAGCAGGTGCCGAACGCCTACATCACGCCGGAACTGTATTTCCGCTTCCACTACTTCGCGATGCGCAAGATGCACCTGGCGATGCGCGCCAACGCGCTCGCGGTGTTTCCCGGCGGCTTCGGCACCATGGATGAACTGTTCGAGGTGCTGACTTTGCAACAGACAAAAAAGGCGCCACCCACCCCCATCGTGCTGTTTCGCGAGAGCTACTGGCGCAAGATCATCAACTTCGACGCGCTGGTCGAGGAAGGCATGATCGCGGCGGACGATTTGAAGCTTTTCGAATTCGCTGAAACCGCAGAAGACGGCTGGGCCTCATTAGTCCGCCGTGGGCTCGATACCCATGGCGCATCGACGGCGGGGTGACGACCACGTCATCCTGAGCGTCCAACCGAGAATTCGTTTGACGCGCAGATTTGCAATACGAATCGGCGGCCCCC
>JBARXT010000005.1:0-18471 GCA_049647485.1 Xanthobacteraceae bacterium
CTCATGCAGCGCGCGATTCTTGACGATCGCGTTTGCTGCATCCGTGTCGGCAGCCTGCCCCCGCTATCCGGGTGACGCCGCCTACCGTAAGACAGCCTCAACCACGGTGTCCTGTCAACCCGGATCAGATTGGTCCACACAATGACAGTACAGTACGTCGCGCACCGGCTTACCGCGAAAGAGGGCCGTTCGCACCACGCTCGCGACACGACAACGGGCATCGGTCGCCCTTAACGTAGCTGTGGGTTCTCCCCGTATAAGTGAGCAACCACGGTAAGGCCTGAGGCAGGTTCGGGTTCGCCGTCATCGATCATCCGGCGGCGTACACGGTTCGATTCAGCGGCTGCTCCAGAAGGTGGAGACAGCGAGAGTCGATGGAGATCCGCCACCAGGACCGGCCCGCCAGCGATGGTGATCAAGTTCGCTCTCGCCACACCTCTACGTCAGGCCACCGCCATCTTTCCAGCAGGCGGAATACACGCATCTCGTCTGTGTTGATCGGCTATTGCGCCCTGCGATCTGCTTATCGATACTCCAGCACGAACGAAGACTTACGCCTACAGTGCGGTTGCAAGCGATTTTGGAACGCGGGTTCCAGTCTCACAGCAACACATTTATCGACACATCCAGAATCATCATGTGAAGGACATCGAGTATCATGAACGTGCATGCCACCACATCAACCGGCTTTGGCCTCAACCCCGGCGACGAACTCAATGATCTCCGCATGTCGGAGAAGGCGCGTCCGCTTTATGACCATGTCCGGAAATTCCTGAAAGAAACGGTTGCACCGGTTCAGGCCGAATACGAGGCGGCCGGCAAAGGCAAGACCGATCGCTGGAGCTTCACGCCGAAGCAGCTTGAGTTGCTCGCCAAGATCAAGGGGCAGGCGAAGTCGGAAGGTCTTTGGAACTTCTTCCTGCCGGATTCGGAAACCGGCGAAGGTCTTTCGAACCTCGATTATGCCTTCATCGCCGCCGAACTCGGCAAGTATCCACTCGGCTCGGAATCGATGAACTGTTCGGCGCCGGATACCGGCAACATGGAGGTGCTCGAGCGGGTCGGCACCAAGGAGCAGAAGAAGCAGTGGTTGGAGCCGCTGTTGAACGGTGAAATCCGTTCCGCCTATGTGATGACCGAGCCGAATGTTGCTTCGTCAGACGCCAAGAACGTCTCCACCACCGCGCGTCTCGAAGGCGACGAGTGGGTCATCAACGGCGAGAAGTACTATATCTCCGGCCTCGGCGATCCGCGCTGCAAGATTCTGATCGTGATGGTGAAGACCAATCCGAATGCCGCGCAGAGCAAGCAGCAGTCGCAGATCCTCGTTCCGGTCAACACGCCGGGAGTCGAGGTGATCGGACCGATGCATGTGTTCGGTCACGACCATGCGCCGCGCGGACATATGCATATGCGCTTCAACAACGTCCGCGTTCCGAAGGAAAACATTCTGCTCGGTGAAGGCCGCGGTTTCGAGATTTCACAGCTCCGCCTCGGCCCCGGTCGCATCCATCATTGCATGCGCACCATTGGCAAGGCCGAGAAGGCGCTCGATCTCATGGTCGAACGCGGCCTCACCCGCGAAGCGTTCGGCAAGAAGATCGCGCATCTTGGCGGCAACCTGCAGATCATCGCGCAGGCGCGCTGCGAAATCGAAGCGATGCGGCTGATGGTGCTGAAGGCCGCCAAGGCCATGGACGTGCTCGGCAACAAGGAAGCGCGCGTCTGGGTTTCGATGGTCAAGGCCATGGTGCCGGAGCGCGCTTGCCGCATCATCGACCAGGCGATCCAGATGCATGGCGCCACCGGCATCTCGAACTGGACGCCGCTCGCCGAGATGTACATGGACGTGCGGCACCTACGCTTCGCCGACGGCCCGGATGAGGTGCACTGGATGGTGGTCGGCCGCAATGAGCTGAACCGCAGTTGAGATCGGCAAATCATCAACTTTGTTGGCTTGCACCTGTATCAGCGAGAAAAGAGCCCGGACATCGTCCGGGCTCGGATTTCAGATCCTGCCCTCTTCCATCCGGACTAAGGCGAACTCACGTCGACGCGCCGCCCTCGCGCTGTTCGAGATAAGACGCAATCCGACGGCTGATGACCTGCGCTCTCGTAGAGGGAATGGCGACTGTTAAAGGATCGACTTAGCTCGCGACCGCCAATCGTTTCTCGAAGCTGTTGGGAATCTCGATGTCGACTTCCAGTGTCGACACGCTCTCACCCCTGTCCATCCGGACGATCACTTTCTCCGGATCCAGCACGACATGGCGCGAAACCACAGCGAGGATTTCCTCGCGCAGGATGCCGAGCAGATCTGGCTGGCTGCGCAGGCCGCGCTCATGCGCTAGCAGGATTTGCAGCCTTTCGCGTGCGACCGGTGCCGAACCGGACCGGCGGCGAAGGAAATTCAGCAGGTTCATGCTCATGCCGCCCTCCGTCCAAGCAGACGCCCCATGAAGCCTTTGCGTTGTTCGGACGGCACCACCATGGCGACCGTCTCGCCGCCAAGACGCCGCGCCGCATCGATGTAGGCCTTCGCCGGCATGCTTGCGGCGTTGTTCAAGGTGACCGGAGAACCGACATTGGAGGCTTTCAGGATATCCTGGCTCTCCGGAATGATCCCAAGAAGCGGGACCGCGAGAATTTCCAGAATATCGTCGATGTTGAGCATTTCGCCGCGGGCGGCACGCCCCGTGTCGTAGCGGGTGATCAACACGTGCTTCTTGAGTTGCTCGCCGTTCTCGGCTTTCACCGTTTTGGAATCGAGCATTCCGATGATGCGGTCCGCATCACGGACGGACGAAACTTCCGGATTGGTGACAACGATGGCCTCATCCGCATAACGCATGGCCAGTGTCGCGCCGCGCTCGATGCCGGCGGGACTGTCGCAGATCACCCAATCGAACTTGGTGCGCAGGTCCGCGATGATGTCGCGAACACCTTCATCGGTCAGCGCATCCTTGTCGCGCGTCTGCGATGCTGGAAGAAGCCAGAGGCTCTCGAGTCGCTTGTCGCGGATCAGCGCCTGCGAGAGTTTTGCGACACCTTGCGCCACATTGATAAGGTCGAAAACGACGCGTCGCTCCGCACCCATGATGAGATCGAGATTGCGCAGGCCGACATCAAAATCGACAACGACAACCTTTTCGCCGCGCTGCGCGAGCGCCGCGCCGAGCGCGGCCGTTGACGTGGTTTTCCCCACGCCGCCCTTGCCTGATGTCACGACCAAGACTTTGGCCATCGGTGTCTCCTTTGTTTGCTAGTTCAGCGGCGTGATTCTGAGAATGTCGCCGTCCAGCCACGCCTGCGCGGGCTGCCGACGCAGCGTTTCGCCGATGTCTTCGGCGGTTTGGTAGTAGCCATCGATGGCCAGAAGCTCGGCCTCGATCTTCTGGCAGTAAATCCGCGCGGCCGAATTGCCGTTGATGCCCGCCATCGCTCGCCCGCGCAGCGTCCCATAGACGTGGATGGAGCCGCCCGCGACAATCTCCGCGCCGGACCCGACGGACCCGAGCACCGTGACATCTCCTTCGGTGAAGACGATCCGTTGGCCCGACCGCACCGGATTGCGCAGTAGCAGCGATGGCGCTGAAGGCGGTGGCGGCTGGACCTCGACCTTCCTCGGTTCGACCTGTTCGACCACGCAACCGCGCCCGCCGTTCAGCACCGGTGGCAATTTCGGATCCAGCCCGTCCGCCTCGATGCCTTCGAGGCCGAGAACGCGAATGCCGCGGCTCTCGAGGCTTGAAACCAGATGCGCGACCCCGTGCGAACTCAGTTCGACCGCCGACAGATCGAGCACGATCGGACGGCCCGCGAAAAATCCCGGCGAATGCGCCAACGTCGCGTCGATCTCCTCAAGCCAGTTCATGATCGGCATGAACGGCGAGAATACGAACGCAACGTAAGATCGGCCCCGGAGGCGCATGACCTGACGTTGCGGCTCCACCTTTGCATCCATGAGTGAGCGCTCTCTGCTTCCGAAAAGTTTGTCATTAGTTAATTTCAAATTGAGCAGTGTCGGTTAACGAGGGGTTAACAGTCGGCGTTTCCAGGCGCGGAAATGTTGCAGAATCGTTAAATGGAACCAACCGGCCATTTTTCCGATCGCAACCACGTCGCTCGCGGGTACGCCGGTCCGGCTTTCCGCATATCCACCACGCATCATTGCAGAGGATTCTTCGCGCTCGCCGCACGACCGTGATTGTCTCCGAACGAGACACGCCGAGGCTTGCGATTGTTTCCAGGAGGGAGGACGGCGATAGCTTTTGCAGGACGGCGAGGACGTGCCGTGCGGCGCCGCTTCAGGCCTACGCCTTGCGATAACGGATTAGCGAGAAATGCCCCATTGGCGGCATCGGCCGCCGTTCCGCCAGACTGACGCCGCCGTGTCGCGCCGCCCAATCGACCAGCCGCTCCCAGGGAAATTCAGGACGCCAGCCGAGCCGCCGCGCCAGCGGCGAGAACGCCAGTTCGAAGATCCGGCGCGGGCCACTCTCGGCGCCGATGTGATTGACCAAGATGAGTTCGCCGCCGGGCTTCAGCACGCGAACGAAATCATCCAGCGTTGCCTCCGGATCGGGCACTGCGGTGATGACGTATTGCGCGACCACGGCATCGAAGGAGGCATCGGCAAACGCCAAATTCTTGGCGTCCATCACCGCCAGCGTTTCGACGTTGTCGAGCTTGAGCGCCTTCACCCGTTCCTGTGCCTTGCGCAACATCGGCTCGGAGATGTCAACGCCGCACAGCCGCGTGGTTCGCGCATAGTCCGACAGCGAGAGACCGGTACCGACACCGACATCGAGGATACGACCGCCGATGCGATCGGCCTCCGCAATGGTGGACTGGCGCCCGTGATCGAACACCTTGCCGAACACCAGATCGTAGACGGGCGCCCAGCGTCCATACGCCTTCGCCACGCCGGCGCGGTCGATATCGTTGCCCATGCCCGGTCCCGCGATCAGCCCCGCGCCGTGGCGGCAGCGAATTGAACCGCCGCGCTACGCACGGCGTTTTCCGGGGCGGGCGAACGCGCACCGTCGTGACGCGCGGCTGCGCTCTTGATAAAGCCGCCGCCGAGCACCCGCGCCTGCCCTGCAGGGGCATCGTAGAAGACGCAAGCCTGGCCTGCCGACACACCTTCCTCGCCGGCGACCAATTCGACTTCGTACTCGCCGTCGACCGAGCGCAACCATGCCGCCTGAGGCGCGCGGGTCGAACGCACCCGCACGAAAATCTCGCGTTCTTGCGCGGCCGCCTGATCGAGCGTGCCATCGCCGATCCAGTTGACGTCACGCAGACGAATGCGATGCATCCGTAGCGCCTCGCGCGGCCCTACGATGACACGTCGGCTGGCAACATCCAGCCGCACCACGAAGAGCGGCGCGCTTGCGGCAATGCCGAGGCCGCGCCTTTGCCCGACGGTGAAATGCGCAATGCCGTGATGGCGGCCGAGAACGCGCCCGGACAGATCGACGATATCGCCCGACTCCATCGCATTCGGCTTCAGCAGCTCGACAATGTCCGTGTAGCGTCCGGTCGGCACGAAGCAGATGTCCTGACTGTCATGCTTCTCCGCCACCGGCAGTTCGAACCGCCGCGCCAGTTCGCGCACCTGCGGCTTGGTCATATCGCCGAGCGGGAAACGCAGATGGGTCAATTGCTCCCGCGTGGTCGCGAACAGGAAATAACTCTGGTCGCGATCAGCGTCGGCAGCGCAGACAAGCCCGCGCGAGCCATCCGCCAGCCGTCGCGATGCAACGTAATGGCCGGTCGCCAGCGCGGCGGCGCCAAGCTCGCGCGCGGTCGCCAGCAGATCGCGAAACTTCACCGAGCGATTGCATTCGATGCACGGCACCGGCGTTTCGCCCAAGGCATAGCTTTCGGCAAAACTGTTGATCACCGATTCACGGAAACGGCTTTCGTAATCGAGGACGTAGTGCGGAATGCCGAGCCGCTCCGCGACGTCGCGGGCATCATGGATGTCCTGACCGGCACAGCAGGCGCCCTTGCGGTGGGTGGCCGCGCCATGATCGTAGAGTTGCAGGGTGATCCCGACGACATCATAGCCTTCGGACTTCAACAGGGCCGCAGTCGCCGAGGAATCCACGCCGCCGGACATCGCCACGACAACACGGGTGTCCTGCGGGCGGCCTTCGATATCCAGACTGTTCAGCATTGACCGGTCTTGCTCGCGATCGCGCAAAACCTCGCGATCGTCAGGTTCTAAGTCAGTCGGCGGACGTACATCACAATCCGCCGATCAAGGAGACATCTCTTCATAACGGCGGCATCCCGGAGAGGCAATCACGGCCTCGCCTCCCCATCGACCGGCAAATCTTGCCGCCGGGCAGAAAGCAACGCTCAAAGATCCCGAAATACAACTCCGCGGATTACATATATCATTGAAATGTAATGATCTTTTGCTTTTCAAGAGTTGGCCTGTTCCTTGCTGGAGAGGACCTGGTTTCACGAGCCGAGGTTCCCGTGTTCAGCGTCGCATCCGAATCCAGCGCCAGTTCGTCCGTCCGATCCGAGCCGCCACGGCCTTCGGCTTCGGACGCTCCGTCGCAACCCAATGGTTTCGCGGCGATGGTCGACGCCAACGCGGAGCCCTCGCGTCCAACGGCGACGGATCGCCGCGATCCCCCGCAATTCTCTTCCTGTGCCTCGCGCCAGGACCGCGACCCGCCGCGCGAAACGGCACCGGATGCAGCAACCGCTCCGTCCGACTCGCCCCGGAACGCTGAAAGCAAGGCGGCCGGCGAAAATTCGCACCCTGCGGCCGCAAAGCCATCGAAACAGACGAAATCGGGGAAAACCTCCGACGATCCCGCGGATGCCAAATCGGGGCAAACCTCGGACATTGGCGCGGCGACGCTCTCCACTCCTGACGTTCCGCTGGATCCGTCGGCTATCGCGGTTGTTACGGCTCCGACGACGCCCGCCCCCGCCGCTTCACCGGCGGCCTCGGGATCGGCCACCGCACCATTGAGCATCGCGACAGCCGCGATCGCAGCCTCAGCGGAGGCATCGGCAATGCCGACCGCGTCGGGCAACGACACCTCTCCGATCGTCGAAGCCGTTGCCGGTGCGGCCAGCGAAGTGAACGCGACCAATTTCACCATCGCCAAAACCATCGCGACGACGCCGGTTCCGGCATCCGAGCCGATGGAACAGGCCGGACTTGTGCCGGCGACAACACCTCAATTGGCCTCAGCGGTTGCTACCGCGGCATCCAAGGTGATCAAGTCGAGCGACAAACTGACCATGTCGTCGGCGGAGACGACCACCAACGCAACACTGCCCGACAGCGAGTCGCCGCCGGCTTCATCATCTGCCGTGCCGGCATCGGCCACGGACGTGGCTTCGGCAAACCCGCATCCGCAGAGCGACGCTGGCGCCGACGCGACGCCTGCGTCGACGCCGTCTCAAGTCGACCGTTTGAACGGCGATCCCACCACGCCATCGACGGGCGGACATCACGCTGCAGCCGCGACATCGCAGCCGCAGCCGACGACGACAGACGCCCTGTCCCAACTCGGCGCCACTCTGGCCGCGCCGCAAACGCCAGCCACCACGGCAATTCCGGCGGCACAGTTGACAGCGACCGCCGCCGTCAATCTTCCGGTGCCCATCAGCGGGCTTGCCGTGCAAATCGCCGCCAGCGCCCGCGCCGGCAACAGCCGGTTTGAAATCCGTCTCGATCCGGCCGAACTCGGCCGCATCGATGTCCGTCTCGATGTGGATCGTCATGGACATGTGTCCTCGCACCTCACGGTGGAGAAGCCGGAGACCCTTGCCATGCTGCGGCAGGACGCGCCGCAACTTCAGCGCGCGCTGGAGGATGCTGGACTGAAGACCGGACAGAATGGTTTGCAGTTCAGCCTGCGCGATCAATCCTCGGGCCAACAGAATAACGGACAGCCCGAGCGCCAACCGCAGCGCATCGTGATCAGCGACGCTTCGGCCGCGCCGCTGGTAGCTGCGAATACGACATATTCATACGCCGCCGGTGCAAACCGCGGCCTCGATATTCGGGTTTAGGAGATCGCCATGGGCGTCGAAGCAACGCTTCCAAACACAATCGTCTCGGCGCCTGCGAACCCGGCGACATCGAGCGCCTCGACCTCGACGAACAAGACAACGGGGATCGCGGACAACTTCCAGACATTCCTGACGCTGCTGACAACGCAGCTGCAGAATCAAAATCCGCTGGATCCGCTCGACAGCAACCAATTCACGCAACAATTGGTGCAATTCGCCGGCGTCGAGCAGCAACTCAAGACCAACGATCAACTCACCTCGCTGGTGACTTTGCAGAAGACAGCACAGTCAACTCAGGCACTGAACTTCGTCGGCTCGACCGCGGTGGTCGACGGCAGCACCGCCACGCTGAAAGACGGCTCGGCAACATGGGCGCTCGGCGTCAGCAAACCATCAAGCGTAACTATTACCATCAGCAATTCCATCGGCCAGGCGGTTTATACCGGCAACTTTTCGATGAACGCCGGCGACCATCAGGCGTTCCAGTGGGACGGTCGCGGCAACGATGGTTCGCAGTGGCCCGAGGGCAGCTATACCTTGACCGCCACCGCCCTGGATGCATCCAGCCAATCGGTTGCCGTCTCCACCGAAATCCAGGGCGTCGTGCAATCCGCGGATTTGACCCAGGACCCGCCGACGCTTTCAATCGGCGATCAAAGCTTCACGGTCGACAAGATTAAGAAGGTGATCGCCCGCGCCTCGTCCTCGTGAGCGTTCAGTTTCTTTCCTCTCGCCCCCGCTTGATCCCGTCTTGGCCCGCCTTCAGGCGGGCTTTTTTATGCCCACCCAGGGCCAGGTTCCCAACCCTTTCGGATTGGAGCGGTATGCTTAGGCAAATTTTAAGCCGAGCCCGGTAGATTGCGATTGTGAGTTCAGTGGTTAGTGTTTGTGAGTATGCCATGACCGAACCCCATCGCCCGAGGGTGAAATACGTCATCGGGCCCGACGGAAGTCCGTTAACAATCGCGGACCTTCCCGCGCCCGGAACCAAACGGTGGGTCATCCGCCGTAAGGCCGAAGTCGTTGCCGCAGTGCGCGGCGGCCTGCTGTCCCTTGAGGAAGCTTGCAGCCGCTACACCCTGACCGTGGACGAATTCCTGTCCTGGCAGTTTTCCATCGACCAGCACGGCCTTGCCGGCTTGCGCACCACCCGCATCCAGCAATATCGCCAGTAGACCCTTCTCAAATCGCAAATTGTCTAAAAATCGGCTCCCGACCGGGGGCCGATTTTTAGTCGTTTCCAGATTTCGTCATCGGAGTTAACCGCCGTTAACCATATGGAAACCATCCCATGGGCAAATTTTGCCCAGTCGGCGTTCCATGCCGAATCTCAGGGGTTGGTTCGTGCAGGGCTTGTCCGGATTCCTAAAAGGCTTGGGTGCAGCCCGGTTGGCCGCGATGGCCGCCGTAACGCTGGCGCTGATCGGGTTCTTTGCTTTCGTCATCATGCGCGTCACAACGCCGCAGATGACGACGCTGTTCACCGACCTCAGCGTCGAGGACTCCTCCAGCATCATCAAGGAGCTGGAGCGGCAGGCAATTCCCTACGAGATGCGCAACGATGGCGCCATCCTGATGGTGCCGAAGGACAAGGTGACCCGACTGCGCATGAAACTCGCCGAGGGCGGCCTACCTAAGGGCGGCGGCGTCGGCTACGAGATTTTCGACAAGTCGGACACCCTCGGCTCCACCAGCTTCGTCCAGAACATCAATCACCTGCGGGCGCTGGAAGGCGAACTGGCACGCACGATCCGCGCCATTGACCGCATCCAGGCCGCCCGCGTCCATCTGGTGCTGCCGGAGCGCCCGCTGTTCTCGCGGGAAGCCCCCGAACCTTCCGCCTCCATCGTGCTGCGGGTCCGCGGCGCGCTGGAACAGCAGCAAGTCCGCGCGATCCGGCATCTGGTGGCATCCGCCGTCAACGGCCTGAAGCCGCAACGCGTCTCCATCGTCGACGAAGCCGGCCAGTTGCTGGCCGATGGCGCCGCGGGCGATCCCGCAAACGGCGGCGCGACCAGCGACGAGCGCCGCGTCGCGTTCGAGAAGCGGCTGCGCAGCGAAATCGAATCGATCGTCTCGTCGGTAGTCGGCAGCGGACGGGCACGCGTGCAGCTTTCAGCTGACTTCGACTACAATAAGGTGACGCAGACCTCCGACAAGTTCGATCCGGAAGGCCGCGTGCTGCGCTCCAGCCAGACCCGCGAAGAGTCTTCCCTCACCGCCGACAATCGCGACGGTCAGGTGACGGTGAATAACGAACTGCCGGGCAATCAGCGTCAGGACACAGCCCCAACCGCCCGCGACCAGAGCAAGAAAAGCGAAGAGACCAACAACTACGAGATTTCCCGCACCACCAAGACGGAAGTTACCGAAGCCGGACGCGTCAATCGTATCTCGGTCGCGGTTCTGGTCGACGGCACCTACGCCAAGAACGACAAGGGTGAACTGACCTATCAGGCGCGCGACAAGGAACAGCTCGATCGTATCGCTGCGCTGGTGCGCTCGGCGATCGGCTTCGACCAGAAGCGCGGTGATCAGGTGGAGGTCGTCAATCTCAAATTCGCCGAGCCTCCGGTAGCGCAGCCGATCAATGAGCCGACCGGAATGCTGGGCATGCTGTCGTTCACCAAGGACGACGTCATGAACCTGATCGAGATGGTGGTGGTGCTGCTGCTCGGCCTGGTGGTGGTGTTCATGGTGGTTCGTCCGCTGGTGAAGCGCATTCTCAGCCCCGATCCGGCCGCCACGCCTGCCATTCCCGCACCGGTCCCGGCCTTGGCCGAATCCCAACCGCCTCCGAGCCAGAGCCTCGTACCGAGCAACGCAACATCGCAGATGATCGACGTCGCCCAGGTTCAGGGGCAGGTTCACGCCCAGTCGGTGCATCGCGTCGGTGAGCTTGCCGATCGCAATCCGTCCGAAACCGTTTCCATCATCCGTCAATGGCTCTCGGAGCCCGCCTGATCATGGCCGTACCGCAACAAATCGCGCAATCCAACAACGACATCGCCAGCGTGGTCGCCACGCTCGCCGCGCGTCAGGGCAATCGCGCCAAGAGCAAGCCGATGTCCGGGCCGCAGCGTGCCGCCGTCCTGATGCTGGCGCTTGGCGAGCAGTATGGCGGCAAGGTCTGGTCGATGCTGGACGACGAAGAGGTCCGCGAACTGTCGATCGTGATGTCGTCGCTCGGCACCATCGAGGCCGACGTGGTCGAGGACCTGCTGCTCGAATTCGTATCGCGGATGTCGGCTTCCGGCGCGTTGATGGGCAATTTCGACGCCACCGAGCGTCTGCTGCAGCAATACCTGCCGGCCGATCGTGTCACTGGCATCATGGATGAAATCCGCGGACCCGCGGGCCGCAACATGTGGGAGAAACTCTCCAACGTTCAGGAAGAGGTTCTCGCCAACTACCTGAAGAATGAGTATCCGCAGACCATCGCGGTGGTGCTGTCGAAACTCAAACCGGAGCACGCCGCACGCGTTCTCGCGATCCTGCCGGAAGACATGGCGCTCGACGTCGTCGGCCGGATGCTGAAAATGGAAGCCGTGCAGAAAGAGGTCATCGAGCGCGTCGAGCAGACTCTGCGTAGCGAGTTCATGTCGAACCTGTCACAGACCCGCCGCCGCGACGCGCACGAGGTGATGGCCGAAATCTTCAACAATTTCGACCGGCAGACCGAAACTCGCTTTATCACCTCGCTGGAAGAGGAAAATCGCGAATCTGCCGAACGGATCAAGGCGCTGATGTTCACCTTCGACGATCTGGTGAAACTGGACTCCGCCTCGGCGCAAACCCTGATGCGTCACGTCGACAAGGACAAGCTCGGCATTGCGCTCAAGAGCGCCAACGAAGAAGTTCGCGGCTTCTTCCTCGGCAATATGTCGTCGCGCGCCGGCAAGATGCTGCTGGACGACATGGCGGCGCTCGGTCCGGTGCGGCTGCGCGATGTCGATGAAGCGCAGGCGTTGCTTGTCAATCTCGCCAAGGATCTTGCCGCCAAGGGTGAAATCATGCTGTCGAAGAATCGCGCCGACGACGAGTTGGTGTACTGATGGCCGCCCCGGCAAAATTCCTGTTCGATGTCGACTTCTCGGCGCCAGACCGGTCGCGCGAGCGCGCCGCGACGCCCGCCGAAATCGCCGCGCGGGTGGCGCAGGCAGAGGCGCAGGCCTATCGCACCGGCTTCGATGCCGGGCAACGCGAAAGCCATGCCGAGAGCGAGCGGCGCGTCGCGGCGTCGTTCCAGCAGATCGGTAACAGCATCGCCGCCATCGCGGCCCAATTCGCCGAGATCGAAAGCCGTCTGCAAACCGAAGCGGTGGATGTCGCGGTTGCGACCGCCCGCAAGTTGAGTGGCGCATTGGTCGAGGCCGAGCCGCTCACCGAGATTGTCGAACTGGTGAACGACTGCTTCAAGCATCTGGTGTCGACGCCGCATCTGGTGATCCGGATCAACGAAAATCTGTATGAACAGGCCCGCGACACCTTCGAACGCATGGCCAAGCAAAGCGGCTTCGCGGGCCGTCTGATCGTTCTCGCCGAGCCTGAAATCGCCGTCGGCGACTGCAAGATCGAATGGGCGGACGGGGGCGTCGTGCGCGAAGCCGCCGCCATCAATGCCAAAATCAGCGAACTGGTCGAGCGTTACGTCGCATCGCGCCACCGCAACGCCACGAGGACGACACCATGAGCGACACTGACGGGAAAGTCCCGCTGCAAGACCTCAATGCCGCCGACGCTCCGCCGATGGCCGACGACGCCGGCGGCGACTACGAACAAAGCACGCGCGTCGCCGCCGATCTGGAAGCAGTTTTCGACGTTCCGGTGCAGGTTTCGGCCGTGCTTGGCCGCTCCAAGATGGACGTCGGCGAACTCCTGAAACTCGGCCCCGGCACCGTTCTCGAACTCGACCGCAGGGTCGGCGAGGCCATCGATATCTATGTCAATAACCGACTGGTCGCTCGCGGCGAGGTCGTCCTCGTCGAGGACAAGCTCGGCGTCACCATGACCGAAATCATCAAGGCGGAGCGCGCCTGACACGCGAATCCCGCGCGCAACGCACGGAATACAATAGGAGCAAACCATGCGGCTTCTCATCGTCGGCACCCTGAAGGGGCAACTGACCACCGCAACCAAGATCGCCATGGATAATGGCGCGTCGGTCACCCACGCCGAAGACAGCGAACAGGCGATGCGCGTGCTGCGCGGCGGCAAGGGCGCGGACCTCTTGCTGGTCGATGTCGCGCTCGACATTCGCGATCTGGTGATGCGGCTCGAAGCCGAGCACATCCACGTGCCAATCGTCGCCTGCGGCATCGCCAACGATGCGCGTGCGGCGGTGGCCGCGATCCACGCCGGCGCCAAGGAGTACATTCCGCTGCCGCCCGACCCGGAACTGATCGCGGCGGTGCTGGCGGCGGTCGCCAACGATTCCCGCGACCTGATCTATCGCGACGAGACCATGGCCAAGGTCATCAAGCTGGCGCAGCAGATCGCCGGCTCCGATGCCTCGATCATGATCACCGGCGAGTCCGGCACCGGCAAGGAAGTGCTGGCGCGCTATGTCCATGGCCGTTCGCAACGCGCCAAGCGGCCGTTCATTTCAGTAAACTGCGCGGCAATTCCCGAACACCTGCTTGAGAGCGAGTTGTTCGGCCATGAGAGGGGTGCCTTCACCGGCGCCATCGCGCGACGCATCGGCAAGTTCGAGGAGGCCAGCGGCGGCACGCTGCTGCTCGACGAAATTTCCGAAATGGATGTGCGGCTTCAGTCGAAGCTGCTGCGCGCGATCCAGGAGCGCGTCATCGACCGCGTCGGCGGCACCCGCCCGGTGCCGGTCGATATCCGCATCATCGCCACTTCGAACCGCAACCTTGTGGACGCGGTGCGTGAAGGCACCTTCCGCGAGGATCTGCTGTTCCGGCTCAACGTCGTCAACCTGAAGCTGCCGCCGCTACGCGAGCGGCCGGCGGATATCATGGAGTTGGCGCAGCATTTCGCCAAGAAATACGCCAATGCCAACGGCGTTCCTGTCCGCCCGATCTCGAACGAGGCGCGGCAGGTACTCGCCAGCAACCGCTGGCAGGGCAATGTCCGCGAATTGGAAAACACGATTCACCGCGCCGTGCTGATGGCGCAGGGCGATGACATCGGCGCCGACGCCATCCTCACACCAGACGGCGATCGGCTGGATCTCGCAAAGTCCGCGCCCGCTGTCGTCCACGCCACGCTCGCGGCGGAACAGGTGACACGCGCGCTGGTTGGCCGCACCGTGGCCGACGTCGAGCGCGACCTGATCCTGGAAACGCTCAAGCACTGCCTCGGCAACCGCACCCACGCCGCCAACATTCTCGGCATCTCGATTCGCACGTTGCGCAACAAGCTGAACGAATATGCCGACGGCGGCCTGCCGATCACGCCGGCCGGCCTCGGTAGCGGCGACTATCGCGGGTTACCGGCCACCGCCTGACGTCAAACAACGGGCCGCGGCGCATTCATCGAATAGCTCGGCGCATCGGGATCGCGATAGATCTCGATCGGATCGCCGGGCGTGATCCGCGGAGCGGTCAGCGCGAGATAGACATAGGCAAGCAGATAGGCGACGGACAACGCGCCAACGACATAGAACAGCCAAACGAACATCCGTTTCATGCGGCTCTCTATGATTGGACGACGGGGCTTCGGCAACACCGGCATATGCCCCGGACGCCAAACTTGCACCGGCGCGACGAACCATTAGCTTAGCGGCACCGAATCATTGTGGCCACTGCGGCCACCGCTCCCGTTTGAATGCATGCCCAGTTTCACCCCTCATCAGGACGCCGCGCTGAAAGCGGTCGCCGACTGGCTGAAAGCCAAGCCCGGTCGCAACGGCACGCCGCCGGTGTTCCGGCTGTTCGGCTATGCCGGCACCGGCAAGACCACGCTGGCGCGGCATATCGCAGATGGCGTCGATGGCGCGGTGAAATTCGCCGCCTTCACCGGCAAAGCCGCGCTGGTGATGCGCAACAAGGGCTGCGACAACGCCTCGACGATTCATTCTCTGATCTATCGCGCCCGCGAATCGGGCGAGGAACAGCCGAATTTTGAGCTGTGGGACGACGCTCCTGCCTCGAAGGCAAAGTTGATCGTCATCGACGAATGTTCAATGGTCGACGCCGAACTCGGCCGCGACCTGATGTCGTTCGATTGCCCCCTGCTGGTCCTGGGCGATCCGGCGCAGCTTCCACCGATTCAAGGCGGCGGCTTCTTCACTGATTGCGAACCGGACGCGATGCTGACCGAGGTGCATCGCCAGGCCGAGCACGATCCGATCGTCCGGATGTCGATGGCTGTGCGCGAAGGCCGCTCGCTCGAAATCGGTGAATTCGGCGAAAGCCAGGTGGTGCGCCGCGACCAGCTCGATCCCGACCGGGTGATGCAGGCCGATCAGGTGCTGGTCGGCCGCAACAACACCCGGCGCGCCTACAACATGCGCGTGCGTCAGCGGCAGAATATCGAGGATCCCCTCCCCGTTGCTGGCGACAAGCTGGTTTGCCTTCGCAACAACCGCAAGAAGGCGCTGTTCAACGGCGGCCTTTGGCGCGTCAAGTCACGGACCAAGTCGAAATCCACCATTCTCAGCATGCGGCTGTCGCCCGATGAAGATTTCGGCTCGCGGGTCACCAAGGTTTCGGTGCGCTCCGACTGCTTTTCCGGCGGTATTGAGGATATTCCCTGGGAGCAGCGCCGCCCTTACGACGAGTTCGACTATGGCTACGTCCTGACCGTCCATAAATCGCAAGGCTCGCAATGGGACGACGTGGTGCTGTTTGACGAAAGCTTTGCCTTTCAGGACAGCCGCGCCCGCTGGCTCTATACCGGCATCACCCGTGCGGCGAAACGGCTCAGCATCGTGGTTTAGACCGCGTCGGAACTTGAACCTTTCCGTCACCATACACGACAGACATGCAGGGGGACCTATTGCGCCAGTCTGCCATATGAGGAAAATGGCGCTCCACGGAACCTTTGCATCCCGGACTGGTTATGTCCCATTCGGCCAATAGGAGAAATTGACATGCGATTTGCGAAAATGGTGGGCACTGCGTTGCTCGTGGGTTCGACCGCGTTGGCGTTCGCAATGCCGGCCAATTCGGCACCGCTTGTGACCGCCCAAAGCGCGCTGTCCGTGACCGCACCGTCGTCGATCGACAATGTGCAGTATCGGCGCTGGCACGGCCATCATCACCATCACGGCGGTGGCGGCGCGGGTGCGCTGATCGGCGGCCTTGCCGCTGGCGCCATCATCGGCGGCGCGATCGCCGCGGGCCAGGCCAATGCGGCTGCCCAGCAGCATGCGGCCTATTGCGCTCAGCGCTACCGCTCCTACGATCCGGCCTCGAATACCTTCCTGGCCCGGGACGGCAACCGCTATCCCTGCCAGTAAACTTTCAATTCCTCCTACGGGAGCAGAAGCCGCAGGATGATTATCCTGCGGCTTTATTTTTGATATTCCCCCCGTTGAGCGAGTATCGCTCACGCAGTCGTGTCCATGGCGTTGTAACGCGGCAGGCGTGCGGACGTATCTTGAGCATCCAGCCGCATGGCAAATCAATCGTGCGGCGGCCGGAATCGATCCGTCTCAGGAACCATTGTGAGGACTCCATGCGCCCCCGCCATCTCAACCAGCTGTTGTCCGGCCCACTTGCCGCTATCGCGCTCGTTGTCTCCTTTGCGTCCCCCTCGATGGGCGCGGAGAAAGCCACCGTCATCCCTGCCCCGGTGGCGGACCTTCCCGCCGCGACCGGGACGCAAACTGCGGTCATCGCAGGCGGCTGCTTCTGGGGCGTGCAGGGCGTATTTCAGCATACCGCCGGGGTGTTGAACGCCGTGTCCGGCTATGCGGGCGGCGACAAGAGCACCGCGATGTATGACATCGTCGGCACCGGCACGACCGGACACGCCGAGGCCGTCGAAATCAAATACGATCCGAGCAAGATCAGCTACGGCAAGATCCTGCAGATATTCTTCTCGGTCGCCCACGATCCAACGCAGCTCAATCGCCAAGGGCCTGATGTCGGCACGCAATACCGGTCCGCTATCTTCGCCGCCAATGACGAGCAGAAAAAAGTCGCCGACGCCTACATCGCCCAATTGAACGCAGCGAAGGTGTTCAACAAGCCGATCGTGACCACGGTCGGTCCGTTGAAGGGATTCTATCCGGCGGAAGCCTATCATCAGGACTACCTGACACTGCACCCCCGCCAGCCCTATATTGTCTACAATGACCTTCCGAAGATCGAGAATCTGAAGAAGATATTCGCCGACAACTATATCGAGAAGCCGACACTGGTGAACACCGTCAAAGCCACGAACTGACGGCCAGTTTGCTGAGTGACGATTTCCACGAACGAGTTGGTTCGCCGTCTCGTTCGTTTCAACAATCAGGAGGCCCTATGTCCGACGCCGCAGCCAAGACAGGAAAAGTCCAGAAGACCGAAAACGAATGGCGCAACGAACTGACGCCGATGCAGTATGCGGTGCTGCGCGAAAAGGCGACCGAGCGCCCCTTCTCCGGCGAGTACGAATTCACCCACACGCCCGGCACCTATGTCTGCGCCGGCTGCGGTCAGACGCTGTTCGAGTCCGACGCGAAATTCGATTCCGGCTGCGGCTGGCCGAGCTTTACGAAGCCGGCGACGGAAGACCATGTCGACGAGGAGCGCGATACGTCGCACGGAATGATCCGGACCGAGGTGCTGTGCTCAAAATGCAATGGCCATTTGGGCCACGTCTTCGACGATGGACCGGGACCGACCGGCCTGCGCTACTGCATCAATTCGGCGGCGTTGAAACTGCAACCGAAATAGCGCTGAATAGTCCGGATCCTGGCCAATGCCCGCATACTGGTGGAACCCGCCTACCGCATTGAAACCATGGCACATCTTCCGAGAATTGCCGACGCGGCACGTCCTCCCAGAACGACGGGGTCGCAATTTCGACGATCCTCCCTATATTTAGCCTATCCGGAAATGATCGTTCCGATTGCCGCGGATGCGTCTTGTTCGCGTCCATCTCGCCCATTGCGTTCATCGAGGTTCCGCATCATGTCTTTCAGCTACGACACCGCCGCCGAGTTGTTTCCCGCCGCGATCCGCAAGAAGAAGCGCACGGGCTTCGCCTATCGTCGATTCGATAGCGCCGCCGAGGCGGTCCGGTTCGCGATGGAAGATCTGCCGACGGATCTGCTGAACGGCGCCTATCTGCAGGTCGACGAAGCCCGCTTCGACCAGAACGGCATTCGCGCGCTTTACGAGAATGCGGATTTCCCGCTGGAGCGGCGCGCGCCGAAAGCCGACGCCGCATAGACGTTATCGCTATCGCTGCTTGTCCATCCAGCGTCGCAACAGACGCATGTTGCGGATGTTGGCACGGAAC
>JBARXT010000006.1:0-16984 GCA_049647485.1 Xanthobacteraceae bacterium
TATCAACACCAAGGAAGTTTTCACCTTTTCGTCCAACGTCGGCGCGGCCCGCATGGCGTTGGCGCAGGGCGTCGAGGCGCATCAGGCATTCCTGCGCAAAATGGGTCAGATGACGCGGCTGCGCACCGAACTGCCGGAAAGCGCGTCGCCGCTCTTGCCGCGCAAATGGGGTGAGCTGAACACCGTCACCATTTCCTTCGGTCACGGCATGGCGGTGGCGCCGTTGCAGGCGGTGATGGGCATCGACGCGCTGGTCAATGGCGGTTATCTGATTCCGCCGACCTTCCTCAAGCGGTCCGAGGAAGAGGCGATGAAATTGGCGAAGCGCGTCATCAAGCCGGAAACCAGCGAGAAGATGCGCTTCCTGATGCGCCTCAACGCCGAGATCGGCACCGCGCGCAAGGCCGACGTCAAGGGTTATTATGTCGGCGGCAAGACCGGCACCGCCGAAAAGGTCATCAACGGCCGTTACGCCAAGAAGAAGGTGCTCAACGGCTTCACCGCGATCCTGCCGGCTGACGATCCGAAGTATCAGGTTTTGATCATGATCGACGAGCCGCAACCGCTGAAGGAAACCTACGGCTTCATCACCTCGGGTTGGAACGCGGTGCCGACCGGCGGCAAGGTGATCGCCCGCATCGCACCGCTGTTGGGAATTCAGCCGCGTTTCGATTTGCCGCCGTCTGAGCGCCTTATTCTTGCGACATCGAGATAGGCAGGTTTGGCGTTGCGTTGGCGTGTGACGACCCGAATCTGATTTAGCTGGGACGCCGCTGTGGGACGCGGTGTCAGGCCCGGAAAGCATGAAACTTTATCAATTGTTCAGCGCGGATGTTGCGATCGATCCATCGGCGCGGGAGATCGCGGTGACGGGCCTCGCGATGGACAGCCGCGTGGTCAAGCCGGGCGATCTGTTCTTCGCGCTGGCCGGGGCGAAAACCGACGGCGTGCGGTTTATCGATCAGGCGATTGCCTCGGGCGCGGTGGCCATTGCCGGCGATCATGCGCCGGCGGATCGTGCGCGCGTGCCGTTCGTGACGGTAGCCAATCCGCGCCGCGCGCTGGCGCAGGCCTCGGCGCGCTTCTATCCGCGCCAGCCTGCGACCATAGCGGCTGTGACCGGCACCAGTGGCAAGACGTCGGTGGCGGCGTTCGCGCGCCAGATCTGGCAGCAGCTTGGCGATGAGGCCGCCAGCATCGGCACCGTCGGTGTTGTGAGCACCAAGCGCAACGTCTACGGTTCGCTGACGACACCGGACCCGATCGCGCTGCATCGGACCATCGACGCATTGGCGAACGACGGTGTGACGCATCTGGCTCTGGAAGCCTCGTCGCACGGGCTCGATCAATTCCGTCTCGATGGCGTGCGAGTGAACGCCGGCGGCTTCACCAACCTGTCGCGCGATCACATGGATTATCATCCGGATGTCGCGCACTACCTCGCGGCCAAGCTGCGATTATTTACCGACCTGATCGTTGACGGTGGCGCGGCGGTGATCGCCGCCGATCACGATGTCTCGCAACAGGTGATCGATGCGGCGCGCATGCGCGAGTTGCGTCTCCTTACAGTGGGGCGGCGTGGCGACGGCGAGGGAATGGGCATTCGCCTGATCGATGTTGCGGTCGATGGCTTCACGCAGAAACTCACGCTCGCGCATCGCGGGCAGCGCTATAGCCTGCGCCTGCCGCTGGTCGGTGAATTCCAGATCGAGAACGCGCTGGTTGCGGCGGGATTGGCGATTGCCACCGGCAGCGATGCCACACGCGTGTTCGGCGCGCTCGAGAGTCTCGAGGGCGCGAAGGGGCGACTCGAACGGGTCGGCGAGCGCAATGGCGCGCCGATCTTCGTCGACTACGCCCACAAACCCGACGCGCTGGCGAAAGCGTTGCAGGCCTTGCGGCCTTATGCCAAGCGTCGGCTGATGGTGGTGTTCGGCGCCGGTGGCGATCGCGACGCCGGCAAGCGGCCGCTGATGGGTGAGATCGCCGCGCAGAACGCTGACACGGTGATCGTTACCGACGACAATCCCCGCAGCGAGAACCCGGCCGCGATCCGCGCCGCCATCGTCGCCGCCGCGCCGGGTGCGCACGAGATCGGTGACCGCGCCGAGGCCATCCGGGCCGCCATCGACGGTTTGCAGGACGGCGACGTCTTGTTGATCGCCGGCAAAGGCCACGAAACCGGCCAGATTGTCGGGGATCGCACGCTGCCGTTCAGCGACCACGACGCAGTCGCGGACGCTCTGAAAGTGAAGGTCGCATGAGCACGCAACCACTCTGGACGCCGGACGCCATGGCGGACGCGATGCAGGCACAGATCGGCGGTGCGATGCCGGCTGCGATCCATGGCCTGTCCATCGACAGCCGCACCATCGCGCCGGGCGACGCTTACTTTGCCATCAAGGGCGACCTGCATGACGGTCACGCCTTCGTCGAAGCCGCGTTGAAAGCCGGCGCCACGCTGGCGGTGGTGTCGCGCGGCAAGCGCGATCAGTTCGCGGCCGATGCGCCGCTGCTTGTCGTCGAAGACGTGTTGCAGGGACTGGTCGATCTGGCGAAGGCTTCGCGCGCGCGGCTCGGTGCGAAGGTGATCGCGGTCACCGGTTCGGTCGGCAAGACCTCCACCAAGGAAATGTTGCGTCAGGTGCTGGAAAAGCAGGGGACGACGCACGCCTCGGTCGCCTCGTTCAACAATCACTGGGGCGTGCCGCTGTCGCTGGCGCGCTGCCCGGCGGATACGGCTTTCGCCGTGTTCGAAATCGGCATGAACCATGCCGGCGAGATCACGCCGCTGGTCGCGCTGGTGCGCCCGCACATCGCGATCGTTACCACCATCGAGCCGGTGCATCTGGAATTCTTCAAGAACGTCGAGGCGATCGCCGACGCCAAGGCGGAGATATTCTCCGGCGTCGAACCCGGCGGCGTCGCGGTGCTCAATCGTGATAACGATCAGTTCGCACGGTTGAAGCGCCACGCGAAGAAAGCGGGCATCGCCAATATCGTCGCTTTCGGCGCGCACAAGACTGCCGACGCGCGGTTGCTGGACGTGGCGCTCCACGCCACATGCTCGGCGGTTCACGCCGATATTCTCGATTACGACGTCACCTACAAACTGGCGATGCCCGGCCGTCACATGGCGCTGAATTCGCTGGCGGTGCTGGCGGCGACATCGCTCGCGGGCGCCGATCTGGCGCGCTCGGCGCTGGCGCTCTCGCAGATTCAGGCGACGGCTGGGCGCGGCGTGCGCAAGACGCTGGAATTCCTTCACGGCAGCGCCACGTTGATCGACGAGAGCTACAACGCAAATCCGGCTTCGATGGCGGCGGCGCTGAACGTGCTCGGCCAGGCCCGTGTAGGACCGCGCGGTAGGCGGATCGCGGTGCTGGGCGACATGCTCGAACTCGGGCCGACGGGCGCCGATCTGCATCGCAGCCTTGCCGCGGCGGTGACGGCGAACGGGATAGACGCGGTATTCTGCTGCGGTCCGCTGATGCAAAACCTGTGGGATGCGCTTCCCTCCAGCCGGCGCGGCGGCTATGCCGAGAACTCGGCCCTGCTTGAGTCGCAAGTCGTGGCCGCGCTGCGCGATGGCGACGCGGTCATGATCAAGGGCTCGCTCGGCTCGAAGATGAAAGTCATTGTCAGCGCGCTCGAAAAGCGCTTCCCCGATAAGGCCGCTCACGACGACGCAGCGGTGTAAGGCGGATTGAATGTTTTATTGGTTGATCGATGCGGTGCCGGCGATTCCGGGCCTCAATGTGTTCCGCTACATCACGTTCCGCACCGGCGGCGCGATGGTCACTGCGGCGCTGTTCGTGTTCCTGTTCGGGCCGTGGATCATCGATAACCTGCGTATTCGCCAGGGCAAGGGACAGCCGATCCGCACCGACGGGCCGCAGTCGCATCTGACCAAGAAGGGCACGCCCACCATGGGTGGGCTGATGATCCTGTCCGGCCTCGTGGTCTCGACGCTGCTGTGGGCCAACCCGATGAATCCGTATGTCTGGATCGTGCTCGGCGTCACGCTCGGCTTCGGTCTGGTTGGCTTCTATGACGACTATCTGAAAGTCACCAAGCAGAGCCATAACGGCTTCGGCGGCCGCAGCCGGCTGATGATCGAAGGCGTTATCGCGGCCTTGGCGTGTTATGCGCTGATGCGGCTCGGTCGCGAGCCGCTGTCGAGTTCGCTGGCTATCCCGTTCTTCAAGGAAGTCGTCCTCAATCTCGGCTGGTTCTTCGTGATCTTCGGCGGCTTCATCATCGTCGGCGCCGGCAATGCGGTGAACCTCACCGACGGTCTCGACGGCCTCGCCATCGTGCCGGTGATGATCGCCGCCGCGAGTTTCGGCATGATCTCCTATCTCGCCGGCAACGCGGTGTTCTCCGACTATCTGCAAATCAATTATGTCGCCGGTACCGGCGAACTGGCGGTGCTGTGCGGCGCGGTGCTGGGGGCGGGGCTCGGCTTCCTGTGGTTCAACGCGCCGCCCGCATCGATCTTCATGGGCGATACCGGTTCGCTCGCGCTCGGCGGCATGCTGGGCTCGATCGCGGTCGCGGTGAAGCACGAGATCGTACTGGCGGTGATCGGCGGCTTGTTCGTGCTGGAAGCGGTGTCGGTGATCGTGCAGGTCGCCTCATTCAAGCTCACCGGCAAGCGCGTGTTCAAGATGGCGCCGATCCACCATCACTTCGAGCAGAAGGGTTGGACCGAGCCGCAGGTGGTCATCCGTTTCTGGATCATTGCGGTGATGCTGGCGTTGCTTGGCCTCTCCACGCTCAAGCTGCGGTAGAGGCATGATCCCTGTCACCTCATTTGCCGGCAAGACGGTTGCCGTGTTCGGGCTTGGCGGCTCCGGCCTTGCAAGCTGTGAGGCGCTGCGCGCCGGTGGTGCCGAGGTCATTGCCTGTGACGACAGCACCGAGCGCATGGCGGGCGCCGCGCGTGCCGGCTTCATCACTGCCGATCTGCGTGGCGTGGCATGGGAGAATTTCGCCGCGCTGGTATTGACGCCGGGTGTGCCGCTCACGCATCCGCAGCCGCACTGGACCGTGCTTCTGGCGCAGCGCGCCGGCGTCGAGGTGATCGGCGATGTCGAACTGTTCTGCCGCGAGCGTCGTCGTCATGCGCCGAATGCGCCGTTCGTCGCCATCACCGGCACCAACGGCAAATCCACCACCACGGCGCTGATCGCGCATCTGATGCGCGAGGCGGGACACGACGTGCAGATGGGCGGCAATATCGGCACCGCGATCCTGTCGCTGGAGCCGCCGCGCGCCGGCCGCGTCCACGTCATCGAGATGTCGTCGTATCAGATCGACCTGTGCCCCTCGCTCGATCCCAGCGTCGGCATCCTGCTCAATGTTAGCGAGGATCACATCGACCGCCACGGCACCATCGATCACTACGCGGCGGTGAAGGAGCGGCTGGTGGCGGGCGTGCAGCCGGAAGGCGCCGCCATCGTCGGCGTCGATGACGGTTGGTGCCGCACGGTCGCGGACCGGCTCGGTCAGGCTGGCAAGCCGGTGGTGCGCGTATCGGTCAAGCAGCCTTTGGCCGACGGGATGTATGTCGAGCGCGACACCATTGTTCGCGCGACGAGCGGCGCGCGCACCGAGATCGCGCGGATCGGCGGCATCGGTTCGCTGCGCGGCATTCACAACGCGCAGAATGCGACATGCGCCGCAGCCGCGGCGCGCGCGCTGGGCGTGAGGGGCGACGTTCTGCAAAAAGGTCTGCGCAGCTTTCCCGGCCTCGCGCATCGCATGGAGCAGACTGGGCGGCGCGGCAATGTGCTGTTCGTCAACGATTCCAAAGGCACCAACGCCGACGCCACCGCGCGCGCGCTCGCCTCGTTCGGCGACATCTTCTGGATCGCCGGCGGCAAGTCGAAGACGGGGGGGATTACGTCGCTCACGGAATTCTTCCCGCGCATCCGAAAGGCCTATCTGATCGGCGCGGCGGCGCAAGAGTTCGCCGCGACGCTGGAGGGCAGTGTGCCTTACGAGATCAGCGAGACGCTGGAGGTTGCGGTGCCCAATGCCGCGCGCGATGCCGATGCGGCTGGATTGCCGGACGCTGTGGTCTTGTTGTCGCCGGCTTGCGCCTCGTTCGATCAGTTCCCCAACTTCGAGGTGCGCGGCGTGCGGTTCGGCGAACTGGTACGGGCGATGGATGGCGTGGTGCCGGCGGTCTGAACCGCCATACCGTTTCCTATTTGAAAGAAGCGCCTCCAGGCGTCATTGCCGGGCTTGACCCGGCAATCCATCGTTTTCAAAAAGATGGATGCGCGGATCAAGTCCGCGCATGACGGCGGATGATTCCGTCAAACGCGGAAAGCTTCCATTGCGACAAATGTTTGCGTTCCGTTAACGGTTCGGAAACCATGATGGGGGACCAATGGGCAGTTAACGGCCCGCAGGACCCCCTATGATTTCTCGCGAACAACGCACCCCGCTTTCCGAATGGTGGTGGACCGTCGACCGCTTGTTGCTCGGCGCGTTCGTGCTGCTGATCCTGTGCGGCGTGATCCTGTCGCTGGCGGCGAGCCCGTCGGTCGCGACCCGCATCGGGCTCGACCCGTTCCACTTCTTCAATCGTCACGTCCTGTTCCTGCTGCCGTCGCTGATCGTGCTGCTGACGGTGTCGTTCCTGTCGCCGCGGCAAATCCGGCGCAGCGCGCTGATCGTGCTGGCCATCAGCGTGACATTGATCGTCGCGACATTGCTGTTCGGCGCGGAGGTGAAGGGTGCGCGGCGGTGGATCACCATTCTCGGCGTCAACATTCAGGCGTCCGAATCCGCAAAGCCCGCTTTCGTCGTGGTGGTGGCGTGGCTGTTCGCGGAATCCGCGCGACGTCCCGAGATGCCGGCGACCTCGATGGCGCTGGCCTCGCTACTCGGTCTGGTCACGCTGCTGGTGCTGGAGCCGGATTTCGGCCAGACCATGCTGATCCTGATGGTGTGGGGCGCGCTCTTCTTCATCGCCGGCATGCGCATGGTCTGGGTGTTCGGCCTCGCCGGCTCGGCGGCGGCCGGTTTGTTCGGCGCTTACCTGCTGGTGCCGCATGTCGCGGCGCGCATCAAACGATTCATGGACCCCGCGTCGGGCGATACGTTTCAGGTCGACACCGCAATGGAGTCCTTCCTTCATGGCGGCTGGTTCGGTGTCGGTCCGGGCGAGGGCACGGTGAAACGCATCCTGCCGGATAGCCACACCGACTTCGTTTTTGCGGTCGCGGCGGAAGAATTCGGCATCATCTTCTGTCTGGCGCTGGCCGGGCTGTTTGCCTTCATCGTGCTGCGCACGCTGTCGCGCGCCTATGCCAATGAGGATCTGTTCACGCGGTTTGCCGCATCGGGCCTCGCGATCCTGTTCGGCGTGCAGGCCGCGATCAACATGGCGGTGAACCTGCATCTCATTCCCGCGAAGGGCATGACCTTGCCGTTTATTTCCTACGGCGGTTCGTCGATGGTGTCGCTGGCCTATGGCGTCGGCATGATGCTGGCGTTGACGCGACAGCGACCGGCCACGGAAATGGCGTCGATTGGCGATATCAATGCGACGCAAGCCTACGCGTGATCGACAGTGATGTCGTGCGCAGTTTTTGCTGAGTTGCCGAGTCCATGAGCGAAGCGCCTCTCATCCTGCTGGCCGCGGGCGGCACCGGCGGCCATCTGTTCCCGGCGGAAGCGCTCGGCGCCGCGCTGATGGATCGTGGCTTGCGCGTGCGGCTCGTTACCGACGAGCGCGCGTTGCGCTACAGCGGTCTGTTTTCCAAGGATACGCTCGATGTCGTACCGAGTGCGACGGTACGCGGCCGTTCGCCGTTGGCCCTGGCCCGAACCGGCACCACGCTCGCCGCCGGCATGGCCGTTGGGCTCAATCTGGTGCGTCGTTTGCGCCCCGCCGCGATGATTGGCTTCGGCGGTTATCCGACCTTGCCGCCGCTACTCGCAGCGCGGATGCTCGGCGTGCCGACCGTCATTCACGAAGCCAATGCGGTGATGGGGCGCGCCAACCGCTTCCTGTCCGGTCGCGTCAACGCCATCGCGACCTCGCTGCCGGGCGTGCTGGATCGCGATCCGGCACTTGCGGCGAAAACCACCGTGACCGGAAACCCGATGCGGCCGGCGATTCTCGCTGCCGCCGCTGTGCCGTTCGCGGTGCCCGAGCCGAACGGTCCGCTGCGCCTGCTGGTCGTGGGCGGCAGCCAGGGCGCGCGGGTGATGTCGGATATCGTGCCCGGCGCGATCGAACGATTGGAGCCGTCGCTGTGGCCGCGCCTGATGTTGACGCAGCAGGTGCGCGACGAAGACATGGCGCGGGTGCGCGCCGTCTACGATCGGCTCAAGATCAACACCGAACTAGCGGCGTTCTTCAGCGATCTGCCGGCGCGGCTGGCGTCGAACCATCTGGTGATTTCGCGGTCCGGCGCGACCACCGTGGCGGAACTCGGCGCCATCGGGCGACCGTCGATTCTGGTGCCGCTCCCCGGCGCGATCGATCAGGATCAGTTCGCCAATGCCGGCGTGTTGGCGAATGCCGGCGGCGCGATCCGGATTCCGCAGGCGGAGTTCACGCCGGACCGCCTGGCGGCAGAAATCTCTGGCCTTGCAGCCGAACCCGCGCGCCTCAAAGCCATGGCGGCCAGTGCGCGCGGCATCGGCAAACTCGATGCGGCGGAGCGGCTGGCGGATCTGGTGATAAAGGTGGCGGGAATTTAGCCAAATTGCCTTGACACCGACGTCATGGCCGGACACAGCCGCATAGCCGTTCGTAGAACGGCGTCGCTTCGCTCGCCTATGTTCCGGCCATCCACGTCCTGGATGAATCAGATAGAAGACATGGGTGCCCGCGACGAGCGCGGGCATGACGCAAACTAACGGGATACACGCATGAGATTGCCGCGCGAGATCGGACCCATCCACTTTGTCGGCATCGGCGGCATCGGCATGAGCGGCATCGCCGAGGTGCTGAACAATCTCGGCTACACCGTGCAAGGTTCGGACGCATCCGAAGGCGCCAATGTCGTCCGCCTCCGCGAGAAGGGCATCGAGGTGATCGTCGGGCACAAGGCCGAGAATATCGCGGGCGCCGACGTGCTGGTGGTGTCCACCGCGATCAAGCGCGACAATCCGGAATTGCTGGCGGCGCGTGCGCAGCGCGTTCCGGTGGTGCGTCGCGCCGAAATGCTCGCAGAACTGATGCGGCTGAAAAGCTGTGTCGCCATCGCCGGGACCCACGGCAAAACCACGACGACGTCGATGGTCGCGACCCTGCTTGACGCCGGCGATTTCGATCCCACCGTCATCAACGGCGGCATCATCAACGCCTACGGCACCAATGCGCGGCTCGGCACCGGCGACTGGATGGTGGTGGAGGCCGATGAGAGCGACGGCACCTTCCTCAAGCTGCCGGTCGATATCGCTATCGTCACCAACGTCGATCCAGAGCATCTCGATCACTTCAAGACCTTCGATGCTGTGCAGGATGCATTTCGCAACTTCGTCGAGAGCGTGCCGTTCTACGGCTTCGCGGTGATGTGCATCGACCATCCGGTGGTGCAGACCCTGGTGGGCAAGATCGAGGATCGCCGCATCATCACCTACGGCACCAATCCGCAGGCCGATGCACGGCTCGTCGATCTCAAGGCGGCGAATGGCGGATCGACTTTCAAGGTCGCGTTCCGTGATCGCAAGGCCGGCACCGCGCATGAACTCGCCGATCTCGTGCTGCCGATGCCCGGCCGCCACAACGCGCTGAACGCCACGGCGGCGATTGCGGTAGCGCATGAGCTAGGGCTCGACGATGACGCGATCCGCAAGGCGCTGGCCGGTTTCGGTGGCGTCAAGCGCCGCTTCACTCGCACCGGCGAGTGGAACGGCGTCGCGATCATCGATGACTACGGCCATCATCCGGTCGAGATCGCGGCGGTGCTGAAGGCCGCGCGCGACTCGACGAAGAACAAAGTCATCGCCGTGGTGCAGCCGCATCGCTACACCCGGCTGCAATCGCTGTTCGAGGAATTCTGCACCTGCTTCAACGACGCCGACACCGTGATCGTCGCCGATGTCTATCCGGCGGGCGAGGCACCGATCCCCGGCATCGATCGTGACAACTTCGTGCTAGGCCTGCGCGCGCATGGTCATCGCGAAGTGATCGCGCTGGAGAATGCAGCGGCGCTTGCCGGAGTGGTGCGCGGCGTGGCGAAGCCCGGCGACTACGTCGTCTGCCTCGGCGCCGGCAACATCACGCAATGGGCCTACGCGCTGCCGGCGGAATTGAAAGCGCTGGGATAACCGCGCGAACCACGCAAGGGAGAATGGACATGGCCGTTCTCAGCGACGAGACATGGCGCCGTCATGCCAACCCATGGAGCGTGTGGACGCGCTACGGAGCTTTCCCACTGTTGATCCTCGCGATGTGGAGCGCGCACTGGATCGGATGGTGGGCGTTGTTGCCGGTTGCGGCCGTGGTGCTCTGGCTGATCATCAATCCGCGCGCCTTTCCGCCGCCGCGTTCCACCGACAACTGGGCCTCGAAGGCCGTGCTCGGCGAGCGGATATGGACCGCGCTGAAGCGGCAGGACGTGCCGCTGCGGCATCGCACGGTCCCGCGCGTCGCATCGGTGATCGCGATGGCGGCGACGTTGTCGATGCTATGGGGACTGTGGCAACGTGAGGCCGCCGTGACCTTCCTGAGCGTGGTTATCGTCATGCTCGCCAAAACATGGTTCGTGGATCGGATGGTCTGGCTGTTCGACGACATGAAAGACTCCAATCCCGAATACCGGTCCTGGCTCTACTGATGTTTGCAAATATCATTCCTGAGTTGAAATCCGCGATGCCCGACCTGCGCGGGCGTTTGCTGGGTAACGAACCGCTGGCGCCGCTGACGTGGTTTCGCGTCGGCGGGCCGGCGCAGGTGTTGTTCACGCCGGCCGATGAAAACGATCTCGCTTACTTCCTGCAACATCTGCGCGCCGACATTCCGGTCTATTGCGTCGGCGTCGGATCGAATCTGATTGTGCGTGATGGCGGCGTGGAGGGCGTGGTGATCCGGTTGTCGCCGCGTGCGTTCGGCACAATGCGTGTCGACGGCGATATTGTTCATGCCGGCACCGCCGCGCTCGACAAGCGGGTGGCTGAAGCGGCGGCTGGTGCCAATCTCAGCGGCCTCGAATTCCTGTTCGGCATCCCCGGCAGCATCGGTGGCGCGCTGCGCATGAACGCCGGCGCTAACGGCGGCGAGACCAAGGATATTCTGGTCGAAGTGACGGCGGTGTCCCGAGACGGCACGCTGCATCGCTTCGATAATGCCGCGATGGGTTTCACCTATCGCAATAGTAGTATCGATCCGTCATTCGTGTTCACGTCGGTACGCTTTCGCGGTGTGCCCGCCGCCGCTGAAGTCATTCGCGCGCGAATGCAGGCGGTGCAAGCGCATCGCGAAACGGCGCAGCCGATTCGCGAGAAAACCGGCGGCTCCACCTTCAAGAATCCACCCGGCCACAGCGCCTGGAAGTTGGTCGATGCCGCAGGCTGTCGTGGGCTTCGCGTCGGCGGCGCGCAGGTGTCGGACTTGCATTGCAATTTCCTTATCAACACCGGCGATGCCACCGCGCACGATATCGAGACGCTGGGCGAAACCGTGCGCGCGCGCGTCAAGGCGCAATCGGGAATCGACCTGCACTGGGAAATCAAGCGCATCGGCGTCGCGCGAAGCTGAAATGGCATTGAGCCGCGGCCGTGTGGCGATGTCAGTGGCTTAGCTTTTCGAGCATCGCGATGGGAGCCGGCGAAACCCGGAAACTCCCTTCGAAGGGATACTCCTGCATCGCGATGATTCCGAGCGTGACCACCACCGCGGCGGAGAACAGCGTCATGGCCGCGATGAAAGCGCGCGGACGTTCGAGGTGCACGAGGCCGATGGCGATCTGCGTGAACAGCCCGAGCGTCAGCACCACGAGCCATTTCAGATCGTTGGTGTGGTCGGTTGCCAGCGACAGCCGCACGTTGCGGAGCGTGCTGGCGCGAACCGTCGCGTTGAGGATGGCGGCGTGCGCAGCTTGCCCGGCCGCCTTGGACAAGGATGGCTGGCTGACCTCGCGGAGCAGGTTGTCATAAGCGGCGGCGGTGTTCGGAGAGTCCTTGAACGCATCCATCGCAGGCCATTCGTCCGAGACGATGGAGGTGACGTAAGCGTTGAGCGCCGCGCGGATGGTTTGCATGTCCGATACTGTGGCAACGCTCAGCGTATGGATGTTGCGTAGTTCTCCGGCTTCCGCCTGCACCGTGCGGATCGCCTGGCGACTGCGCTCGCTGATGTCGTTGGCGAGGAAGCCCGCGAGCAGCGCGAACAGGATGGCGACGGCGTTGAAGAACGGCGCTACGACGCCATGGAAGGAATGGATCGACCGCCGCACCGGCGAACGGAAAGCCAAAAACGCGAGGATGGCCACCATTCCGAAATAGAGAATGGAGAGCGACAGGAAGATTCCCGCCGGGGCCATGTCGAGCCAGGCTCTGATCATCGAAGATATCCCTTTGTCGAAGCCCGAATCGCTGCCGTTGCGTTTCGACAATACCGCTGCACGCATGATTTGGTCACGACCGAAAATCAGCTTAATGAGGGAGCAGCAAAAGAGGTGGCGAATGAGCAGTTCGAAACATGTTGCGGTTTTGCTGGGCGGCTGGTCGTCGGAGCGCGAAGTATCGTTGCGGTCGGGCAGAGCCTGCGCCGACGCAGCGGAGCGGCGCGGCTATCGCGTGACCCGTATCGACGTGAAGCGCGACATCGCCACGGTGCTGGAAGCCTTGAAGCCCGACGTCGCGCTGATGATGCTGCATGGCCGCCCCGGTGAGGACGGCACCATTCAGGGCATTCTTGAAACGCTCGGCATTCCTTACAGCCACTCCGGTGTATTGGCGTCGTCATTGGCGATGCAGAAGGACCTTGCCAAGACGGTGATGGCGGCGGCCGGAATTCCAGTGGCGAAAGGGCTGACGCTGTCGCGTGCCGAGATCGCCAAGGGGCATGTCATGGAGCCGCCTTACGTTATCAAGCCGGTGGCGGATGGCTCCAGCGTCGGCGTCTTCATCGTCACCGAGGGCCACACGCATCCGCCGCAGGAACTGTTCCGCGAGGACTGGCCGCATGGCGATCAACTTCTGGTAGAAAAATACATCGCCGGCAAGGAATTGACCTGTGCGGTGGTCAAGGGCGAGGCGACCGGGGTGATCGAGATCGTTCCAACGGTACGGTTTTACGATTACGAGGCAAAGTACTCTCCCGGCGCGTCAAAACACATCCTGCCTGCACCGGTTTTACCATTTGTTTACCAGGAAGTCCGAAGGTTAACGCTGGCGGCGCATGTTGCGCTCGGCTGCCGGGGCGTTAGCCGGGCGGATTTCCGCTTCGACGATCGCATCGAGGGTACAGGGGGCCTCATCTGTCTTGAGGTGAACACCCAGCCCGGCATGACCGAGACGTCACTTGTGCCAGAGCTCGCAGCGCACGCGGGCACAACATTTGACGAGCTCGTGCAATGGATGGTGGAGGACGCCTCGCTCGGTCGGTGAGACTGCCGAGGCCCCAAACTGATCTGAAAGCCGCCGCTTTGGGCGCGGTCATCCTGCTGCGCGAATGGATCGTTCGGGTGATGCGGCGGCGGACGCCGCCTCCGGTGTCGCATCGGTTGGCGCCGTCGAGCAGTCATCCGCTGATCGTTTTCATCGAACGCCGCGTGCCGCGCCGTGCCGGCATCGTCGCGACCGTCGCCGTCCTGTGCGGCAGCGCCGTGTTCGGTGTCGTCAAGGGCGGACATATAGAAGAAGTGACCACCGGTTTGAGCGATGCGCGCAACGCGGTGGCCAATGCTGCCGGCTTCCGCATCACCGGTGTCGCCATCAACGGCCGCAAGCAACTCAGCCAGGATGAGGTTCTTGCGATCGGCGGTGTCAATGGCCGCTCGTCGTTATTGTTCCTCGATGCCGCCGTGGTGCGTAGCAAGCTGATGGCGAATCCATGGATCGCCGATGCCACCGTGCTCAAGTTCTATCCCGGCACCTTGCAGATCGACGTCACTGAGCGCTCGCCTTTCGCCCTGTGGCAGCAGGACGGCAAGGTGTCGGTGATCGCCGAGGACGGCGCGGTGCTGGAGCCTTACGTCATCAAGAAATTCGCGTCGCTGCCGCTGGTGGTGGGCAAGGGCGCCGAAAGTCACGCGCGGGATTTCCTGGCGTTGCTGGATCGCTACCCACAGATCAAGCCGCTGGTGCGCGCCGCCGTGTTCGTCGGCGAACGTCGCTGGAATCTGCGCCTGAAGAACGGCCTCGATGTCCGGCTCCCGGAGCACGATGTCGGGATCGCGCTGGCGACGCTGTCGAAGTTCGACAAGGAAGACAAATTGTTCACCCGCGACATCGTCGCGGTCGATGCGCGCCTGCCGGATCGGCTGATCGTGCGGCTGTCGGAAGACGCCGCCAAGGCGCGCGACGAGATGCTCAAAGAAAAGAAGCCCAAACGTAAGGCCGGCGACGCATGACGAGTCTGGATCGCCATCAAACGCCCAAGACGCGCCCGATGCCGCAGAACAGGACGGCATTGGTCGCCTCGCTCGATATCGGTACCAGCAAGATCGCGTGCCTGATTGCGCGGCTGAAGCCGTGCGCGCCGAGCGAGGCGCTGCGCGGCCGCACCCATGCGGTGGAGCTGATCGGTTACAGCCACATCCAATCGCGCGGCGTCAAGGCAGGCGCCGTGGTCGATATGACGGAGTGCGAGCAGGCGGTGCGCCACGCGGTGGCGGTTGCCGAGCGCATGGCAAAGGTTCGTGTCGAATCGGTGCTGCTGTCGGTTTCCGCCGGCCGCTTGCAGGGGCAATTGATCGAAGCTGCGTCCGATATTCGCGGCGGTTCGGTGGCGCCGGATGACGTCACCCGCATCACATCGACCGGGATGCGTCATGCCACTGCCATCGGCCGCACCGTGTTGCATGCGCTGCCGGTCGGTTACGCGCTCGACGGCGTGAAGGGTATTCGTGATCCGCGCGGCATGGTGGCACGGCAGTTCGGCGTCGACATGAACGTGGTGACCGCCGACGCGACGGTCGCCAAGAACCTGATGCTGACGGTGGAGCGCTGTCACCTTAATGTCGAAGCCATGGTGGCGAGTCCTTATGCAGCCGGACTTGCGGTGCTGACCGACGACGAACTCGATCTCGGCGCTGCCGTGGTCGAGATGGGTGCCGGCACCACGACGATCTCGATCTATTCCGGCGGTCGTTTCGTTCATGCCGGCGGATTTGCGGTCGGCGGGCAACACGTCACGATGGATCTCGCGCGCGGCCTCGGTGCTTGCATTGCGGATGCCGAGCGAATCAAGACGTTATATGGCACGGTGCTGACTGGCGGTTCGGATGCGCGCGAGTTGATGTCGGTGCCGACAGCGGGCGAAGACGAGCAGGATTTTCCGCAAGTGGTGTCGCGCGCGACGATCGCCAACATCGTCCGGCAACGCGTCGAGGAGATCTTTGAAATGGTGCGCGACCGGCTGAAGGATTCGCCGTTTGCCGCCGAGCCGCGCGGGCGCGTCATACTGAGCGGCGGCGCGTCGCAACTCACCGGCGTGCCGGAACTGGCGACCCGGATTCTCGGGCGCTCGGTCCGCATCGGTCGTCCGCTCGGTTTCGGCCGACTGCCCAACGAGGCCAAGAGCGCATCCTTCGCGGTGCCTTCGGGGCTTCTGGTCTACCCGCAATACGCTCACCTCGAATTCGTCGAGCCCCGCCATGTGCGGCCCCTGAAAACCGGAACCGGCGGCTACTTCGGCAAGGTCGGCCAATGGCTGCGCGAGGGCTTCTGATGAATTCGTTCCAAGCACATTCCCACCCATCCACTTCTTCGGCCCAAGGCCGGGGGCATTGCGAACCCAAGCGCGCGTAATCGAGAGGCAACCATGACCATCAATCTGACACCCCCTGATGTTCGCGAGCTGAAGCCGCGGATCACCGTCTTCGGAGTCGGCGGCGCCGGCGGCAATGCGGTCAACAACATGATCACGGCCGGTCTTGAAGGCGTCGACTTCGTCGTCGCCAACACCGACGCGCAGGCGCTGTCGATGACGAAAGCCCAGCGCGTCGTGCAGATGGGCACCGAGGTGACGCAGGGGCTCGGCGCCGGTTCGCAGCCCGACGTCGGCGCGGCCGCCGCGCAGGAAGTGATCGATGAAATTCGCGATCACCTCTCGGGCGCCAACATGGTGTTCGTCACCGCCGGCATGGGCGGCGGCACCGGCACCGGCGCAGCGCCGGTGATCGCACGCACCGCGCGCGACCTTGGCATTCTGACGGTTGGCGTGGTCACCAAGCCGTTCCATTTCGAAGGCCAGCGCCGTATGCGCACCGCGGAGTCGGGCATCACCGAACTCCACAAGGTGGTCGATACGCTGCTGATCATCCCGAACCAGAACCTGTTCCGGGTCGCCAACGAAAAGACCACCTTCGCCGACGCCTTCGCGATGGCCGACCAGGTGCTCTATTCAGGCGTCGCCTGCATCACCGACCTGATGGTGAAGGACGGCCTCATCAACCTCGACTTCGCCGACGTCCGCGCCGTCATGCGCGAGATGGGCAAGGCGATGATGGGAACCGGCGAAGCCTCCGGCGAGAAGCGCGCGCTGACCGCCGCCGAAGCCGCCATCGCCAATCCGCTGATCGACGATTCGTCGATGAAGGGCGCCCGTGGCCTTCTGATCTCCATCACCGGCGGCAAGGACATGACGCTGTTCGAGGTCGATGAAGCCGCGACCCGTATTCGCGAGGAAGTCGATCCCGACGCCAACATCATCGTCGGCGCGACCTTCGACGAGAATCTCGATGGCACGATCCGCGTCTCGGTCGTCGCCACCGGTATCGAGCAGGCCGCCCTGGCGCGTGCTGCGGCCCCCGCCGCCGCTCCCGCGGCTGGCGCACCTCAGGCC
>JBARXT010000007.1:0-15765 GCA_049647485.1 Xanthobacteraceae bacterium
GGCAGGCGCTGCGGCGCAAGGGTCTAGGCGTTTTGCTGCCATGGGGTACGGAGGCCGAGCGCGTGCGCAGCGAGCGGCTGGCCGGTGCGATCAAGGGCGCCGAAGTGCTGCCGCGCCGACCGCTCGACGAGACCGCGCAAGTGATTGCGAATGCCGCGTTGGTGGTCGGCGTCGATACCGGCCTGCTGCATCTCGCTGCCGCCTATGCGGTGCCGCTGGTTGGCGTCTTCATTGCCACCGACCCGCAACTGACCGGACCGATCGGACCCGGGCCGATCGCGATTCTTGGCGGCAACGGCGATTATCCCGGCTATGAGCGCGCCGCGGCGGCGGCGGAACAACTGCTGACGGCGTAATGGCGCCGCAAGCATTGCGCCGGCGTCATCTCGAGAGAGGCCTCAGCCGCCGTTCTTCTCCGTCTGATCGTAGACCGCGCGGGCGACTTGTTCGAGACGGCTCTTGTTGTCGTCGGGACCGGACAGCACGTACCCGACGCCGCGATCCGACCAGTACAGCGCGCCATCGCTGGCGCGCGTCACGTAGCGCATCTGCGTGGTCGGCGCGGCGGCGCGTGACGTATAAAGCGTGAAGCGCTCGCCGGTCGGGCTCTCGTACATCAGGAAGGCTGCGGGCGCGGTCGGGCCGGGCAGGAGGCGACCGCCTACCAGCTTCAATCCGGATGCATCCAGCTCGGGCGCCCTGATGGTGTAGCCGACGCGCCGCGACAGCCACTGCTGCAGATGTGCGCGCTCCGAGCCCGCGACTTCGACCGGGTGGCGTACCTCCACGACATAGAGCCGATGTGCCTCCAGCGCGTCGAGCGTGAAGGCTTGCAATGAGGACGGTGCGGCACTGACACCATGCATCAGCCATCCCGTCGCACCGCCGGTCACGAATGCGGCCAGCGCGGCTGCGATTGCGCCATACAGCATGCGTCGCTGTGGCCGCGCCAATCGCTCGATTTCAAGCCGCGCCGGCACCGTCTCGTCCGCAACGCCATCGTAGCGTGCGTGCAATGCATCCGCCATCGCGCGCCATGACCGCACGCGCCCGGCATCCTCGGGGTGTGCGGCGAGCCAGGCCTCGACATCGCCGCGACGTTCCGACGGCAATTCATTGTCGATGTAGGCGTGCAACTCGTCTTCGGTAACGGGAATATAGGGCTCGGTCATGGTCGTCTTCTCGTCTCGCTCGAATTACTTCACGCGGCGAAGCGCAGGGCGCTCGCCTTCGAGTGCGGCTTTCATGTGGGCGCGGGCGCGGGCAAGGCGGGACATCACCGTGCCGATGGGCACGCCCTGAATGTCGGCGATCTCGCGATAGCTCAGACCCTCCAGCGTCACCAGCAGCAGGACCGCACGTTGATCTTCCACCAGTGTCGCCAGCGCGCGAGCGATGTCGCGGCCCTCGGCCTCGGTGCCGCTGGCGCCGGCTGCGGCGTCTTGCAGCGGCGCGAAGGAGGGCTTGCGCGCCAGCGAACGTCGGCGATTGCGATTGAGATTGGTGAGGATGGTGTAGAGCCAGCTCCGGATATCGCCGCCGAGGAACAGCCGCTCCGAGCGTAGCGCGCGAACGAGTGTATCCTGAACCAGATCGTCGGCGATATCGGCGTCGCGCGTCAGCGCCCGCGCGTAGCGGCGCAGCGCCGGGATCATGGCTTCGACATTGTCGCGAAATGTGCTCATCGCCGTGTTGTCTTGTCCGTGCATTAGAAAACGCGTCGGAAGGTTGCGCGCCGGGCAATGCCGTTTTGGCTGTAGCAGACCCCATGCCCATGCCGATAGAACACCGACCCGGCGCGGCTATTCCGGTCGTTAACTTTTTCGCTCCAAAACAGCGCGTTTTCGGGTCATTTTAGGCTTTGCCAAGCCCTTTTGCTGGTGTACCCGGAAGGGCTGGCGGGGATCGGCCGGCATTGGATCGATGGGACATGGAATGGAACAGAATTCAGGGCTGATGCAGGGCAAGCGCGGGATCATCCTCGGCGTCGCCAACAACCGTTCGATCGCCTGGGGCATCGCCAAGGCCTGCCGCGCGCAGGGCGCCGAGATCGCGCTCACCTGGCAGGGCGATGCCTTGAAGAAGCGGGTCGAGCCGCTGGCTGCGGAACTGGGCGGTATCCTGCTCGGCCACTGCGACGTGACCGACCCCGCGACCATTGACGCGGTGTTTGATGAAGCCAAAAAGCAGTGGGGCAAGATCGATTTCGTGGTTCACGCCATCGCGTTTTCCGACAAGGACGAACTCGACGGCCGCTACATCGAGACCACGGCCGACAATTTCAGCAAGACCATGCTGATTTCGTGCTATTCGCTCACGGCGGTTGCGCAGCGCGCCGAGAAGCTGATGACCGATGGCGGCTCGATCCTGACGCTGACCTATTACGGCGCCGAGAAATGGATGCCGCACTACAACGTCATGGGTGTGGCAAAGGCGGCGTTGGAGGCCAGCGTTCGCTATCTCGCCGCCGACCTCGGCGAGAAGAATATCCGCGTCAATGCGCTGTCGGCTGGACCAATCAAAACGCTCGCTGCATCCGGCATCGGTGATTTCCGCTACATCCTGAAGTGGAACGAATACAACGCTCCGATGCGCCGTACCGTGACGATCGAGGAGGTCGGCGACAGCGCCATGTATTTCCTCTCGAACCTGTCGCGTGGCGTCACCGGTGAGGTGCATCACGTCGATTCAGGCTATCATGTCGTCGGCATGAAGCGTCCCGATGCACCGGACATTTCGTTGGCGAAGGATTAGAACAGAGCAAGTCACGCCATATCCGTTTTCGTCATGCCAACCCCCACCATTTATTTCATCCGACACGGCGAGACGGCGTGGAACGCCGCCGGCCGCTTTCAGGGCTCCAAGGATATTCCGCTCAACGATCTTGGACGCGATCAGGCCGCCCATGCAGGCGGCATCCTCGGTGACCTGATCGCCCGCGCCGGTCAGGTTCTCGACAAGCTCGCCTTCGTCGCCAGCCCGTTGGAACGGGCACGCCACACCATGGAACTGGTGCGCGAAGAATTGGCGTTGCCACCGGAGAACTTTGCGTTGGATGATCGCCTGCGCGAGATCGGCTATGGTCATTGGGAAGGCTCGACCTTGCCGGAGATGCGAACCTCGCATCCCGATCTGTTCGCCGAGCGCGAGCGCGACAAATGGGGCGTGTCCCCGCCGGGCGGCGAAAGCTACGCCTCGGTGACCTTGCGGATGCGCGACTGGTACGACTCGCTGCTGGGCGATACGGTGGCCGTGTCCCACGGCGGTACCGCGCGGGCGCTGATGGTGGCTGTCGGGGTCGCGACACCCGCCAGTGCAGCGGACCTGACGATCGAGCAGGGCGCTGTTTATGTCTTCAGCGGCGGGCAACTGGCCAAATACAGCTGAGGCGGAGAGGGGGCGGCCTGTTGCGGTAATGTTGCGATTTTCACAGCATGCCGCTACGACGTGTAGCGAAATTCGCTACTTTGAGATGGGTGCATGTCCCACAACACCTTCGGCCACCTGTTCCGCGTCACCACCTTCGGCGAGAGCCACGGGGTCGCGATCGGCTGCGTGGTCGACGGCTGCCCGCCGCTGATCCCGCTCGCGGCCGAGGATATTCAGCAGGACCTCGACCGTCGTCGGCCTGGCCAGTCGCGCTTCACCACGCAGCGGCAGGAGCCGGATCAGGTGAAGATCCTCTCCGGCGTGATGATACATCCCGAGAGCGGCGTGCAGGTGACGACGGGTACGCCGATCGCGCTACTGATCGAGAACACGGACCAGCGCTCGAAGGACTATTCCGACATCAAGGACAAGTATCGTCCGGGTCACGCCGACTTCACCTATGAGACGAAATACGGCATCCGCGACTATCGCGGCGGTGGCCGCTCCTCGGCGCGCGAGACCGCGAGCCGCGTCGCCGCCGGGGCGGTCGCACGCAGGGCTATTCCCAATGTCACCGTGCGCGCCGCCCTGGTGCAGATGGGGCCGCACAAAATCGACCGGGAGAAGTGGGATTGGGATGAGGTCGCGCGCAACCCGTTCTTCTGTCCCGACAAGGACAAGGCCGCGTTCTTTGAAGGCTATCTCGATAGCATCCGCAAAAGCGGCTCCTCCATCGGTGCAGTGATTGAGGTGGTCGCGGAGGGCGTGCCGGCGGGGTTGGGAGCGCCAATCTACGGCAAGCTCGACAGCGATATTGCCAACGCGATGATGAGCATCAACGCGGTGAAGGGTGTCGAAATCGGCGAGGGCTTCAACGCCGCTACGCTGTCCGGCGAGGAGAACGCCGACGAAATGCGGATGGGCAACAATGGTCCTGCTTTTCTGTCCAATCATGCCGGCGGCATCCTTGGCGGCATCTCGACCGGACAACCGGTGGTGGCTCGTTTCGCGGTGAAGCCGACGTCCTCAATCCTGTCGCCCCGACGGACCATTGATCGCAGCGGTGCCAACGCCGATATTCTGACCAAGGGCCGCCACGATCCCTGCGTCGGTATTCGTGCAGTACCGGTCGGTGAGGCGATGATGGCCTGCGTGTTGGCGGATCACCTGTTGCGCCATCGCGGGCAGCTCGGTTAGCGAAGCCGCCGATGCAGGCCGGTCGTCTCCAAAGCGTGGTGGACTGGCTGATTGAAGGAGCGCGATCGGCGCCGCAGGTTGACCGCTTCATGGCGGAGACATGCGAACGCATCGTGGCCTGCGGCATTCCGCTCTGGCGCTCCGGTGTGTTTGTCAGCACCTTGCATCCCACAATGTCCGGACGCGGATTCATCTGGCGTCGGGGATCCGGCGTGACGATGACCGCTGCGCCTTATGGGATCGAGGAATCCGACGATTACCTCTCGAGCCCGATCGCGGGGGTATATGACACGGGAAAAGAAGTGCGACGACGTCTGCGCGACGCTGACGACATCGGCAACTCCTCTTTCCTGGCGTCGATGCGAGCCGAGGGTGTTACCGAATATCTGGCGTTGCCGGTGACGTTCTCGGACGGTCAGCGCGAGGCCCTGAGTTGGTCGACCCGGCGCGAAGGCGGTTTCACGGATGTCGACCTTGATGAGTTGAGGGCCATTCATGCACCGCTGTCGCGAATGATCGAAATCTTTCTGTTGCGGCGGACTGCGGCGGGATTGCTTGACAACTATGTGGGATCGCGCGCCGGCCAGCGAATTCTTGCCGGCCAGATCCGCCGGGGCCATACCGAAACCATGAGGGCGGTGATCTGGCTGTCGGATTTGCGCGGCTTCACGCCGCTGTCCGACCGTCTGCCACCCGATGCGATCGTCGAACTGCTCAATCGGTATTTCGATTGTCAGGTCGAGCCGATCCGCGAGCAGGGGGGCGAAGTTCTTAAATTCATGGGTGATGGTCTGCTTGCGGTGTTTCCCGTTGCCGAGGACGGTTCGGATCTGCCGGCTGTCTGTCAGGCCGTTTTGCACGCGGCGCGGACCAGTCGCGCCAATGTCGCAGCGATGGAGTATATGATTGGTGGCGAAGTGCTCCGTGGCTTCCGGTTCGGACTGGCACTGCATGTCGGCGAAGTGCTTTACGGCAATATCGGCGGCGGCAGCCGGCTGGATTTCACTTGCATCGGCCCCGCCGTCAATCTGGCGGCGCGTTTGGAAAAGATGGCAGGTCAACTCAACCGAACGGTTGTCGCCTCCTCAGCGTTTGTGAGGTCGATCACCGAGGGGTGGATCGATCTCGGCGAGTTTCCCATCGCGGGCTTTCGCTCCTCTGAACGTGTCCATGGTTTGATCGATGAGACGCCATTGGAGCACGGCTAGGGGTTGGATACGACGGGGCGCGGCCGTATCGATGGATATGCCACCATATCGGATGAAGACATGCGGGTCGAAAATCTGAAGGAAATTGCCACCTGGGTGTCGGCCGGCGACCGCAATGGTGTGCCGCCGGAAGTGATGATGCAGCAGTTGTGCGAACGTCTGGTCGATGCCGGGGTTGCGCTCTGGCGCGTCGGCGTCTTTGTCCGCACGTTGCATCCGCAGATGTTCGGTCAGAGCTTCACGTGGCGACGCGGGAAGGACGTCACGGTCTATGCGGCCCCTTATGGTATCGAGGAGAGCGAGGATTTCCTCAATAGCCCACTGCGGATGGTTTATACGGTGGGTGAGGAAGTGCGGCGGCGCGAATCCGAAATTCACGCCGATACGATGTCGATTTTTTTCGTCGACGCGCGCGCCGAACGCATGACCGATTATATCGCCATGCCGCTCCGATTCCTCAGCGGTGCCATCCATGCGGTGAGTTGGACGACGACGGCGCCGGGAGGGTTTACCGATCCGGAGATCGAGGCGTTGCGTGCGCTGATGGCGCCGATCGCGCGGGTCATCGAGATCATTCATCTCGAACGTACCGCGACCGCACTGCTCGATACCTATGTCGGTAACCGAGCCGGCCAGCGGATTCTTGCCGGACAGATCAGGCGCGGCCACACTGAAACGATGTCGGCGGCGATCTGGTTGTCGGATTTGCGCGGCTTCACGCGGCTGTCGGACACGCTGCCGCCCAGTGCCGTTGTGGATGTGCTCAATCTGTATTTCGATTGTCAGGTCGATCCCATCGTCGAACGCGGCGGTGAGGTACTGAAGTTCATGGGCGATGGTCTACTCGCAGTGTTTCCCATCGCCGAAGTCGGCGCGGACGCGGTGGAGGTGTGCGGCCGAGTGCTGGCGGCGGCGCGGGCCAGCCGCGAACGCATCGCGGCGATGAGTTTCCGTCATGGCGGCGTTTCCTTCGACAAATTCCGCTTCGGGCTGGCGCTGCATGTCGGCGAGGTGTTGTACGGAAATATCGGCGGAGGTCATCGACTCGACTTCACCTGCATCGGTCCGGCAGTCAATCTCGCGGCGCGACTGGAAAAGATCGCGAGTGATCTCAACCGCACCATCGTCGCCTCGGAGGGGTTTGCCGCCGCCGCGCCAGAGAGCTGGATCAACCTCGGTGAATTCCCCGTCGCGGGTTTTCGTCGCGCCGAGCGCGTTTATGGGCTCACTGATGAAACCCTGCCGTCGCCATAGCTTTGTAGAGGAGCAGGAAGTCCGTACCTGCTGGTGTTCGAATCTTTTCGGCGCGCCAAATTGCCACCATTCAGAATGAAACTGATGGGGTGGACGCCCCTCGACAGCATCGCGATGTGCCACGGTGGTGGGCGTTGCAACCGCCACGAAGGAGGGAGCGTCCATGGGTGAGGTTAGCACGATCGGTCTGGATCTGGCCAAGAACGTATTTCAAGTGCACGGGGCGGATGCCTCAGGCGTAGTTGTTTTCCGTCGGAAACTACGACGGCATGACGTGCTGGGGTTTTTCGCCAGGCAGCCAAGGTGCGTGGTGGCGATGGAAGCATGTGGCGGGGCGCATTACTGGGGTCGGGAGATCGGTCACCTTGGCCATGAAGTGAAACTGATCGCGCCTGCCTATGTGAAGCCGTTCGTGAAGCGTCAGAAGAACGATATGGCGGATGCCGAGGCGATCTGCGAGGCGGCACAACGTCCGACCATGCGCTTCGTTCAGGTCAAGAGTGATGAGCAACAGGCAGGCGCTGCGGTGTTCCGGCTTCGTGACCTACTTGTGCGGCAGCGCACGCAGTTAATCAATGCGCTGAGGGGCCAATTCGCTGAGTACGGGCTGGTAGTGGCACATGGCCCATCGCACGTGACCAAGCTCATCGATTGGTTGCGGGATGGGGAGAGCGGCGTGCCGTCGTCGGCAAGGCTGGCGCTTGAGTTGCTGGTTACCATGCTGGAAACGCTCGGGGACAAGCAAACGGGTGCGCGCCACGAGGCCGTACGTGCTTCTCGTCGACGCGATCGTGGCGCTTCATGTTCGTGCCACCAGCATATTCTCTCCGCCTGATCCTGGTCATCTGGCTGCTCCTCGATGAGGTATCAGCGGCAGCACCTGTGCTTAACGGAGTCCAGCAAGCCATCGATCGAACCAGATGTCGTTTTCGACGCCGCCGTTGGTTCATAGCGATCGTGATGACGGATCCATTCCATCTTGTATTCCACGTCTCTTTCGTCACGGCCTTTAGGGACGAGGTCGAGCATGCGATAGGTTCCCATCATGTCTTCCACGCCGCGCCCGTACCGGGAGTACGTGTGAAAGACCTCGCCCGCATTATTCTTGAAAAAAACGCTGATGCCGGGCCATTCTTCATACGCGTGTGGCCATTCGCCGTAATTGTAGTCGATATGGCCGCTGGCGACTTCTTCCGGCATGAAGCTGACCTTGAAATCGTAGTTGAAGTCGGTGCCATGCGAGGACACCCATCTGAACTGCCATCCCATACGCTTCCGGAAGCGTTCGATCTCGGCGAACTGCGCACGGGAGACGGCGACGAACGCGACATCGCGGTGCGCTAGGTGCACGATCATGCCGTCATTGTGGTCGGCCATAAAGGAACAGCTTGGACAGCCCTGCTCCCAGCCGGGAGCAAGCATGAAGTGCTGGACCAGCAGTTGACGGCGTCCGTCGAACAGGTCGGCGAGCGAACGTTTGCCGTCGAGCGTGTCGAATCTGTAATCCTTGTCGACACGCAGCCATGGCAGCGCCCGGCGCTCGGCGGCGATCTGGTCGCTCAGATGCGTTAGCTCTTTCTCGCGTTTCAGCAGGCGTCTGCGGTCAGCAAGCCATTCGTCGCGGGAGACGACGCGGTGGCCTTTGGCGCTGTCTGCAGATTTCCGGATGTTGTTGGCTGTAATCGTGTTCATCGCTCCAACTCCTTTGTTCGTCTATGATCAGCTTCGTGATACGACCGACCATCATCGGCCATGAAGGAAACGTACTTCCGGTTACCGAAAACGTGAGAGTTACAATCGTGACGGGAATCCGATGGACTCTTTGATCGTGGCCGCCGCCCACGCTCTCGCAGCAGGCGATCTCCTTGGCGCCCTCAAGCGGGTCGCATTGCGCAATGACCCGCCTGCGCTGGCGCTGCGCGGCGTCGCCATGGCGCAGCTTGGCGACTTCGATCGTGCGAAGTTCCTGCTCAAGAGTGCCGCCCGTGCGTTCGGTCCGAAGGAGGCCGTTGCCCAAGCACGCTGCATCGTCGCCGAGGCCGAGATCGCCCTTGTCTCACGCGACCTCGGCTGGCCGGAGAAGGAATTGGATAAGGCCCGGGCAACACTCCAAAAGCATGGCGATACCGTGAACGCCGCTCATGCGCTCAATCTTGCGGCACGCCGCCTGCTGCTGCTCGGTCGCCTGGACGAGACGGAACGTCTGTTGTCCGGACTCAATCGGTCACTGCTTCCGCCGGCCTCGCGAGCCGCCTATGAACTTACGGTGGCCGGCACCGCCATCCGCCGACTGAATATCCGTGAAGCACGCGGCGCCTTCGCCCAAGCCGCGGAAGCCGCACGTCAGGCGGACATTCCGGCATTGACGACCGAAGTCGGGGTTGCGAGCAGCGTGCTGACGACGCCTGCTGCCCGCATAATTTCCGACGGCAATGAACGCCTTGCCCTTCTTCAAGACGTGGAAGAGCTGTTCGCATCCGACATTCTTGTGGTCGACGGATGCCGGAATATGGTGCGGGATCGCCACCGGACTGCTTCGCTGACCGCGCGACCTGTCCTGTTTGCTCTCGCTCGGGCTCTCGGTGAAAAATGGCCCGACGATGCGTCGAGAGACACGCTGCTCAAAAGTGCCTTCCGCGCTCGGCAAACTGACGACTCGCATCGTGCCCGGCTACGGGTCGAGATCGCACGGCTGCGCGAAGAACTGGGTGAGATCGCGAAAATCACTGCAACGGAATCAGGCTTCAAGCTGACGCCGTGCAATTCCAGTAGGGTTGCCGTGCTCGCTCCGCTGGCCGACGAGCCGAACGTGGCGGTACTCGCGTTCCTGGCCGATGGCGAGGCCTGGTCTAGTTCGGCGCTGGCCATCGCGCTGGAAACGAGCCCTCGCACGGTGCAGCGGGCACTGGAGGAACTCGCATCGAACGGCAAGGTGCAGTCCTTTGGCAGAGGCCGGATGCGCCGCTGGACGGTCCCCTCCGTGCCGGGCTTCCCGACAACATTGTTGCTCCCGGGTCCTTTGCCGGGCAGCTAGGCTGCGGCCATGGAAACTTACGGCAAGAGGATGACGATGAAACACTCAGCAGCCGGCATCATCCGCGAATACGGGCCTTTCCCCGGTGTCGACGCCGTGCATGGCGTAACTTTCGACGGGCAGCATGTGTGGTTTGCCACCGGCGACAGGATCAGTGCCATGGACCCGGATACGGGCAAGATCGTGCGCTCGATCGACGTTGCCGCCCATGCAGGCACGGCCTTCGACGGCACGCATCTTTACCAGATCGCCGAGGATAGGATTCAGAAGATCGACCTGGACAGCGGACGTGTGATCTCCACCATTCCGGCCCCGGGGCATGGCGGCGATTCCGGTCTGGCGTGGGCCGAGGGCACGCTGTGGGTCGGGCATGATCGCGGCCGCAAAATCCATCAGATCGATCCCGAGACCGGGGATGTTCTTCACACGATCGAATCCAAACGCCTTGTCACCGGTGTCACCTGGGTCGATGGCGACCTTTGGCACGGCACGTGGGAAGATAACGAAAGCGATATGAGGCGGGTGGATCCCCAGACGGGGGAGGTCAAGGAACAGATCAAGATGCCCGCGGGCACGGGCGTGTCCGGTCTGGAGGCTGGCGGAGACGGGCGATTCTTCTGCGGCGGTGGAAGCGGCGGCAAGATACGGACCGTCCGCCAACCAAAATCAGTTTAAGCCGGGGAACTGACCTCGTTGCCGCCTTCGATGACCTATATGAGGCTTGGAGCTTCGTCTGGGGAACGGTGGCCTCGGTACGCTACCTGGGGTACCATCGGCAGGATCAAGAAATAGAATCCCTCTATCACCGCCACGGTGCGGCCCCGCAGCCGTCGCGTTTTTAAAGACCGCCGGAAAAGGTCAAGTGCGGAAAACGCCGACGCGGGTTTCGCTCAAGCCGCGCAATAATGCTTCTTGTTAGGGATCCTGACGAGATGAGCAGCGCGCATCAGCCAAATCAGCCACCACGTCCGAAGTTTTCTGAATGCCCTTCCTGATTGAGCTCTCGGTCAGCGAATGCCGAGACATCGATCCCATAGCATTGAGTTCCCGCTATTCCGCGGGAAAGAACACCTCGATGAAGGAAATCACATGGTCCAATCCGATGCGTCGACGCAGGTCCGTGAACACGAACGGCCGTGTTCCACGCTGCTCGATCGCGTCCGCGCGCATGATGTCGAGGTTTGCGCCGACATGCGGCGCAAGGTCCATCTTGTTGATGATCAGCAGATCCGAGCGTGTGATTCCCGGCCCACCTTTGCGTGGAATTTTCTCGCCGGCAGCGACGTCTATAACATAGAGCGTGATGTCGGCAAGGTCGGGCGAGAAGGTCGCGGCGAGATTGTCGCCACCGGATTCGATGAACACCACATCAAGGTCGGGAAAGCGCCGGCGCATTTCGGCGATCGCGGCCAGATTGATCGATGCATCCTCGCGGATCGCGGTGTGTGGACAGCCGCCGGTCTCAACGCCGATGATGCGCTCTTCCGGCAGCGCCTGTACGCGGTTGAGGATGAGTTCGTCTTCTTTTGTGAAGATATCATTGGTGATGACGCCAACCGAATAGCGTTCGCGCATCGCCTTGCAGAGCATTTCGGTCAGCGTCGTCTTGCCGGCGCCGACCGGGCCGCCGATGCCGACACGTAGTGGGCCATTGGGTGATTTCATGAACGGAATACTCGCGAATATTGCGTTTCGTGCCGCATCGACAACAGGTCGGAGAAAAACGTCGCCGAGCCGAGATCGTCGAGCGAGGAGCGCGCGGCCCGCGACATGACATGCAGTATCACGGGCTCCAGCGCCGCCAGCGCCGCGACGCCGTCGCGCTGGCCGAGCGGGACCAGACGAACGGCCGCCTGGATCAGGTTCGATGTGAAAGCGTGGAGATGGGCCGTCAGCGTTTCAGGCAATGAGAGCGAATGCCGTGCGGCGGTCATGCCGACGGCAACAGGATAAGAAACCGGTCGGCCTTCGAAGATAGGCTGGAATGGGTGATACCCTTCCGGGACGATCCACGCGGCGACCGCTTCGCCGAATGCAGCGCCTTGCAGTGTGGTCTCCATGTGCCGCTCCTTCGATCCGGCCATGGCTTCGGCCAGTTCCATCACGTCATCGCAATCGCGTTCCGCGGACGCTGCCCGCCATGCTTGAGCCAAAAGCACAGCATCATTCCAGCCAGAGCCGCGCGTGACGAGATCGTCCAACCAGCCTACAAGCGAGGATCGGTTGAGAATCAGTCCGTCATGGATCGCGCGTTCCAGCCCGTGACTGTAGGCAAATGCACCCACTGGAAAAGCTGGCGACAGCCAACTCATCAGTCGCAAGAGGGAAGCCGGATTCTCAGTCATCGCGATGGTCGTGTCCGTGCTCGTGCGCATGATCATGATGGTGGTAGGCCCCATGCACCGGCTGGAAACGCTCAATCACCTCGATCACGGTCGCGCCGAGGCCCAGGAGCATATCGCGGATCACATGGTCGCGCCGAATCAGGATGCGTTCCGCTTCGATCTGCGCGGCCAGATGCCGATTGCCGAGATGCCAGGCAAGATGGCTGATCGGCACATTCGCGCTTGGTCGTATTTCGTGGAGTTTCTCGCGCGCAGCGATGATCGCGATGGTGCGGCCATCCTCCAGCACCAGCACGTCGCCATCGGAAAACAGCACGGCTTCAGGCAGGTCGACCATCACCTTGTCGCCCCGATCCGTGGTGATCACTTTGCGGCGCAGATGGCGATCGTAGGAATCGAGCACGACGGTGTCGAAAGGCTCGGCAAGAGTGTGATGGGCGTGAGAAATGGCACGGAGCATAGTCGCCTCAAAACAGAAAATATCGCTGCGCCATCGGCAGCACGGTAGCCGGTTCGCAGGTCAGGAGTTCGCCGTCGGCGCGCACCTCATAGGTTTCCGGATCGACCTCGATATGCGGTGTGGCGTCGTTCAGGATCATCGATGCTTTGGAGATGCCACCGCGCGTATTGTCCACCGCCACCATTTCCTTTGTCATGCCGAGTTTGCCTTGCAGGCCGGCGGCAAGTGCAGCCTGACTGACGAAAGTCACGGACGACATCGCCGGCGCGCGGCCGAAACTGCCGAACATCGGGCGGTAGTGCACCGGCTGCGGCGTCGGGATTGAGGCGTTGGGGTCGCCCATTGGCGCCGCGGCGATCATGCCGCCCACCAAAACCATGTCGGGCTTTACACCGAAAAAGGCGGGACTCCACAAAACGAGATCGGCGCGCTTGCCGACTTCAATCGAACCGACATGCTTCGACAATCCCTGCGCAATCGCGGGATTGATAGTGTACTTGGCGATGTAGCGGCGCACACGCAGATTATCGTTGTCGCCTGTTTCACCGGGCAGCCTCCCGCGCTGCACTTTCATCTTGTGCGCGGTCTGCCAGGTTCGGATCGGCACTTCGCCGACGCGGCCCATTGCCTGGCTGTCGGACGAGATGATGGAGAACGCGCCGATGTCGTGAAGAATGTCCTCCGCCGCGATCGTCTCCTTGCGGATACGGCTTTCGGCGAAAGCAATGTCTTCCGGGATCGACGGCGAGAGGTGATGGCACACCATCAGCATGTCGAGATGCTCGGCGATGGTGTTTTGCGTATAGGGCCGCGTCGGATTGGTAGACGACGGGACTACATTCTGCAGTCCGCACACCTTGATGATATCCGGCGCATGGCCGCCGCCAGCGCCTTCGGTGTGAAATGCGTGAATGGTCCGGCCCTTGAAGGCGACGATGGTATCCTCGACAAAACCGCTTTCGTTCAGCGTATCGGTGTGGATCATAACCTGCACGTCATAGTCGTCGGCCACCGAGAGGCAATTGTCGATCGCGGCCGGTGTTGTGCCCCAGTCCTCATGCAGCTTCAGCGCGCAGGCACCGGCCTCGATCATTTCGACCAGCGCCGCCGGTTTGGAGGCGTTGCCCTTGCCCGACAGGCCGAGGTTGATCGGAAACGCGTCGAAGCTCTGCATCATCCGACCAAGATGCCAGGGGCCGGGCGTACAGGTGGTGGCAAGCGTGCCGTGCGCAGGTCCCGTGCCGCCACCGAGCATGGTGGTGACGCCGGACATCAGCGCCTCTTCGATCTGCTGCGGACAGATGAAGTGGATATGCGCATCGATGCCGCCGGCGGTGAGGATCTTGCCTTCGCCGGCGATCGCCTCCGTGCCGGGGCCGATAGCGATATCGATGCCGGGTTGCGTATCCGGATTGCCCGCCTTGCCGATTGCCGCGATGCGCCCGTCCTTCAGCCCGACATCGGCCTTTACGATGCCCCAATGGTCGACGATCAACGCGTTGGTTATCACCGTATCGACCGCCCCCTCGGCGCGCGACATCTGGCTCTGGCCCATGCCGTCGCGGATCACCTTGCCGCCGCCGAACTTCACCTCTTCACCGTATGTCGAGAAATCTCGCTCCACCTCAATGAATAAATCCGTGTCGGCAAGGCGAACCTTGTCGCCGACTGTCGGGCCATACATCCGGGCGTAGGCGGCACGTGACAGCGTGACCGGCATCAGAGTTGTCCCATCACCTGTTGACGGAAGCCGTAAACCGCACGGTTCCCGCTCAAGGGCACCAGCCGCACCTCGCGGCTTTGTCCGGGCTCGAAGCGCACCGCGGTGCCCGCGGGAATATCAAGCCGCATGCCGCGCGCGGCCGAACGGTCGAAATCGAGCGCCGCGTTGGCTTCGAAGAAATGATAGTGCGAGCCGATCTGGATCGGTCGGTCGCCGGTATTGGCGATGAGCAGTGTGATTTGCGTCGCGCCTGCGTTGAGCACGATGTCGCCGTTTGCGGGCAGGACTTCTCCGGGTATCATCGTCACATCCCCGCAAACAACCAAAGCCCGCCGAGCGCCGTCAGCCCGCCGGCAAGGCGCGTTACAAAGACTCCGCCGAACCGCGCCGCGCCGAGGCCGATGGTGACGCCGATCGCGTGCAGTATCGCGGTCGCGAGCGCGAAACCGGCCATGAAGGACAGAGTAGCGGCTTCACCCAACTCACCGCCGTGCGCATAACCATGAAACAGCGCGAAGAAGCCGACCACCGCCATGCCCACATATGTGGGCACCTGCAAGGCAACCAATGCCAGCAATCCAAGAACCACGACCGACGCGGCGATGGTGGGCTCGACGAAAGGCAACGGCACGCCCGCCAGCGCCGCCGCGAAGCCGGCCATCATCGCGATCAGGAATGCCGCCGGCACGGCCCAGACGGCGCGCCCACCCAGAAGCGCCGCCCATAAGCCGACGCCGATCATCGCCAATATGTGGTCAACACCGGAAAACGGATGCGACAACCCGGCGGAGAGCGAGCCATGCTCGACAGGGTTCAGGTGCGCCAAGGCCGGGGTTGATGCCAGGAGCATCAAAGCGGCGATCGGAATAACCAGGCGACGAGTCATATTCTCTCCCCCTACCGTATCGGTTCATGCACGGTAACCAATTTGGTTCCGTCCGGAAAAGTCGCTTCCACCTGTACGTCGTGGATCATCTCGGCGACGCCTTCCATCACTTGCTCGCGGCTCACCACATGGGCGCCGGCTTCCATCAGGTCGGCGACCGAGCGGCCGTCGCGCGCGCCTTCCACGACGAAATCGGCAATCAGCGCGATGGCCTCGGGATGGTTCAGCTTGACGCCGCGCTCCATTCGCTTGCGTGCGACGATGGCAGCCATTGCGATGAGCAGCTTGT
>JBARXT010000008.1:0-12942 GCA_049647485.1 Xanthobacteraceae bacterium
CCAAAAATGTCTGGTGCGGCGGCGTTCAAGCTGCGCGTGGCGACCAACGCCATCGATCTGGCGGTGCGTCAGTTGGAATTGTCGGAGCCGCGCGCCGCCGACGAGTTGGCGCGCCTCGTCAAGCTGCTCGGCGAAACCGGTTCGCTCGTCGATCTCAATCGAAAGCTGGCGGATTCGATTGCAACCGGTACGGTTGATCTACAGACGCCGGGTCTTGCGGATCATCTCTGGCAGACCACGATGGACAAGCTCGCCGTCGATCAGCCGAACTATGCGAGCTATCGGCGGGAATTGGCTCGCGAAAGAGAGCGATCCTGAGTCCGTTCGGTCGTCATTGCGAGCGCAGCGAAGCAATCTAGGTCTTGCTTCGTCGCTTCTGGATTTCTTCGCTGCTCGCAATGACGAAGTTAGATATGCCCATCCTACTTCCCGACCCATTTCGGCGGGCGCTTTTCAGAGAATGCTTTCGGTCCTTCGATGTAATCCTGCGACGCGACCATCGCTTTCACCGCCGGATATTCGCGCTGTTCGTTGATCGCCTGTTCGAGCGACACCGCGAGCCCGCGTGAAATGGTTTGCTTGGACGCGCGGATTGACATCGGGCTGTTCTTGCAGATCGTTTCCGCCCAGCGTTCAGCCGCAGCCAATGCTTCGCCTTGCGGCACCACTTCGTTGACGAAGCCAAGCTCGAAACCTTCGCGGGCCGAAACGTGGCGCGCGGTGAGGATCATGCCCATGGCGCGCTTGAGGCCGATCTGGCGCGGCAACCGATGCAGGCCGCCGGCGAGCGCGGCGAGGCCGACATGCGGTTCGGGCAATGCGAACTTCGCGTTCTCCGCTGCGATGATGAGATCGCAAGCCAGCGCGATTTCGAAGCCGCCGCCCATCGCCACGCCGTTGACGGCGGCGATGATCGGCTTGTCGCAATCGAAGCGCGAGGTGAGGCCGGCGAACCCGCCGGTATCCCAGCCGCGCTTGCCGCCCGCCGCCTGCCACTTCAGGTCGTTGCCGGCGCAGAACGCCTTATCGCCAGCGCCGGTGACGATCGCCACCCATTGCTCGGGATCGGCGGCGAAATCGTTGAAGACGCGATTGAGTTCGAAATGGGCGTCGGTATGCAGCGCGTTGTAGACCTCCGGCCGCGACAAAGTGACAATCGTCACCGGGCCCTTGCGCTCGACTTTCGAGAACTTCAATTCCATGGTGTCTCCTCGCGGGTCTTTTCGTTGGACGAAATATGCAGCCCGATAGCGCTCAAGCCAAGCGGCGAACGGTGCATCCGCCATTCAAATACGCATGGGGCGTCAGCCTTCGCAACTTGTATCGTCTGCTTGACTTGCCCTGCTGACGTCACCTTAAGTCCATCAAAAGCAATGCTCATGTGGGAGAGAAGCCTTGGATTTTGCCCTGCCTGCGGACCTCGTCGCCTATCTCGCGGAACTCGATCGTTTCATCGCAAACACGATCAAACCGCTGGAGGCGCAGGACGATAACATCCGTTTCTTCGATCATCGCCGCGAATGGGCGCGCACCGATTTCGAGAACGGCGGCCTGCCGCGCCACGAATGGGAAGCGTTGCTGCGCCAAGTCAAGGACAAGGCTGATGACGCCGGGCATCTGCGGTTCGCGATTCCGAAGCGCTACGGCGGCAAGGATGGCTCCAATCTCTGGATGGCAGTGATCCGAGAACACTTCGCCTCGCAAGGTCTCGGCCTGCACAACGATTTGCAGAACGAACATTCCATCGTCGGCAATTTCCCGATCGTGAAGATGCTCGACCTTTACGGCCGTGACGATCAGAAGACGATGATCGAAGGGTCGATCACCGGCAAGTATCGCATCACTTTCGGCCTCACCGAACCCGATCATGGGTCCGACGCGACGCACATGGAAACCCGCGCGGTTCAAGGCACACGCGACGGCAGGACCGGCTGGATCATCAACGGCGAGAAGATGTGGACGACCGGCATGCATGTCGCCACCCATTGCGCGCTGTTCGCCCGCACCTCGGGCAACGACGGCGACGCGCGTGGTATCACCTGTTTTCTCGTGCCGGCGGATGCCAAGGGCGTCAAGGTCGAGGAGTATCTGTGGACCTTCAACATGCCGACCGATCATCCGCGTGTCAGTTTCACCGATGTGTTCGTGCCGGATGATGCGTTGTTCGGCGAGGTCGGGCGAGGGCTGTCGCTCGCGCAGTGCTTCGTGCACGAGAACCGCATCCGGCAGGCGGCGAGTTCGCTCGGCGCTGCGGTGTTTTGCATCAACGAAAGCGTGAAGTATGCGCGCGAGCGCAAGCCGTTCGGCGAGGAACTGGCGCGCAATCAGGCGATCCAGTTTCCGCTGGTCGAACTGGCGACGCAGGCGGAGATGCTGCGGCTTCTGATCCGCAAGACCGCGTGGGAAATGGATCAACTCACGCAAGCACAGGTCGAGCACACGTTGTCGGACAAGGTATCGATGTGCAACTACTGGGCGAACCGGCTGTGCGGACAGGCGGCGGACCGCGCCATTCAGGTGCATGGCGGCATCGGCTATTCGCGCCACAAGCCGTTCGAGCACATCTACCGGCATCATCGCCGCTATCGCATCACCGAAGGCAGCGAGGAAATCCAGATGCGCAAGGTCGCCGGTTTTCTGTTCGGCTACATGGGCGCCAACAAGCACTGACTAGGCCGTCGACGTGTCAGTTCACCTGACGGTCCTTTCCGGCCCAGAACGGCGCGCGCAATTCGCGTCGCAGGATCTTGCCGGATGGATTGCGGGGCAAAGCGGGAATGAAGTCCACGGTCTTCGGCGTTTTGTAACCCGCGATCTTCGCGCGTGTGAAGTTGATGATGTCGGTCGCCGTCGCCGTCTTGCCGGGCTTCATCACGACGATCGCCTTGACCGCTTCGCCCCATTTGTCGTCGGGAATGCCCACTACGGCGGCTTCGGCTACGTCGGGATGATCGCAAATCGCGCTTTCGACCTCGGCGGGATAAATGTTTTCCGCGCCTGAGATGATCATGTCCTTGATCCGATCGTGGATATAGATGAAACCGTCTTCATCCATGTAACCGGCGTCGCCGGTGCGCAGCCAGCCATCCTTGCCGATCGTCTGCGCGGTTGCTTCCGGTAAATTCCAGTAGCCGACCATGTTCGAGCCGGAGCGGGTTGCGATCTCTCCGACCTCGCGTGGCGGCAGCGGCTTGCCGCCCGGATCGAGGATGGCGATCTCGACTCCGGGGAGCGCTTTTCCGGCGGAGCGCATCCGCTCCGATCCCTCGATGTGGTCTTCGGGAGCCAGCGCCACGATCGTGCCGGTGGTTTCTGTCATGCCGTACATCTGCACGAAGCCGCATTTGAAAACGTCGATGCATTCCTTTAGCAGTGCGGCGGGAATCGGCGAGGCGCCATAGAGCATGTAGCGCAGCCGCGAGAAGTCGACGCTTTTCGCGCGCGGTTGCCGCACCACGAATTGCATCGCGGCCGGCACCATGAACAGCTTGGTGATTTTCGACTGCTCGAAGAAGTCGAGAACCTTGGTCGGATCGAACTCCCGCGCGATGACGCCCTTGGCGCCGTGATAGACTCCGAGCGTTCCCCAGCCCGAACCGCCGATATGGAACACCGGCATCGCGACTAGCGAGACATCGTCCTGCGACCATTTGTTCCAGTCCGGTTTGTTGTCCTGCCCGGCGCGCACCAGCGACAGAAAGTTGGCGTGCGACAGCATCGCGCCCTTCGGACGGCCGGTGGTTCCGGAGGTATAAAGCTGGATGGCGACATCGTTGGGGGTGATGGTAACCGCTGGATTGTCCTTGCTTTGCTTATCACGCCACGCCGGCACGTCGGTCCATTCCGGCGCGCCGCCCTCGATGGTCATGATGTGGCGGACGCTGGGAATTTGCGATTGGATGCCGAGAACCTGAGCGATGAATTCCGGCCCGACGAACAGGACGGCGGCTTTGCAATCCTCGACGATGTAGGCGACTTCGGGGCCCGCGAGACGCCAGTTCACCGGCGCCATCACGGCGTTGGCCTTCATCGCTCCAAGCAGAAGTTCAAAGAAAATATCGCTGTTCTTGCCGAGATAGGCGACGCGCTCGTTGGGTTTGACGCCGAGTGCGATGAGGCCGTTTGCGATCTGGTTGGTGTGAACATCGAGTTGCGCGAAGGAAGTCGTCCGTCCCTCGAATTCAAAAACGATATCGTCGCCGCGCAGGCCGGCCTGTGCGTGGACAACTTCGGTGAGAGTGGTGGCGCTGTCGACTGCCGTCATGTTTCCCCTCGATGCGTTTTTGCTTTTGATAATTGTGGCTTTGTTGAAAGCCGAAAACAAGATCGATATCGGAGCGCGCACCGTCCGCGTGGCAGGACACCGGCAGGCGTAACAACGCGTGCGCCAAGGAGGATGGCGTGTGGTGGTACACGCGTGAGCTCGCCGCCGGACAGAGCAAACGGCCGGTGGTCGTTGGACATCCCGCAGTACCGGCGTTGCGCGATCAGACTCGGCTTCGCGCTGCGCGATCCTTGTCGTTCTGCGCCTTGATCGAGTCGCGCGCCTGCTGCCAGTCGGCATCGGACCAGTCGCGCAACTGATAGAAGTTACCGCCCATGGCCAGCGCCTGGCCGCCGTCCATGGCGATGGTCTCGCCGTTGATCCAGTCGCAGCCGCCGGAGATCAGGAACACTGCGAGGTTCTGCAACTCCTCCATGCGGCCGACCCGGCCCATCGGATTCATCGCCTTGGTGCGCGCGCCGGCTTCGTCGCCGGGCTTGATCCGCTTGCTCATGCCTTCGGTGGGGATTTCGCCCGGTGCGATGGTATTGAGGCGAATGCCGTGACGGCCCCATTCGGTTGCGAGCGACATCGTCATGGCATGGATGGCCGACTTGCTCATAGCCGACGGCACCACGTAGGGGCTGCCGTTGCGCACCCATGTGACGGTAATCGAGACGACATTGCCGGGCAGTTTGTTGGCGATCCAACGCCGACCGACCGCATGCGTGACATAGAAAGTGCCGTGCATCACGATGTTCGCGACAGCGTCGAATCCGCGCGGCGACAGCTCCTCGGAACGGGAAATGAAGTTGCCGGCGGCGTTGTTGATGAGGTCGGTAAGAGGGCCTTCCGCGAAGATCGTCTCGATCATGTGATCGACGGCACCCGCGTCGCGAATATCCACGGCGTGAGTCATCACGCGGCCGCCATGGGCATCCATCAGTTCGGTCGCGGTATCATCGCATACACCTTTGCGGCGACCGCAGATATGAACCTCGGCACCGAGGCTGAGAAATCGTGCGGCCATGGCCTTGCCAAGACCCGTGCCGCCACCTGTGACCAGAATACGTCGATTGGCGAGAAGCTGTGGGGTGAACATGACGACCGTTCTGAAATATGAGGGATGTTAATTAGTTGGTTGACTAAAACCTGCCCAAGCCGTTCTGTAAAGCGCGAAACGAAGTTTTTTGGGAGAACCATCCATGGAAGACCGCATCTCTGTCTCGATCAAGGACGGCGTCGCTGACGTCCGGCTGGTGCGGGAGGACAAGATGAATGCGCTTGATTTCGCGATGTTCGACGCGCTGACGGCGACTTGCGACCGCCTCAAGACCGAAAAGGGGCTGCGTGCTGTGGTTCTGTCAGGCGAAGGCCGGGCGTTCTGTGCCGGGCTCGACACTTCCCGTTTCGAGGTTATGAAAGAGGGCAAGGGCTCCGGTCGTCTCGGCAGCCTGGTGCCGCGTACCCGCGGTGTCGTCAACGATCCCCAATATGCCGTGTGGGGCTGGCGCGAACTGCCGGTGCCGGTGATTGCCGCCGTCCACGGCGTTGCGCTCGGTGGCGGCTTCCAACTCATGCTCGGCGCCGACATGCGCTTCGTCGCGCCCGACACCAAGCTTTCCATTCTCGAGATCAAGTGGGGACTGGTGCCCGACATGGCGGGGACGCCGATTTTGGCGCAACTGGTCCGCGATGACATCCTGCGCGACCTGACGTTCACCGGCCGCATCTTCTCGGGCAAGGACGCGCTGGACTACGGTCTTGTAACGCGCGTCTGCGACGATCCCTACAAGGAAGCGATAGCGGCGGCGCGTGAAATCGCCGGCAAGAGCCCGAGCGCGATCCGCGCCGCGAAACGGCTGATCAACAACCTCGCGGGCGATCCGGCCACGGCGCTGCTTGCCGAATCCTACGAGCAGCAGGCGCTGATGGGCTCGGCGAACCAGACCGAAGCGGTCCGCGCCAACATCGAGAAACGGGTGCCGAATTTTATCGACTGATGAACTAAGTTTGTCATGGCCGAGCTTAGACATTCGAAGAACGGCGTCGCTTCGCTCGCCTATGTCTCGGCCATCCACGTCTTCGCATCCGTAAAGAACAAGACGTGGATCACCGGGACAAGCCCGGTGATGACGATCAGAGACAGCTAACGATTCCGGATTTGCAAAGAACAAAATGACCTCAGCATCTTCTCTCTTCCATGGCATCGTCAGCGGCGAGCGGCGGCGCAACCATGCCGACGTTGCAGAACGCGCCGCGCGTATCGCCGGTGGGTTGCAAAAGCTCGGCGTCAAGCCGGGTGATTGCGTTTGCATCCTGATGCGTAACGATATCGCGTTCATCGAAGCGGCTTACGCGACGATGATGCTGGGCGCTTATGCCGTGCCGATCAACTGGCACTTCAAGCCGGACGAAGTGGCCTACATTCTCGGCGACACCGGCACGCAAGTGCTGATCGGCCATGCCGATCTGCTGCATCCCCTCAAGGAATACGTGCCATCAAGCGTGACCGTCCTGAGCGCGTCGACGCCGCCGGAGATTCGTGCCAGTTATTCGATCGATCCCGCGAGCGGCGATGTGTTACCTAGCGTGATCGACCTCGAGACGTGGCTTGCTGGGCAATCGCCTTATGACGGTCCGGTGCTGCCGCAGCCGCAGAACATGATCTACACCTCCGGCACCACCGGGCACCCCAAGGGCGTCAAACGCTTCGCGCCGACACCGGAGCAGACCGCATCCGCCGAACGGATGCGTGCGATGATCTATGGCCTCAAACCGAATGCGCGGGCGCTGTGTCCGGGGCCGCTGTATCATTCGGCGCCGAACTCGTTCGGACTGCGCGCCGGCAAGCTCGGCGGCGTGCTGGTGCTGATGCCGCGTTTCGACCCGGAGCAATTCCTTCGTCTGATGGAACAAGAGAAGATCGATACCATCTTCATGGTGCCGACCATGTTCATCCGGCTGATGAAGCTGCCACAGGCCATTCGCGACAAATATGATGTGTCATCGCTCAAGCATGTCATTCATGCGGCAGCACCCTGTCCGGCCGACGTCAAGCGCGCGATGATCGACTGGTGGGGGCCGGTGATCTATGAATTCTACGGCAGCACGGAATCCGGCGCGGTGACATTCGCGACCTCCGAGGATGCGTTAGAGAGGCCGGGTACTGTCGGCAAGATCGCGCCGGGCGCGGAATTGCGGTTCGTCGGCGACGATGGCCGCGAATTGCCGCAAGGCGAGATCGGCGAAATCTATTCGCGCATCGCCGGCAATCCGGATTTCACCTATCATAACAAGCCGGAGAAGCGCGCCGAGATCGATCGCGATGGATTCATCACGTCGGGCGATGTCGGCTACATCGATGCTGACGGCTATGTCTTTATCTCCGATCGCAAGCGCGACATGGTGATTTCGGGCGGAGTCAACATTTATCCGGCCGAGATCGAGGCGGTGCTGCTCGCGGTGCCGGGCGTGCACGATTGCGCGGTGTTCGGAATTCCCGACGATGAATTCGGCGAGGCGCTGATGGCGGTGGTGCAGCCATCAAGCGGCGTCACGCTCGATGTCGCCGCAGTCCGTGCCGAATTGGCGAAGTCGCTCGCCGGCTACAAGGTGCCGAAGCATATCGAAATACATGCCGACCTGCCGCGCGAAGACTCCGGAAAAATTTTCAAACGTCGCCTGCGCGATCCTTACTGGACCAAGGCGGGGCGGCAGATTTGAATCTTGTCAGCTTCTGATGAGCTATCGTTTCGTCATGCCCGGACTTGATCCGGGCATCCATCTTTCAATAGGTGGATGGATTGCCGGGTCAAGCCCGGCAATGACGACGTGAATTGTGCGAACCGTTAGAAGCTGAACCGGTCGCGCAGGTTCTTGCGGGCGTCGAGGATGTCGCCCATCAAGGCACGGTCGGCGTCGGTGGTCAGCAGCGGCGGGATCAGGTCGACCTGGTTCATCGCCACCAGTTGCAGGATCTCGGTGCGGACTTTGCCTGAAGCATCGCGGGGCAGGGCCGCGACCAGTTGCAGGTGCTCGGGCGGCTTAGGCCCGTTCGCAGCGGCAAGCGCCGCCTTCAATTGGTTTTCAATGTCCGGGCGGTTCGTTTCCGCGAAAGCGTAAAGACCGACGCCGGTGCGGCGATCGGCGAAAGCGACGATTGCGACATCGCGCACGTCGTTGTCGCGCAGTATCGTCTCGCGCAGCAGTGGCGCGTCGTTGACGAGACGCCGCCCGCCGCCTTCGCGGTCGGTGAAGTTGAAAATGCCACGCGTGATCGCTTTGTAGACGCGCTTGCCGGTCATCAGCCAGAGCCGTGCGACGGCGGATTTGCGCGCAAGGATCTTGTGTTCTTTCGGCGTCAATGCCTCAGGTGCGTAGGTGCGCTTGTGCTTCAGCAGATGCCGCAAATCTTCATAGGCTGCGATGCGAAACAGCTTGCTGCGTTTTTTGAAACAGACCGCAAGCTGGAAATCCGTCACATAAGCGTGGCCGTCGCTGCCGCGTAGCCAGTTCTGCTCCTTGGCGAGATCGTTGTGGCAGATGCCGCGGCGGTGCAGTTTGCGCAGCACCAGCTTGGCGGAGCGAAAATAGGCGGCGTCTCCGACCGGCCGCGCGAGATGCAGCGCGACGCCGTCGATGAACCCGCGCACCAGCGCCCGTCGGCCGGCCCACAGCAACTCGGGGCCGACCTTGAGATCGCGCGCAAGCTGTAACGCATGCCGCTCGCGGCTGAACAAGTGATAGGCGAGGCCGAACGACCACCACGGCACCTGATCGAGCCGGCGCAGTACCGCGTCGACTTCACCTTGCTCGCCGCCGCTGGGGTCAGTTCTGAACCGGCCCCGCTCGACGGTCGAGAATACGTCGCGCTTGAGCAGGACGCCTTCGGTCCATCGGGCGGACAGCACGGCGGCGTCCTGTGCGGGCAAGGTCATGTGCGAAGTCCGGGCGAGAGGTCAGGCCACGCGTGCCAGATGCAGGCGGTCCGCGATCCAGCGGTCGAGATCGGCGAGGGCGCGCGCGCTGAGCGCCTGCTTCTTGGCGATCGACTTCTCGTTGCCGCGCAGCCGCGTGCCGTCGGCCTTGCGGGTCGGCGGATTGGCGAGCGGCGGAAACAGGCCGAAGTTGATGTTCATCGGCTGGAAAGAGCGCGGCCCGGCATCGACCGTCTCGATATGGCCGCCGGTAATGTGATTGAGCAGCGCGCCGAGCGCGGTGGTTACCGGGGGCGGTGCCAGTGTTTGTCCGTGTGCGTTGGCGGCGGCGAGCAGCCCGGCGATCAGCCCGACGCTGGCGGATTCGACATAGCCCTCGCAGCCGGTGATCTGGCCGGCGAAACGCAGCCGTATATCGGCATGCAGCCGCAACTGATCGTCCAGCAGCTTCGGTGAGTTCAGGAAGGTGTTGCGATGCAGCCCGCCGAGCCGCGCGAGTTCGGCGTTCTCGAGGCCCGGAATGGTGCGGAAGATTCGAAGCTGCGCGCCGTGCTTCAACTTGGTCTGGAAGCCGACGAGGTTGTAGAGCGTGCCGAGTTTGTTGTCCTGACGCAATTGGATGATCGCGTAGGGCTTTACCGTCGGATTGCGCGGATCGGTGAGGCCGACCGGCTTCATCGGGCCATAGCGCAGCGTCTCGCGCCCGCGCTCCGCCATCACTTCGATCGGCAGGCAGCCGTCGAAGTAGGGCGTGTTGGTTTCCCACTCCTTGAAGTCGACCTTCTCTCCGGCGATCAGGGCATCGATGAAGGCGTCGTATTGCTCGCGGGTCAGCGGGCAGTTGATGTAATCGGCGCCGTTGCCGCCGGGGCCGACCTTGTCGTAGCGCGATTGAAACCACGCCTTCTCCATGTCGATGGAGTCGCGATGCACGATCGGCGCGATGGCATCGAAAAAGGCCAGCGAATCCTGCCCGGTGAGCGTGCGGACGGCTTCCGCCAGCGGCGCTGAGGTCAGCGGCCCGGTGGCGACAATGACATTGGACCAGTCCGCGGGCGGAATTCCGGCGACTTCCTCGCGCGCCACCTCAATCAACGGGTGGCCGGCGATCGCTGCGCTGACGGCGGCGGAGAAGCCGTCGCGGTCCACCGCCAGCGCGCCACCGGCGGGGACTTGATTGGCATCGGCCGCCCGCATCACCAGCGATCCCAGCCGGCGCATTTCGGCGTGCAGGAGGCCGACCGCGTTATTGGCGGCATCGTCGGAGCGGAAGGAATTGGAGCAGACCAGTTCGGCGAGGCCGTCGGTGTGGTGCGCCTCGGTGGTGCGAACCGGGCGCATTTCATGCAGCACTACCGGTACGCCGGCCTCGGCGATCTGCCAGGCCGCTTCAGAGCCTGCGAGTCCGCCCCCGACAACGTGAACGGGGCGGGGAGAGTGGGTCAAATCGGTCATCGGATCGGTCTTCAAGTCGGTCATGGCGCACAGGTAGCGCGTTTTGTCCCGAAGTGGAATCCGATTTGGCTGGTGTGGGATGGACTCGCCGGGAGGTCCGGGCGGGCAGACCAAGGCCGAACGCGACAACGCCCGCTGCGGGAGCGGGCGTTACCTTTCCGTCGACCAGTGCGGGCGGGTCATCCGTTGTAGGAGCCCGAAGCAACGTGCGGGATGTCCGAACGGTCGATACCGATGTCGGCCAGTTCGCGATCGCTCAGCTGCGACAGTTCGGCCAGGTTCCGATGATACTCGCGGAACGAGTTGATCATGCGAATGATGGAAAGCAACATTGTAGTCTCCTGTATTCCCGGTTCAGACCTTGGTGAAGCAGCGAACCGTTGATGCGAATATAGACATCTACGTGCAGTGCAACAGTGGCAATTGTTGCGATGCAGCTAATCAAAATACGCATAGCTATCGCAAGAAATGATTAAGCATGCCGGAGTAGCGGTTGGGTCGGTCATCGGCAGGTGAAATCGTTTTAGGCGTATAATAATTCCAGTGAATACCTTATCTTATTGGCCAATTTGTGAAATCAATATCAAATGGCGGCGGGGTTGGTCTGCGGATCAGTTCTTGTCTGATTCGGAGAGGACGGTATCATTTGGCTTGATCGCGACGCTTCTCATATGCGTTTAAGGCATATTCATGAAGTTATATGAATATAGATTCATTTAATAGAGCCTTTGTCCCTCGCGCTGATTCAGTTCTGATACATCCGAGGCCAGAACCGCACGGAAATGCGGAACGGATGCCAGGAAACGGGAGCGCATGTATCCGATGATTGGTCGGATGTTCAGTCGGGTTGCAGTGCGAAGCCGGACGGCCCCGCACGGGCTGTCCGGCCTGAAGGCTCCGACTCAGTGCTTCTTGTGCTGCCAGGGGAACAGCGCAGCCGGGAAATCCGCGGCGGACCTGTGTTCCCGGTGCGGCGGCAACACCGTCGACTGCGGGTTCGGATTGGGCTCCAGCACCTTGCGATACAGGTGCCAAGTCGCGTGGCCGAGCAGCGGGACGACGACGGTTAACCCAAGGAAGAACGGAATTGAGCCGATTAGGAGCAGGGCGGCGACGATCAGGCCCCATGCCGCCATGGTCACAGGGTTCTTCGCCATCACCCGCATCGAGGTCAACATGGCGTCGGCGACACTGGCATGCCGGTCCAGCATCATGGGGAAAGACACGACGCTGAGGCAGAGCGCCGCCAGCGCGAACAGGAAGCCGACACCGCAGCCAACCATGATCAGGCGCCAGCCTTCCGACGTCGTCAGCACGCGGTTGGCGAATCCAGGAATGTCCGCGGCCGGTTCATAACCGAAGGTCCAGACATAGATCGCCTGTGCCGCCGCCACCCAAATCGCGAACAGCGTCAATAGCAGCACGCCGAGCGCCAGCATCGACCCGAACGAGGGCGAGCGCAGCACGGAAGTGGCCTGCCACGCAGAGGGTGCTTCCCCCAGTTCGCGGCGGCGGCTCAATTCATACAGACCTAGCGCCGCGAACGGCCCCAGCAGTGCAAAGCCCGCCGCGAGCGGAAACAACAACGGCAGCACTGAATAGCCGAGCACCGCGCGCGCCAGCATCAGGCCCAACACCGGATAGATGGCGCACAGCATGATGGCGTGGCTAGGCACGGCCTTGAAATCTTCCCAGCCGAGGCGCAGTGCGTCGTGCAAATCCGAGAGGCCGATGCGTCGCACCGCCGGTATGGTCGGTGTCGATGCGACATTGTCGCGGGGTAGCGGCGACGTGTTGGTGTAGGTGGAGGTTGCCATGGGTCGTCTCCCTTGTCGCAGGGACAACATCGACCGTCTCGCAACGGCATGTGTTGCCGCGATTGGATCACGACCCGACCAGACCCGCGAACGCAAAGATGTAACCTTGGTTTGGCCTTATCGCGACCGGTGGGTGCAGCTTAGCGCTGTTCGCGTCGTCTGTCGCCAGCCGACACGGTCAAAAATGCGAGACGGCGGCCGTGTAACCGAGACGGCGGCTGTGTGACAGACACGGTATCAGATTGCCTTGAATGACGGTGTGCTCGCGAATGAGTAAGATCGCATGGAACAAGTTCCCCACATTGGCAATTCTAGAGCGACCCGTTAAGGTCGCACGCGATCCCGGTTCCCGCGGTGGGGCCTCCGTTCGCCTTGTCGGTTCATTCGTTCGACAGTCATCAGGAGCATATGAGATGAGCATTTTCGGAAAGATCATGGGCGCGATCTTCGGCACCAAGGCCGACGC
>JBARXT010000009.1:0-11803 GCA_049647485.1 Xanthobacteraceae bacterium
CCGCGAGCGCGAATCCGATCAGCAGCGAAAACAACGAATTCAATGCATCCGGAGACATGGCGCCCTTCCCGATCAATGGCGCATCATGCATGGCAAAATCGGGCTTCGACCGCCACTTTATCCTTAAGAAAAGGTTAACGACGGCATTGGAACCACGGACAATCGAAATGTAAATTTGTACTTGGGTGTCGCTGCATCCGTGTATCGCCATGGCATATTGGGAAGTGATTCGGCCAATGGCTGAGCGGTGAAGCAAGGTCCCGGTTGTCCATGACAACACTTACGTCATCTTCCAGCCCGCCGCGTCCCCGGCAACAGCCGCAGGGCCGCTACTATGGCATGGCGCTGCTTTCGGGTTTGCTCAGCATCAGCGCGGTAGCCCTGATTGCCTATCTGCTATGGCCGACCTGGCAGCCTGTGCCAGTCGAACAGCCGATGCGCCTGCCGATCAATGTCGGCGGCACACTGTTCAATGTTCCGGCAACTGCCATTCGCGAGAAAGTCCAACGCCATTCCGGGCCGCAGGAACGCGTCGATCTCAGCTTCGAATTTCCGTCGCTTGATCCACCTGGAAAGCCGCAGCATGTCAGCGCCGATACCATCGAGGGCGCCCAGGAGACCATCACACGGATTTTTCTTTCCATCGCCGAGCATCACGGTGCGATGTCTCCGGACACGCGGCTGCAAACCATCTATCCGCGTTATCTCGAATCCGCATCATCGCCCGTCGCGGACGGCATGACCCTGCAAGCATTCCGCGACGGCACGCCCTACGAACAAGAAGATCTGTTTCTGGCGCAGGCACAGAATGGGCAGTTCGTCGCACGCTGCACACGCGATCGCGAAACGCCCGGGACGTGTCTGTCAGAGCGTCGCATCAACGGCGCGGATTTGACGTTCCGCTTTCCACGCCAATGGCTCGTTCATTGGCGTGATGTCGCAACCGCGATGAATAATCTCACCATCCGGTTGCGTGGCGTGCACGAATAAAACCGCGCACGCACGGCGGTGATGCAAACGGCCTATCCCTCGTCGACGAGATCGTCCTCGAGAATCGCCATCTGGAATTGGAACGAACGATCGTCATCCTCGTCATCGACGAACAACACGCCGATGAATTCCTCACCGATATAAACCTCGGCGGAGTCATCCTTCTTGGGGCGCGGCACCACGCGAATTTTTGGATTACCGAACAGGCGCTTCAAATACGCGTCGAGCTTCCTGACTTCCTGAACGTCCACAAGCGTCTCCAATACAACAAAGTCTGACCGGCCTCTGCCTACAGCGAGACACCACCGACCGCTACCGCCATGTCTATACGAATTCGCGTGTCAAACAAACCGGCAGACGTCAAAGGCCGGTGGCGTGCAGCATCTGATCCATCGTGCGCGACGGCTCGGCGCAACCGGCCTCGCCGACGACCTTCGCAGGCACGCCAGCGACGGTGACGTTGTGAGGCACCGGCTTGACCACGACGGAGCCCGCCGCGATCCGCGCGCAGTGCCCGATCTCAATGTTGCCGAGGATTTTCGCGCCGGCGCCTATCAAAACGCCGCGGCGGATTTTCGGATGCCGGTCTTCATTTTCCTTGCCGGTCCCGCCGAGCGTCACGCCGTGCAGAATCGACACGTCATCCTCGATCACCGCGGTTTCGCCAACGACGAATCCGGTCGCATGATCGAGGAAAATCCCGCGACCGATTCTCGCTGCGGGATTGATGTCGGTCTGGAAGACCGCAGACGAACGGCTTTGCAGGTAATAAGCAAAATCCTTGCGGCCCTTCTGATAGAGCCAGTGCGCCAACCGGTGGGTTTGGATGGCATGGAAACCCTTGAAGTAGAGCAGCGGATCGATAAACCGCGAGGTCGCGGGATCGCGATCGTAGACCGCGACGAGGTCGGCGCGAAACGCGTTGCCAATGTCCGGATCGTCACGCAAGGCTTCATCGAAGGTCTGCCGGATCAGATCGCCCGACAGCGCCGAATGGTCGAGCCGTTCGGCAACCCGATGCACCACTGCCGCCTCGAGGCGGGCATGATGCAAGACCGTGCTGAAGATGAACGCAGCCAGTTCCGGTTCGCGGCGGACGATATCTTCCGCCTCGTTGCGCACACGATCCCAGATCGGATCGAGGGCAGCCAGCTTTGCATTCTGCGGATTGACTTGATGCACTACCATGCGGCTCTCATGCTTCCGTGTGATCCAGCCTATAACATATCTCGGCTGCTCCTGTCCGCAGCCTGACGTGACCGTGGACGCGCGAATTTTGCCAGAAAATTGCCTGAAAAGACGATAAACGACCCCGATTTGCCCGCAAATTCTCTCCAATTCACCAAGATTGACGGGACATAGGTTGGCGGATCGGCCGGCGCAATTGGCCCGGCTGCATGAGCTGCAACTAATTATGGATTGGGCGACCCGATGGATTTAAGCATCCTGCCAGCCGGGAGCAGAGGGGATACGTCCATTCACACGCAAATTTTGCCCGCAGGCGCATCCGCGACCTCGCGCTGGGCCACGGCCGGCCTGCTGGCGATAGCCGCTGTTGCCGTCCTGCTGATCGCTCCCGCGCTCTGGAACGGCTATCCGCTGCTCCAATACGATACCGGGGGCTATCTGGCGCGCTGGTATGAGGGCTATCTCGTTCCCAGCCGTTCCACGGTCTATGGCCTCTATCTTCACTTCGGCGAACACTCGTACTTCTGGATCAATCTGGCGTTCCAGTCGGTCGTGACGCTCTGGGTGCTTCATCTCACCCTCCGGGTGCTCGGGCTGGCGCGCCCACTCCGCCTCGTCAGGATCGCTTTGATCCTCATCCTGACAACGGCCTTGCCATGGCTCGCATCGATGCTGATCACCGACATCTTCGCCGGGCTCGCGGTGCTGACGCTGTTCCTGCTCGCGGCGCATGGCGATCGTCTTTCGGGGGCCGAGAAGATCGCGCTGTTCGCCTTCACGGCGTTTGCCGCCGCGACCCATAGCGCGACCTTCGGCGTCCTGTTCGGGCTTTGTGTCGCCGGCTGGCTGTTGTTGTCATGGCTTCGTCCGCATCTCACCGCGCGCGGCCTGACCCAGGGAAGCCTCGCGGTTGCCGTCAGCGCAGTGTTGCTGGTTGCCGCCAATTACGCGTTATCCGGCCAACTGGCGTGGACCCCGGGCGGGCCGGGCGTGACGTTCGGCCGGATGATGCAGGACGGCATTGTCGCGCGTTACCTCAACGACCATTGCGACACGATCAAGCTCAAGCTCTGTCCCTATCGCAACGAGCTGCCGGCGACGGCCGACGATTTTCTCTGGAGCAACGACAGCATCTTCAACAAGCTCGGCCGCTTCGAGGGCATGGACCCGGAAATGGAGTTCATCGCGGCGCAATCGCTGGCCGCCTATCCGCTTTGGCAGATCGAAGCCGCCCTCATGGCTACCGCAACGCAGCTCCGTATGGTCGCCACCGGAGAAGGCACCAACGGCTGGATTCCGCACACTTACGGCATCATCGAACGCTACCTTCCCGCGCAGATCACGGCGATGCGCGCGGCCCATCAGCAGCATTGGGACATCAAATTCACTCCGATCAACTGGGTCCACGTCCCGGCCGCGCTGCTCTCGATGCTGCTGCTGGTCGCATTGCTTGGCCGTGCGGCTTGGCGGCGGCGGCTGGACGATGTCGACGTGCTTGCAGCAACGGTCGCGCTGGCGCTGCTGGGCAATGCGTTTCTGTGCGGCGTCATCTCGGGGCCGCATGATCGCTATGGCGCCCGGATGGCCTGGATTGCGGTTCTTGTCGTCCTGATCGTGATCGAGCGCTTCCGTTCGCAACGAACAGTTCCGACCGACGCTGATAGCAACGTCAATCCTTGACGTCAGCGCCTCTGCTCCTCAAGGACGTCGCGACAGGAAATCCAGCACGCCCGCTTTGTAGACCCGATCGCCGACCGCGCGCATATGATCGCGCCCCGGAATGTCCAGCACCTCGGAATTCGGAATAATCGCGGAAAGAGCTTGCGCCGAACCGGCGATCTCATCGGTGGTGCCAACAGCAATCAGCGACGGAACGCGGATACGCGCCGCTTCCTCGCGGGTCGCCAGTCTTCGCGATCCTCGCAGGCACGCAGCGAGCGCCCGCCGATCCGAGCGGGTCTGGTCTGCAAAAGCGCGGAACATTCGCCCCATGGGATCGGTCACGTCGTCAAGGGATTCGGCCTCGAGAGCCTTTGCGACATTCTCGCCGGGTCCTCCACCCTCGACCATACCGATCCCGAGGCCACCGAAGATCGCGGAGCGGAGACGTTGCGGCTGGCTTTGCGCCAGGTATCCGGTCAGCCGGGAGCCCATTGAATAGCCCATCATGTCGGCTCGCTCCAAGCCAAGATGATCCATCAAGCCCACGATGTCGCCGGCCATAATGCCGAGATGGTAGTCCTCCTGATCGTAGAGTTTGGTCGAATCTCCGTGGCCGCGATTGTCGAGCGCAATCACTCGCCGCCCGTGCTTCTTCAACTCAGACACCCAGGTCGGATAAACCCAGTTGACGTTCTTGCTCGATGCAAAGCCGTGAACCAGGACAATCGGATCGCCCTCTCCTTCATCGAGGTAAGCGATTTCGACGGCGCCGTTATGAAAGCTCGGCATCTTTTTGATCCATTGAGTGAGACAGGAGGAAGGAAAGTTCGGAAGGCCGACAGATCGCTCTGTTTAAGCAACTGTCACGGACGAGGCCAGAGGTCGGCTATGCGACCGCGGACGATGCAGATATCACCGCCTGACATACCTTTGAGCGCGCCGCTTTCTGCCGCTGCAACCAGGACAAAGTGAGACGCTCGGTTGTCGCCTTGATCGATACGACAAAACCAAACAACGCGACAATCGCCCAGAGCAGCCAAAGCGCAAGATCGAAGGCTCCCACTGCCAGAACCAGAGCGCCGCGCCCGAGCAGTTTCAGGATCGCCCGGGTCTGCCCGCCCTTGGCTTCGGCGAGACGGGCCGCCCGCGCGATATCCTTCGGGCCCTCCGCCAGTTTCATTGCGTCGAAAGTCCCGCGCGTTCCCGCCCGCTTGCCGATACGACCAACGTCTTTTGCCAAACGCACAAACGCGCCGGCCTTGTCAGCACGGAACGCCGCCTTGACTGCGGACACAAATTGGCTCGGACGGGACAGTGAGCCAGCCGCCAACGCCCTTTGCAGAGCCGGAGCATCCACCAGATCGCGCGCCGATCGGCCCGCCCATTTCGATAGCCCCTCGCCCATGCGTCCGGCCTTCCGCGCGTCTTTCACCAGCGTCAGCCCGGCCCGCACCGGCGAGGCGCCGCCGACCGACACGTAAGTTGCGGTGGTCGCGGCCAGCCCGGCCACAGCAAGACCGAGAATGAGATGGTCGCTTTCCTCTCCCATGACCATCTGCTTGCCTTCGCGCAAGACATCGCGGATGTCTCCAAAGACGAACAAGTCGCCCGCGATCGCGCCGCTCAAGCCGACTCCATCCTCGGCTTGTCCTGTGACAAGCCCGGCGGTAAATCGCTCCGCCAGTTGTCCGACGGAGTTTTCCCGAGCGACTACGTCGGCAATCCGGGCCTGAAGGTCATCGGAAAGCGGCGCATTCCGGGCCGCGGCAACGTCGACGAAACTGCCGGCAAGATCGGCGTCGCCGGCAACGAGTGCCGCTTCGGCTCCCCGCTCCAATATGCCTAGGTCGTTCCGCAGCATGAAATCAAGCTGGACGTCGGACAAACTGACGGGATCGTGCCTAGCCTCCAGGACGGTCGCGGCCCGCTCGGCGCGAGGCCAGAGCAGGACGCTGGCCACGGCGAATACCGCAACCCCTGTCAGACTCGTCGCTATCCACCACCGTTTCATCAAAACGCCTCACCGCCCGTCGTCCTTTGCGCCACATTTCGGACGCAACAGGCCAGACGAAAGAAGGGCTTCTCCAAGACGTCAGGATTGTGTCGAATTTAGACCTGCCAGTCGGCACAATGTCGCTCTAGGAATCAGCCACACCTCCTCCTATGGTGCGCCCCGTTCTAGGACCGGCGCCACGAGGAGTGCTGTGTCCAACGACCGTTCAGGCTGGCTGTCCGCGACCAAAGGTGAGAAAGATGTCCGATCACGTTGTTCCCCATTTTCACAATGACGCAGGCGTGGCGGTCATCGAGATCGGGTCGAGAGAGTTCATGTGTGTGGGCTCCAACCCGCCCTTCGATCATCCGCATGTGTTCCTGGATCTGGGCAATGATACCGAAATCATCTGCCCCTATTGCTCGACGCTGTATCGCTTCGCTGCCGATCTCGCGCCCGGCGCGGCGCGGCCGCCGGAATGCGTGGTAATGGACAAGGTCCCTTAAATCCGCCCGTGGCCGTGCCACGCGCGACGATCATCGTTGCCGGCGCCGGCATCGGAGGTTTGACCGCCGCGCTTGCGCTGGCCGACAAAGGCTTTCGAGTTATCCTCGCGGAAAGGGCCGAGCGTCTTGAGGAAGCAGGCGCCGGGCTACAATTGTCGCCCAATGCCAGCCGCGTGCTCATCGCCCTTGGATTGAAATCGAGTCTGGACAGCCGGGCCGTCGCCCCCGACTCGGTCAACGTCATGAGCGGCCCTCGCGGCGTCGAGTTGGTTCGCCTGCCACTCGACAGATCGGACGCCGAGGCTCCTTATTGGGTGATCCATCGCGCGGATTTGCAAGCGGCGCTCGCAGCGCGGGCCGGCGCAAATCCCCTCATCGAACTTCAGCTCGGCTGCGAACTCGAAAGCTTCACGAGCGACGCTGACGGCATTGTTGCCAATCTCCGGCAAGGCACGACACCGCAACGCCGGATTGCGGCGGCACTGATCGGCGCGGACGGTCTCTGGTCGACGGTACGCCGACAACTCGATCCAACCGTGCAACCGCGGTTTACGGGATTGATCGCATGGCGCGGCACCATCGAAACGCGCCTCCCTCTCGATCGGTCAGAAACGCCCCGCGTTCAGCTTTGGATGGGGAGCAACGCACATTTGGTCACTTATCCAATGGCGCACGGACAGCAAACCAATGTCGTCGCGATCAGTTCAGGACAATGGCACGATCAGGGCTGGAGCGTCCCCGCAACCGCCGCCGAGGCTGGAGCTGCCTTCACCGCATCCCATTGGTCCGAACCGGCACGCGCTATCATGACCTCCGTCGCGCAGTGGCGCAAATGGGCGCTGTTCACCCTTCCGGCCTCTACGTCATGGACAAACGACCGCACTGCGCTGCTTGGCGATGCGGTGCATGCCATGTTGCCCTTCGCTGCGCAGGGCGCCGGAATGGCCATTGAAGATGCCGCCGTGCTCGCCCGATGTCTCGACGAGGGAAGCAGCAACATTCCTTCGGCACTCAAGCGCTATGCGAGCTTGCGTCGCGAGCGTGTCGCGCGGGTCCAGAGTCTAACCCATCAGAACGGACGCATCTATCACCTCGCCGGCCCCGTCGCCGCCGCACGTGACATCACAATGAGATTGCTGGGCGGCCACCGCCTGTTGGCGCGTCAGAACTGGATCTACGACTGGCGCGTCTGACCTAACCGCGTCGGTGCCATCAACGACCAGGACGTCCCGCGCCGCTATTTGGCACCGGCGCCACGGGTGGCGGCGTCGCACTGCATTTGCCGCGCTCCCAGGCCTCATTGGCGAGTTTCAGCGAGGCGCGCGTGGAAATGTAGTCGTTGCGATAAGCAACCTCACCGACCACCGTGCCCGCGGTACCAGTCCGCGCCTTGTCGATATAGCCCTGCAACTCTGCAGCGCTCGCTTCGAGCTTCTTGCGCTCTGCTTCCAGTTGCGCGCAATCGAAGAGATCATACTTCGCCGGATCGACAAATGCTCCCGACACGAAGCCATCGCCGACATTCGCACAGCCGGCGAGGCTCAGGCCCGATACCGTAAGCACGGCTATCGAAAGCATTCGCACACCTATTTTACGGTCGAACGGCACAAGTGACATGGATATATCGCTCTGTCGGGTTCATGGCTTGGAGCATCGAGGCATGACCGCAATATGGCCATCCCTGCGGATGCAGCGCGGCTTGTGTCGTTATAACGCGTTCGGCCGACGTTGAAACCGCGGAAATTCTCCGTACGAGCCGCTGGCGGCTTTCACAACGCCACTTACCGCGAAGTGGAACGACGGCGATGCGGATATGCACGGCAGCCATTCGCGACTTCGGGCAAAGGCGCGTTGATTCACGCAATTCATTGTGTTGAGTTTGGAGCGAGGCCGCAAATCAAGCGGTCCAGACAGGGAGAAATGCTCAATGAAGCCTTCTATACTGAACCTGACGGTCGGCTCCCGCGCCAGATCGTTGGCATTTGCCGGAGCGCTTGTGGCCGGCTCGCTGGTTGCCGCATCCAGCACCACTGCCCTGGCGCAGGCCAACGGCCCGATCAAGATCGGAGTTATCGCGGAAGTGCAGTCGATTGCCGGTGCGGCTACACCGGGCGGCGCGCAGATCGCGGCCGACGAGATCAACGCCAAGGGCGGCGTCAACGGCCGCAAGATCGAGATCGTCACTTACGACAACAAGAGTTCGTCCGCCGATTCCGTGCGAGCTTTCCAGCGCGCCGTCTCCGAGGACAAGGTCAGCGCGGTGATTGCGAGTTATATCAGCGAAGTCGTGCTCGCGCTGGAGCCCTGGGCGGCGCGACTCAAGGTGCCGCTCATCACGCCCGGCGCGGCGAGCAACGAAATCACGCGCCCGATCCACGACGACTACGATAAGAACAAGTACACCTTCCACGGTTATCTGACCTCCGCAGCTCAGGCCCAGGCCGTCTGTGATGCGGCGAAGGAACTGCTGGTCGACGGTTTGAAGATGAAGACCGCCGCGATCATGAGCGAGGACGCCGCCTGGACCAAGCCGCTCGACGTCGGTTACGAGGAATGCCTGCCGAAAATCGGACTGAAGGTCACCGATCATATCCGCTTCTCGCCGGACACCACCGACTTCACGCCGATCTTCAACAAGATCGAAGCGCAAAAGCCGGATGTCATCATCACCGGTATCTCCCACGTCGGCGTGCAGCCGACCGTGCAATGGAAGAACCAGCAGGTGCCGATCCCGATGTTCGGCATCAGCGCGCAGGCCCTGAGCCCGACTTTCTGGGCCGATACCAATGGCGCGGCCGACGGCATCCCGTCGCTGGCCGTCGCGACCGAGAACGTCGCGGTGACGCCGAAAACCAAACCGTTCGCCGAGGCTTTCAAGAAGAAGTTCGGCAAATCACCCGCATATACCGGCTATACCGCCTATGACGAGGTCTACATCATCGCCGAGGCGATCCAGCGCGCGGGAGGAACCGATCCCGACAAGATGGTCGCCGAGATGGAAAAGACCAACTACGAGGGCACCATCGGCACGGTCAAATTCTACGGCCGCACCGATAAATTCACCCACGGCCTGGTCTACGGCCCCGACGCGGTCAACGGCCTGGTCTTCCAATGGCAGAACGGCAAGCAGGTCACCGTCTGGCCGAAGAAGGTCGCGGAAGGTAAAATGAAGTATCCCAACTTCATCAAGCTTCCGAATTGATCGTCCGGCATTGGGCGACCGCGGCCGGCGCCCAATGCCGGCCGTCACAACCATATACCGCCAGTGCCGGCAGGGATCCCGCGCCGGGCTGGCGGTGCATATGCCGACTGCTCTACTGCATAGGTTTCACGGCGCCAGGCGGCTAGGCGGTCGTCAGGGGCTAGGCTATAAGTTCCCGCATGGCTGTCACAGACATCGCGACGCGAACTTACGATCACGGCTGGCGACTGGATCCCATCATCCGTAGCCTGCTCGATACCGATTTCTATAAACTGCTGATGATGCAGATGATCCGGGAGTTTTACCCGGACGAGCACGTCACTTTTTCAGTCATCAACCGCAGTCGTCATGTCCGTCTTGCCGAAGTCATCGATGAGGGCGAGCTGCGGTCGCAACTCGATCATGCCCGCACGATCCGCTTCAGCAAGAAAGAGTTGATCTGGCTTGCCGGTAATACGTTCTACGGCAAAACCCAGATGTTCTCGCCGGAGTTCATTCGCTGGCTCGGCGACTTCCGCTTGCCCGAGTACGAATTGCGCAAAGTCGACGGGCAGTACGAGCTGCATTTCCACGGTCCGTGGGCCTACACCACCATGTGGGAAATTCCCGCGCTCGCCATCTTGAACGAGTTGCGATCGCGGCAGGCCATGAAAGGGCAAGGCCGGTTTGCCCTTGACGTCCTTTATGCGCGCGCCAAAGCCAAGCTATGGACCAAGGTCGAACGGCTCAAGAAACTTGAAGGTCTGCGGTTGTCGGACTTCGGCACACGTCGGCGCCACGGCTTCCTGTGGCAGCGCTGGTGCGTCGAAGCCGTCAAGGAAGGCCTCGGACCGGCCTTTACCGGGACCTCGAATGTGTTGCTGGCCATGGATAGCGATCTGGAAGCGATCGGCACCAACGCCCATGAACTGCCAATGGTCGCGGCCGCGCTTGCCAATGACGATACTGAACTGCGATGGGCGCCCTATCGCATTCTCGATCAGTGGCGCCATACCTACGGCGGTAATCTCCTCATCGCCCTTCCCGATGCATTCGGCACCAGAGCATTCCTGCGGGATGCGCCGGACTGGGTCGCCGACTGGACCGGCTTCCGTCCCGACAGCGCACCGCCGATCCAGGCAGGCGAAGAAATCATCGCGTGGTGGAAGGCGAAGGGCCGCGATCCCCGCGAAAAATTGCTGGTGTTCTCCGACGGAATGGATACCGCCTCCATCGAGGAAGCGTATCATCATTTCGCCGGCCGGGTCCGCGTCAGCTTCGGCTGGGGCACCAACCTGACCAACGACTTCGTCGGCTGCGCCCCCGATCCAACCACGGACCTCGATCCGATTTCAATCGTTTGCAAGGTGACGTCGGTGAACGGGCGCCCCGCCGTCAAGCTATCCGACAATCCCGAAAAAGCCACCGGCGATGCCGCCGAAACCGCGCGCTATCTGCGTGTTTTTGGCGATACAGGCCGTGTTCGCAATCCCGTTCGCGTCTGAGCTTTTCCACCGGACTATCCGCTCAAACGAACGTAGTAAGCGCCTCGCCTGAATACGCTACGCCGAAAAACAATGACGCAAGCACCGCCACTATTGGCGAGGCTTGCTTCCATAGTTACGATCTCAGCTATCCTTTGACTAAAAATGCCACAATTTTGGATGGCCACATCGATTCTCCGTATATAACATTGATTGCAGATCAATCTTTCTGTCGCAGCCGATCCGTTTTCGTTGTTCTCATCGCGAATTGCCTGGTTGGGAAATGGTCGAATTCACCTTGAACGAACCCTGCGCGGTGCCCCGCCGACGCGACCCCGTGAACACTCGCCGCAAATTGCTGATCGCAGCACGCCGGGAGTTCGCACGCAATGGACTGGCCGGAGCGCGGGTCGATGAAATCGCAGCTCAGGCCGGCGTCAACAAGCAACTGGTCTACCATTACTTCGGCGACAAGGACGCGATCTATTTTGCCGTTCTCGAGTGGGTATACGATGAAATCCTGCAGTACGAGCGGACGTTCAGCCTTGACGGGCTCAGCCCCGACAAGGCAATTCGAAAGCTGATCCAGAGTTGGTTCGACTATCTCGAATCGCATCCGGACCTGGTCGTAATCCTCAACGACGAGAATCGTAACGACGCCGCTCATGTGCGCAACCTCGCGCACTTTGCTGATATCCGCACACCGTTGCTTCGCATCTTCTCGAAAACGTTGACGCAGGGCGTCCGCGACGGCTTGTTTCGCAAGGGAGTGAGTCCCGAGCAGCTTTATATTTCGATC
>JBARXT010000010.1:0-6669 GCA_049647485.1 Xanthobacteraceae bacterium
TTGGTGAAGCCGTTGATCGACAGGCCGGGGAACGCCACCGCGTTTTCAACGCCGGGCTGCTTCTTCGCGATCTCGGTCATGCGCCGGATCACGTCCTCGGTGCGGTCCAGCGTTGCGCCGTCCTGAAGCTGGGCGAAGCCGATCAAGTATTGCTTGTCCTGCCCGGGCACGAAGCCGCCGGGCACCGTTTTGAACAGACCGAAGGTGATCCCGAGTAGCGCGACATAGACGCCCATCACGACCGCCTTGCGCGAGATCACGCGCTTGACACCGTCGCTATAGGCGTTCGACCCGCGATTGAAGGCCTTGTTGAATCGTCGAAAGAACCAGCCGAACAGCTTGTCGATGACGCGGCTGAGAGCGTCTTTCGGCTCATCATGGCCCTTGAGCAGCAAGGCTGCGAGCGCCGGCGACAGTGTCAGCGAGTTGACCGCGGAGATTACGGTGGAGATTGCGATCGTCATGGCGAACTGCTTGTAGAACTGACCGGTGAGGCCGCTGATGAAGGCCAGCGGCACGAACACCGCCAGCAGGACCAGCGCAATCGCGATGATCGGGCCAGACACTTCGCGCATGGCGCGGTAGGTTGCCTCGCGTGGTGTCAGCCCGTCTGCGATGTTGCGTTCGACGTTTTCGACCACGACGATGGCATCGTCGACCACGATGCCGATGGCCAGCACCAGGCCGAACAGGCTGAGCGCATTGATCGAGGAGCCGAGCAGGAACATGACGGCGAAGGTGCCGACCACGGACACCGGCACCGCGACCAGCGGGATGATCGAGGCGCGCCAAGTCTGCAGGAACAGGATCACCACCAGCACCACCAGCGCGACGGCTTCCAGCAGGGTATGCACCACGGCCTCGATCGAGGCGCGCACAAATCGCGTCGGATCGTAGGCGATGCGATAGTCCACGCCGTCGGGCATGTTCTGTTTGATGTCGGCCATCGCCGCGTGAACATCGCGCGCAATGTTCAGCGCGTTGGAGCCGGGGGACTGGAATACGCCGATGCCGACCGCGGATTTGTTGTCGAGCAGTGAGCGTAACGCGTATTCCGATGCGCCGAGTTCGATGCGGGCGACGTCGCGCAGGCGCGTGATCTCGCCGTTCTGGCCGGTTTTCACGACGATGTCCCCGAACTCGTCTTCAGTGGTGAGACGGCCTTGCGCGTTGACGGGAAGCTGGAGGCTGATATCGGGCACGGTCGGCGAGGCGCCGACGGTGCCGGTGGCGGCCTCGACGTTCTGCGCGCGGATCTCGCGCACGACATCGCCCGGCGACAGGCCGCGCTCGGCGACCTTCTGCGGATCGAGCCACACGCGCATCGAATAGTCGCCCGCGCCCCAGATGATGACCTGCCCGACGCCCTGGATGCGCGCGAGGCGGTCCTTGACGTTGAGCACGCCATAGTTCCGCAGGTAGGTCATGTCGTAGCGGTCGTTCGGCGACAGCAGATGCACGACGAGGGTAATGTCCGGGGAGCTTTTGACGGTGGTGATGCCGAGTTGGCGCGTCACTTCCGGCAGGCGCGGCTCGGCCTGCGAGACGCGATTCTGCACCATCTGCTGCGCCTTGTCTGGGTCGGTGCCGAGGCGGAAAGTGACGTTCAGCGTCATGGTGCCGTCGGTGGTCGCCTGGCTGCTCATGTAGAGCATGTTCTCGACGCCATTGATCTGTTCCTCGATCGGCGTCGCCACCGATTCCGCGATGACCTTCGGGTTGGCGCCGGGATACATCGCGCGCACGGTGACGATCGGCGGCGCCACTTCCGGATATTCGGAGATCGGCAGGGCCGGGAGGGACAGCAAGCCCGCGAGGAAGATCAGCGCCGACAGCACGCCCGCGAAAATCGGCCGGTCGATGAAAAATCTGGAGATATTCATGGCGATGTCTCTTTGGTCCTGTTGCGGCGCTTTTCCCGAGCGACCTCTGGCCGGTGGCGAACATGCTGTTCCGTCGTCCTGAGGTGCTCGCTATTGCGAGCCTCAAAGGATGACCAGGCAGATCGCCACCGTCCTTCGAGGCCGCGGCTTCGCTACGGCCCCTCGGGGTGAGGGCGCGCAATGCGGTCGATGCTTTGACTTCCGTCCTTCAATTCGCGTCCATCGCCACGACCTGTGGAGCGACGGCCGCGCCGGGACGCACGCGCTGCAAGCCCGTCACCACGATCTGCTCGCCGGGATTCAGCCCGGAGGTGACCTTGCGGAGACCATCGACCGAGGCGCCAAGCGTCACTTCGCGGTACTCCGCCTTGTTGTCCTTGTTCACCACCATCACGTACTTCTTGTTTTGGTCGGTGCCGACGGCGCGCTCATTGACCATCACGGCGCGTTCGCTCTTCGGCTGGCCCATCTGCAGGCGGACGAACTGTCCGGGGATCAGGTGACCGTCCCTGTTATCGAACACGGCGCGGACGCGAACGGTGCCGCTGCGCGGATCGACCTGATTGTCGATCAACTGCATGTGGCCTTCGAACGGCAGGCCGTCAGTGGTCGATGTGCCCATCCGGACCGGGATGCGGCCGGTCTTCGACGCGCTGGTGTCGTCGCCCAGCGCATTCAGCGCGTGCAGAACAATCTGTTCGTCGGCATTGAACGAGGCATAGATCGGCGAGGTCGAGACGATGGTGGTCAACAGCGGTGAACCGGGACCGGCGGCGATCAGGTTGCCGACGGTGATTTCGCGCTTGCCGACACGGCCGGTCACGGGGGCACGGACTTCGGTGTAGCCAAGATTGAGTTGTGCAGTGTGCAGGGTGGCCTGTGCGGCCTTGAGGTTGGCTTCCGCTTCGCGATAGGCGTTGATGCGGTTGTCCTGGTCGCGCTGCGAGATGGCCTGTGAGCCGGTCAGTTGCCGACCACGCTCGAAATCGCTTTTGGCGAACACCAGCCTGGCCTGCGCCGCGGCCACCTGCGCTTCCGCGCGCGCGACCTCGGCGGCATAGAGCGCTGGATCGATCACCAGGAGCACATCGTTTCTGTGCACCAGCGCGCCTTCGCGGAACCGGATTTCCTGAATAGCACCCGCGACCCGCGAACGGACCTCGACCTGCTCGACTGCTTCGAGGCGCCCGGAAAACTCGTCCCAGATCATGGTTTCTCGCTCCTGCACGTCTGCCACGGAGACCGGGGTGGCCGCAGGGGGGACCGCCGCGCTGGCGTCGGCCTGTGCCCGATTGTTCCCGGTCCAGACCAGCGCTCCGACGCCGGCCAGAACGAGCAATCCGAAAGCAGCGGCAACAAGTGGTTTGGTAATAGACAGAGTTTTCATGACATGCCCCTGCTTCGCAGCCGACGTCGGATTGAGGTGTGTTTACGACGCAGGAACAATGGCTTAGAGTAATGTTGGCAGGTCGTTTCCGTGAGTCCCGGCCAATTTCTCTGAGCGTATCATGTTGCGTCGCAAATTTCTATAACGGTCGGTACAGATAGGGCTTGGACTTTCATCGTCAAGGGACATATCTAACGATTAGTACAAAAGTTGAGGTGACCGATCATGGCGCTGGGCCGTCCCCGCGAATTCGATCTCGATCAGGCTCTGGAGAATGCTCTGCACGTCTTCTGGGAGAAGGGGTACGAGGGGGCGTCGATGGCGGACCTGACGGAAGCCATGGGCATCACCAAGCCGTCGCTCTATGCTGCGTTCGGCAACAAGGAAGAGTTGTTCCGCAAGGCGTTCGATACATACCTCGACGGTCCGGCGGGATACGCCAGGCTGGCGCTGCAGCAACCGACGGCGCGCGCGGTGGTCGAGAACCTGCTTTATGGCGAAGTGGACGCGGTGACGGATCCGGAGTGTCCAGCGGGCTGTCTCTCAATCAATGGCGCGCTGACCTGCGGTGAAGCGGCAGACTCGATCAAGCAGGAATTGCGCACGCGCCGGGCCGCGTGGGAGGAAGACCTGCGGCTGCGGCTCGACCAGGCGAAGACAGAGGGCGATCTGCCCACGACGGCGGACACTGCCGCGCTCGCGCGCTATATCGCGACCATGATGCAGGGTATTGCGGTGCAGGCCGTCGGCGGCACCACGCGCGAAGATCTGAAGAAAATCGCCGAAATGGTGCTGACCACCTGGCCGCCGGTGGCGGGCGGGTAGGGGCCAAAATCATCTGAAGGCAACTGGCGAAAATCCTCATCCCGAAAGCCTGGCTCAATTTCGCCTCATCGATCAGTGCTTTCCTTTGGGGAGGCATGACCGCGTAGCGCCCGTCCGTGAGGATGCCGATGACCGGAAGCCATGCTTCGTCGTGTCCGAACCGGTGCGCTCAGGCGTGATGCCCCCGCGTTATGTTGCTCTACGCGGCCATCGCCATCGGTACGACAATCTCGGGATCTGACCGCGACGGTCGTTTGACCGTTTCAACCTGCCATTGCCGATAGAGTTTCAAAGCCGACCGCACGTCCGAGCGCGTGCCGATCCTGAGTTTGGTGAACTCCTCGACTTCCTCCAGCGCGGCGATTTCCAGCATCGCGCTCTGGAACGTACGGCCGCCCAGCAATCGCCTCCCGCGATTGACGCGGGATTTGACATTGCGCACGGCCGCTTTGGAAAGACCGCGTCGCCGCAGCCATTGACCGAATCGTCCCAGCAGTGCCGGAATGGAAGCTCCTGCCTGACGGGCGAGGATCACGCGTCCGATCGTTTCGGCCAGCGGGGCAGGGACCGCATTCGCAATCATTTGATCGATATCCCGCACCGATGCGCCGGACCAATCCCACCAATCCGGAAAGCCCTGGATTCGCGCGACCTGGCGTTGGGTAAGAAGCGCTGCATCGGTTGCAACGAGGGGATCCGCAGGGTGGGGACGTGACAGATACTTTGGCCGCGGTTTCTCTCGTGTCGTGCGAATAATCGACGGCGTCGGTTCGTCGATTGAAAAAACCCCGCGGCCGTCGCGATACGGACGCGTGAAGAAGAATCCAGTCTTGTCCAAGGCGACATCTTCGGGATGATCGGTCAAGATCTCCCTCAACGACATCCGCTCGAGGGACTGCGCCTCAGCCAGCGCAGAATTCAGAAAGCCGTTCTGTTCACCCAGCCGACCGACAACAATGAGACGTTTGCGTCGCTGCGGGACGTTGAAATAGCTCGCATCAACCTTGATCTCCGTCAGACCATACCCTGCACGCACCAGCATTCCGCGTGCGTCCGCCCAACATCGCGACCTTTGCACCAAGGGTACGTTTTCCATCAGGAGCCACTGCGGCCTTGCGATGCAGGCGAGCATCGCAAAGGCATTGGTCATGGCGGCCCGCTCACCCTCGGATCGCATTCCCACCGCGGAAAAATCCTGACAGGGTGGGCCTCCGACGATCATATCTGGCCCGATTGACGCCAGTTCCAGCCCGACCGCGAAAATATCCTTCAAGTCGACTTGCTTGATGTGAAGACCGATGTTGCGACGATACGTGTCCACCGCGACATCCCAGGAATCGTAGGCGGCAACGATCTCAAAACCGGCCCGCCGAAGTCCAAGCGACATCCCGCCCGCACCGGCAAAAAGTTCGACGACATGCAATGGAATCAGCCCCAAAAACCGCAACTGAAAATCAACTACGCAAATCCAGTTGAGATTCTCTTACAGACGGTTGGAAGTTCATTCTTGGAGTTGCCGTGAGTTGCTGCACCAGCATCTTCACCTATCGTCGACGACGGCGTATAAACCAACGTCGTCGCGGCGCTCCGCGCGCCGAACTCCGGCAGCCTTAAGAGCAGTATTCAAGGCGCATTGCCACGGGCTGGACGGCGCTGCAGCCCGCCGCATTGCCGAGCAACTCGAACCTCGACTGATGGCGCGTCTCCGAAACTTGAGCCGTATCTCAGACAATCGGCATTGAAAAACGATGTCGAGAATTGCCAGCGTTATCAGCCGAAATCCCGCGGTCGTCTCGAAACGTCGTGGATGACGGACTTGACGGCGTTTTCAATAAGCCAACTTTGTTCTTGTGGCCATCAGACATGTTCGCGATGCATCCGGTGGATGATTCAACGTGAGTGCACCAAACGGCGTGCAAGAGGAACGGATTCTGGATGGTCAAGAATAGGCGAATTTCTCAATTGGGAAGCCAGTATCGAGAGAATGAATAGTTCATCCGCGTGTTAGTCGCTGCGGTCCTTCATACTGGCGATGAGCAGCTGCGCAATATGTGTTGCTGCGGGCGACACGCTCCGCGAGGCGAGTTGTACCAACGTCACTTGCGTTGCTTCAAGTCGCTTGTCTCTAAGTGGAATGGCGATCAGCGTTTCGGCCATTAGTTCGGGAATTGCCGCCTCTCGCGGCAGGAAGGTTGCAAGTCCTGTTTTTGCGACGGTCGCACGTGCGAACGCCAATGAATTTGTCTCGGTGCATAATTCGAGTTCAATGTTCGCTTGCGCGCTGGCCCGATCAATCTCCTGTCGGATGCCAAATGAGGGATCGGGGAGAACCACGCGCAATCCTGCAAGCTCTCTTACCGTGCAATACTCTTTGTGCGCGAGGTTATGATGCGGTCCAACCATTACGCACAAAGGCTGCCGCATTCGCGCCAGTTCGATGAGGTCTCGGCGCGGAGCGCGACCGAAGACGAAACCGAGATCAACTTCGTGGCGGCTGACCATATCGGCGACATCTCGCGATCCCACGGTTGTGACGGCGATGGAGATGCCGGGATGATCGTGCTCGAGATGAGC
>JBARXT010000011.1:0-2591 GCA_049647485.1 Xanthobacteraceae bacterium
GCTTGCGTTTGCGCGAGGTCCAGGCCAGCGCGGCCGCGCCGCTGCCGAGCGCAAGGAACGGGATCATCGGAATGCCGGGCAGCGCCGCGAGCAATAGCATCACCGCCGCCGACATGCCGAGCGCCTGCGGATAGCCGGACAGCTGCTTCATCAGCGCCTTGTCCGCCGCGCCGGAGACGCCGGCCTTCGACACCAGCAGGCCGGCGGCGGTGGAGACGATCAGCGCCGGCACCTGCGTCACCAGGCCGTCGCCGACGGTCAGCAGCGTGTAGGAGCGCGCGGCCTCGGCGAAGCCGAGCCCCTGTTGCGCGACGCCGATGATGATGCCGCCGATGATGTTGATGAACACCACCAGCAGGCCGGCGATGGCGTCGCCGCGCACGAATTTCGAGGCGCCGTCCATGGCGCCGAAGAAGCCGCTTTCGTCTTCCAGCGTCTTGCGCCGCTCCTTGGCGGACTTCTCGTCGATCAGGCCGGCGGAGAGATCGGCGTCGATCGCCATCTGCTTGCCCGGCATGGCGTCGAGGTGGAAGCGCGCCGCGACTTCGGCGATGCGGCCCGAGCCCTTGGTGATAACGACGAAGTTCACGATCACCAGGATAGCGAACACGATGATGCCGATGACGAAGTTGCCGCTCATCACGAAGTTGCCGAACGCTTCGATGACGTGGCCGGCGGCGGCGGTGCCCTCGTGACCGTGGGTCAGGATCAGCCGTGTCGAGGCGAGGTTCAGCGACAGCCGCAGCATCGTCGAGATCAGCAGGATGGTCGGGAACGCCGAGAATTCCAGCGGCGCCTGGATGAACAGCGCCGTCATCAGGATCAGGATCGACAGCGTGATCGAGATCGCGAGAAACAGGTCCAGCACCACCGCCGGCAACGGCAGGATCAGCACGACGAGAATGGTGAGAACACCGATGGCGAGCGCGAGGTCGCCGCGCTTCAGCATGGTGGCGAGATCGCCGATGCTCGGCAGCCGCGTCGCCGGCTTGTCCGCGCCTTGGCCCAGGGTCGTATCGGTCATCTTCGCGGTGTCCCCTCTCGCCTGCCGCCCGCGCGCGGCAAACGTCTGTGCGGCGGCCGCAGGGCCGCCGGGTCGAAAGTGAGGTACCGCACTTGCATCCACGGGCTGCCCCCGGCTGCGAAATCACGACACTCGACTTCACGCGTGTAGGCAAAATTTGCCCGGTGTATGGTTAGCAAAGCGTTAACCGGCGGCGTTTGAGCTTGTCGTCCACCGCGTCCTGGCGTCGCTGCGACGGACGCGATCTTGTTGTGTTCATGTTTCGTGCTGATGAACGCGCATGTCTCGAATGCGTGCGGGATCGCTTGACCGGTTGAGGCGGGCCGACGAAGTTGCGCTATGGCACAAAGTTCCAGCGCGGCGCTTGATTCGAGCAAATTCATCCCCGATTCCCGTCAGGCTTGGATTCGGCTCGCCATTGCCGTGCTGATCGGCTCGATCGGCAGCGTCGGCATGTGGTCGGTGGTGGTGGCGCTGCCGGTGGTTCAGGTGGAGTTCGGCGCCTCGCGCGGCGCGGCCTCGCTGGCCTTCACCATGGTGATGCTGGGCTTCGGATTGGGCGGCGTCGGCACCGGCAAGATCATGGACCGGTTCGGCATCGTCACTGCCATCGGCATCGGTATCGCCGCGATGGGACTGGGTTACGTCGGCATCGGCTATGCGACGGCGCTATGGCAGGTGATCGTGCTGCATCTGTTGATCGGGCTCGGTTCGTCCGCCACGTTCGGACCGCTGATGACCGAAGCCTCGCACTGGTTCGACCGCTATCGCGGGCTCGCCGTCACCATCGCCGCCAGCGGCAACTATGTCGGCGGCGCGATCTGGCCGCCGATCTTCAATTGGGGAATCCAGTCGTTTGGATGGCGGCCGACGCATATCGCGGTCGGCATCTTCGTTGCGATCGCGATGACGCTCGTAACGCTGGTGCTGCGCAGCCAGATGGACGGCGCGACGCGGCACACGCATGTCGACGCCCCACCGCCGCGCATCGACCTGCGGCTCGGCAACAATGCGTTGACGGCGATTCTCGGCATCGCCGGTGTTGCCTGCTGCGTGGCGATGTCGATGCCGCAGGTGCATATCGTCGCCTATTGCGGCGACCTCGGCTATGGCGCGGCGCGCGGCGCGGAAATGCTGTCCCTGATGCTCGGCTTCGGCATCGTCAGCCGCATTGGTTCGGGATTTCTCGCCGATCGCATCGGCGGCTTGCGGACGTTGCTGATCGGCTCGATCGCGCAGGGCACCGCACTAATGCTGTTTCTGTTCTTCGACAGCCTGAGTTCGCTGTTCGTGATTTCGGCGCTGTTCGGTCTGTTCCAGGGAGGCATTGTGCCGAGCTACGCCATCATCATCCGTGAATCGATGCCGGCGCAGGAGGCCGCCACCCGCGTCGGCATCGTCATCCTGGCCTCAGTGGTCGGCATGTCGCTCGGAGGCTGGATCTCCGGTGTCATCTTCGATGCGACCGGCTCATATGCCGCCGCATTCCTCAATGGCATCGCATGGATTGCCGTCAACGTGGTGATCGTGGTCGCGCTGCTGCTGCGGGCGCGCGGCCGCATGACGC
>JBARXT010000012.1:0-9686 GCA_049647485.1 Xanthobacteraceae bacterium
AAGCTGCTCGACCTGATCGAGGCGCGGGTCACGACCCGAAAGCCGACCGCGTATCTGGTCAACAAGATCTACATGCGTGGCTTGCCGTTCTACGTCGACGAACGCGTGATCGTGCCGCGCTCCTTCATCGGCGAATTGCTCGACTCGCATTTCTCCGGATCGGACGAAATGGACGGCGGCGCGCTGATCGACGATCTCGGTGCGGTGGAAAGCGTGCTCGACCTCTGCACCGGGTCAGGCTGCCTCGCGATTCTGGCGAGTCGGCACTTCCCCAATGCGCGGATCGATGCGGTCGATCTGTCGAAAGATGCGCTGAAGGTCGCCGCACGTAACGTCGCCGACTACGGACTCACGGATCGCATCGCGCTCCACGACGGCGACCTGTTCGCACCACTGGGCGATGCGCGCTACGACCTCATCATCAGTAATCCGCCCTATGTCGACGCGCAGGGCATGGCCGACTTGCCGCGCGAGTGCCGCTTTGAGCCGAAGATGGCGTTCGACGGCGGCGATGACGGCCTCGACATCGTGCATCGCATCCTGCGGCAAGCCGCGTGGCATCTGACGCCGCACGGCGGCCTACTCTGCGAGATTGGCCGCTGTCGCGAGGCGCTGGAAGCAGCCTATCCCGAATTGCCGATGCTCTGGCTCGACACCGAGGACTCCGAGGGCGAAGTGTTCTGGATCGACGCCGCCACGCTTGCGACGCTCGCGTGAGGGTTTGATCGCTTTCGCTTTGTGGTGTCGACTTTACCTTTGTCATAGCCGGGATAATCCGGCCATGACGTTTATCCCGTCTCACTTTGCCGCAGGCATGGCCGCCCTGCGTCGCGGGCTCTGGCCAAATCACCGTCGCGCGCCTAAATAAGTCCATCCAGCGAACGACAAATGAAACCTCCGGCGATGCCGCCGGAGGTTTCATTGTCTTTCGCTTTCATTGTCTTTCGACTGTGTCTTCGCACTGTCATATCAACCACGCCGCCGCCTTGATGATCGTATCGCCATGCTTTTCGTTGCTCGCCAGAACGCGTTTACGCGCGACGCCTGGCTCGGAGAATTCCGGGCAACGCTGGTGCTTGGCTGGCCGCTGGTCCTCACCAATCTCGCGCAGATCGCCCTGACCACCACCGACGTGCTGGTGTTGGGCCGTGTCGGCCCGGCGGCGCTTGCGGCCGGCACGCTCGGCGTCAACCTCTATCTCGCGATTCTCATTTTCGGCATCGGCGTCGTTACCGCGACCTCGCCGATGATGGCGAATGCACTCGGCCGCAAGCTGCACATGGTGCGCGACGTCCGCCGCACCTTCCGTCAAGGGCTGTGGTCGGCCGTCATCATCGCGATTCCGAGTTGGCTTGTGCTGTGGCACACCGAACCGATCCTGCTGCTGTTCGGCCAGGAGCCGGAACTCGCCGCGGCGGCGCAGACCTTCGTCCATGAATTGCAGTGGGGCCTGCTGCCGGCGCTCGGCTACATCGTGCTGCGCTCCTATGTTGCCGCGCTGGAGCGGCCGCTGTGGGCGCTGATGATCACCGGCACGGCGATCCTGTTCAACATCGCTGCCAACTGGGTTCTCGTCTTCGGTCATCTCGGCTTCCCCGCGCTGGGCCTGCGCGGCTCCGGCATGGCGACCAGCCTCTCCAATCTGTTCCTGTTTGTGGGACTGGCCGTGGTGGTGACGTTCGGCAAGCGATTCCGCCGCTACCGGCTGTTCGGTCGCTGGTGGCGGCCGGACTGGCCGCGTCTCGGCACGCTGTGGCGCATCGGTCTGCCCATCGGCGCGGCGCTGGCATTCGAGATCACGGTGTTCAATGCTGCGGTGTTCCTGATGGGACAGTTCGGCACCGCGGCGATTGCCGCGCACGCTATCGCCATTCAGATTGCTTCGGTGTCGTTCATGGTCCCGATGGGCTTGGCGCAGGCGGCGACGGTTCGTGTCGGCCGTGCCTATGGCGCCGGTGACATCGATGGCGTCACGCGCGCCGGATGGACCGCGTTCGCCATCGCCATCGCCTTCATGTCGACCACCAGCGTTTTGCTGATCGCAGCGCCTGAACTGCTGATTGCTGCCTTCGTCGATATTGCCGATCCGGCGAACGCGCAGGTGGTGTCGCTTGCGGTGTCGTTCCTGGTCTGCGCGGCGGTGTTCCAGATCGCCGACGGCGCGCAAGTGGTCGGCGCGGGCATGTTGCGCGGCCTCAACGATACACGTGTGCCGATGATTTATGCCGGCCTCGGCTATTGGGGCTTCGGCATGTCATTGAGCCTGTTGTTCGCGTTCAAGCTTGGTTTCGGCGGCGTCGGCATCTGGATCGGGCTGGCGTCGGGGCTTGTGGCCGTCGCCATCCTGATGATCCGTCGCTGGACTCGTCGGGCGCGGTTGAAGCTGGTGCCGATCGCTTGATGCGCTTTATGCCGCAGCCTGCTTCGGCTGCACTTCGGTGGCGTAGTCCTGCATCAGTTGCGCGGTCAGCGCGCCGGGCGTGAACCGCAACCGCGCGATTTCCGCCACCGGCGTCACTTCGGCGGCCGAGCCGGTGAGGAAGCATTCGCTGAAGCTGGACAGTTCCTCCGGCATGATGCGGCGTTCGACGACTTCGATGCCGCGGCGTTTTGCGAGATCGATCACGGTGGCGCGGGTGATACCGGCGAGGAAGCAATCGGCGATCGGCGTGTGCAGTTGACCGTCCTTGACGAAGAAGATGTTGGCGCCGGTGCATTCGGCGACGCGGCCTTCCCAGTCCAGCATCATCGCATCGGCATAGCCGGCGCGTTCCGCCTTGTGCTTGGAGATGGTGCAGATCATGTAGAGCCCTGACGCTTTCGCCAGCGCCGGAATGGTGCGCGGATCGGGCCGGCGATATTCCGCGAGCGCAACGCGGATGCCTTTCAGCCGTTCGGCGGGATCGAAATAGCTCGGCCAGGTCCAGCAGGCGATGGCGAGATGGATGGTGTTCGACGGCGCCGACACGCCCATCATCTCCGAGCCGCGCCAGGCGATCGGGCGAAGATAGGCATCGGTCAGTTTGTTGCTGTCGAGCACGAGTTTCTTCGCGGCATCGATCTCGGCCACCGAATAGGGAATCTCGAAATCGAGAATCCGCGCGGAGTTTTTCAGCCGCTCGGAATGCGCGGTGCTGCGGAACACTTCGCCGCCATAGGCCCGCTCGCCCTCGAACACACAGCTTGCGTAGTGCAGCCCGTGGGTGAGGATGTGCACGTTCGCATCCGCCCACGGCACCAGTTTGCCGTCGTACCAGATCACGCCATCGATCTTGTCGAATGAAACACCCATGTGATGTCTCCGGTTCGTGTTGACGAAAATGCTTCGAATAAATGCGCGCACCGTCCCGTTCGCAGGACCGGGGGTCCCGCGCTGGATAAAGCGATGCGAGCGTTGGTTACGAAGGCCGCGGAATAGCTCCGCCGCCTGTTACAGAACCTTCTTGATCCAGTTGTGCGTGTCGGCGGCGCGGCCGTACTGGATGTTCACCAGCTTCTTGCGCAGCCCCATCGCAACCGGGCCGGCGGTGCCGCCGTTGATGGTGAAGTCGCCCTTCGCCGAGCACACCTTGCCGATCGGCGAGATCACCGCCGCGGTGCCACAAGCGAAAGCCTCCTTCAGCTTGCCGCTGGCGGCATCGGCGCGCCACTGATCGATGGTGTAGGGCGCCTCGCGCACCTGCGTGCCGGATTCCTTCGCCAGCGCGATGATCGAGTCGCGGGTGATGCCGGGCAGGATGGTGCCGAGCGGCGGTGTCAGCAGCGAGCCGTCGTCGAACACGAAGAACACGTTCATACCGCCGAGTTCTTCAACATAGCGATGCTCGACCGCGTCGAGGAACACCACCTGATCGCAGCCGTGATCGATGGCCTCGGCCTGCGCGCGCAAGGATGCGGCGTAATTGCCACCGCACTTGACGGCCCCGGTACCGCCGACGGCGGCGCGGGTGTAATTCTCCGAGACCCAGATCGAAACCGGCGCGGGGCCACCCTTGAAATAGGAGCCGACCGGCGAGGCGATCACCGCGAAGATATACTCCGCCGATGGCTTCACACCGAGGAAGATCTCGTTGGCGATCATGAAGGGGCGGATGTAGAGGCTGCCTTCGCCGCCCGGAATCCACGCGCGGTCGATCTGCACCAGTTGCTCGACCGCCTCGATGAACACCGCCTCCGGCACCGGCGCCATCGCCATGCGGTCGGCCGAATTGCGGAAGCGTTTCGCATTGGCATCGGGGCGGAACAGGTTCACGCCGCCGTCGTCGCGCCGATAGGCTTTCAGCCCTTCGAAGATTTCCTGCGCATAGTGCAGCACCGCGGTTGCCGGATCGAGCGCGAAGTTGGCGCGGGATTCGACGCGCGCGCTGTGCCAACCCTTGTCCGCGCTGTAGCGGACGATGGCCATGTGATCGGTGAACACGCGGCCGAAGCCCGGATCCTTGAGCCTGGCGGTGCGGTCGGCATCGGATGTCGGATTCGCCATCGGCTGGATGTCGAACTTCAACCAGAGCGAGCCATCGGCCTTATCGAACGAAACTCCCATGGATCATCTCCCGGATCTAGCGACGTGCGCGAAGGCGCCTGGTCGGATTGTCGTCAACTTTATGCCCATTCCATCGGCCAAGCGGCTTTCAACTTTTGCGGAACGGACGAACTCCAGTATGTTTTATGTCTGCCGGGCCGTGGGCCGACAATCGGGTAGTAGAGAAATTCGACCCTGGCGTCGGCGGTAAATATAGGCCGCGCAACCTTAGAGCCATGAAGGGGACAAAAACGATCTAATATTTCGTCCCCATCGTCCTTTTTGTAACATTGAGACCAAGATACGTCAACATGCCTGACATAAATTTTGCGAAGGCCAAAGCTGCCGCCGCAGCCGCGGATGCCCGGCCGGACGACGGTGCGGCGACGGGGAGTGAGGGACCGCCGCTGCGCTGGGACATCATCGAGCTGTTGTTCTTTGCCTATCGCGATTTCGTCGGCGATGCCGATCACGTGCTGGAGGCGTTCGGCTTCGGCCGCGCCCATCACCGCGTCGTGCATTTCGTGCATCGCTATCCGGGTCTCACCGTCGCCGATCTGCTCGGGGTACTTCGCATTACCAAGCAGTCGTTGGGGCGAGTCCTCAAGCAATTGCTCGAGGAAGGGTATATCGTGCAGCGCGCCGGCGATCAGGATCGGCGGCAGCGTCTGTTGTTCGCCACTGCCAAGGGTGAGGCGCTTATCGCCAAGCTGGCCGGATTGCAGACCGATCGGATCACGCGGGCGATGAGGGGCCTCGATGCATCGGATGCGGCGGCCGTCAGCCAGTTTCTGCGCGGCATGATCGATCGCGAGGACTCGGACAAGGTGCTGGAACGCTTGCTGGATCATCATCGTCCCGAGACGCGGGACCAATGACAACGGTTTCAACCATGGCTCGACCGCCGATCCAACCTGCCGACGACGCACCGCATTTGCTGTTGGTCGACGATGACCGCCGGATCCGCGATCTACTGTCCCGCTTTCTCGCCGGCGAAGGCTATCGCGTCACCACGGCGATGAGCGCTGCCGACGCGCGTGCCAAGTTGCAGGGCCTCCATTTCGATCTACTCATTCTGGACGTGATGATGCCGGGCGAAACCGGCTTCGATCTAGCTCGCTTCATCCGCACCACGTCCACCGTGCCGATCGTGATGCTCACCGCGCGCCACGAAGCGGAAAGCCGTATCGAGGGCTTGCAGATTGGCGCCGACGATTATGTCGCGAAGCCTTTCGAGCCGCGCGAATTGCTGCTGCGGATCGGCAATATCCTCAAGCGCGCCACACCCGCGCCGGTGGCGAAAGTGGAATCCGTGCGGTTCGGGCCGTTCGTTTATTATCTGGATCGCGGTGAACTGCGCGAAGGCGAGACCGTCATCCACCTGACCGATCGTGAACGCGAGATGCTACGGATCCTCGCCGCGATCCCCGGCGAGACCGTGCCGCGCGGTGATCTCACCGGGTCCGGCGGCAACGTCAACGAGCGCGCGGTGGATGTGCAGATCAACCGGCTGCGGCGCAAGATCGAGCGCGATCCCGCCAATCCGTTGTTCCTGCAGGCGGTGCGCGGCGTCGGCTATCGTCTGGTCGCCTCGCCGTGAACGGTGTCCGATGAGCACATTCGACACCGGCCTGACGCTGATCCGCAGCGCCGCGCAACGCGTCTCCACCTTCAACAAGCGGCTCGGCAATTCGTTCAAGAGCTGGATGCCGAAGGGACTCTACGCCCGCGCATTGCTGATCATGATCGTGCCGATGGTGGTGCTGCAATCGGTGGTCGCCTTCGTGTTCATGGAGCGGCACTGGAACACGGTGACGCGGCGGCTGTCGGCCACGGTGGTGCAGGACATCGCCGCGCTGATCGATGTCTATCGCGGCTATCCGCAGGACAAGGACCACGCGTTGCTGCGCCGGATCGCGCAACAGCGGTTGGGACTCGTGGTCGATTTCCTGCCGCTTGGCGATATGCCGCAGCCCGGACCGAAGCCGTTTTTCTCGCTGCTCGACCAGTCGCTGTCGGCGCAGATCGGCCGGCAGATTTCCCGGCCGTTCTGGATCGACACGGTCGGACGCTCCTCGCTGGTGGAAATCCGCATTCAGCTCGACGACTCGGTGATGCGGGTGTTCGCGCAGCGCAGCGCCGCTTACGCGTCGAACTCGGAGATCTTTTTTCTCTGGATGTTCAGCACGTCGTCGGTGTTGCTGATCGTCGCCGTGCTGTTTTTGCGGAATCAGATCCGGCCCATTGTGCGGCTGGCGGATGCCGCCGAGAGCTTTGGCAAGGGCCGCGAGGCGCCGAACTTCCGGCCGCGCGGCGCGCTCGAGGTGCGGCGTGCGGCGCACGCTTTCATCGAAATGAAAACCCGCATCGAGCGCGCGATGGAGCAGCGCACCGCGATGCTGGCCGGCGTCAGCCACGACCTGCGCACCATTCTGACGCGCTTCAAGCTCGAACTCGAACTGATTGGCGACAATCCCGAGCTGGAAGGGATGCGCAAGGATGTCGACGAGATGTCGGGGATGCTGGAGGCCTATCTCGCCTTCGCGCGTGGCGATGGCGACGAGCGGGCACAGCCGACCGACATTTCCGCGACCCTGGAAGAACTGCGCAGCGATGCCGAGCGCAACGGCCACACCGCGACGGTGTCGTTCCAGGGATTGCCAGTGGTGACGGTGAAGCCGGCGGCGTTCAAGCGATGTCTCGGCAATCTGGTCTCGAACGCGTCGCGCTATGCCAAGACGATTGCCATTTCAGGACACCGCGATCATCGCTGGCTGACCATCACGGTGGACGACGACGGGCCGGGCATTCCGCAAAGTATGTGGGAGGAGGTGTTCAAGCCGTTCCTGCGGCTCGACGATGCCCGCAATCAAGATCAGGGTGGCACCGGCCTCGGCCTCGCGATCACCCGCGACATCGCGCGTTCGCACGGCGGCGACGTCACGCTCGGCGACAGCCCGATGGGCGGCCTGCGCGCCACCGTGCGGATTCCGGTGTAGTTGCGAAGCGGCTTTCCCTTTTTCGTGCCGGCATGACCCCGTGCGTTCGCGGCGCAATGTCGGTTTTTCCGCCGCGTCAGAGATTGATCTTGAGCGCGGGCTGATGATGAAGGATCGCTTCCTTCATGATCGCCGCAGTAAGGGGGCGACGCTCGAGGCATCGCGAGGTCGGTCCCGCAACGACGATGGACAATTGGCGCGGCCCGATCGGCAGCGACAACGACACGCCGGCAAGGTCGGGAATGTATTCCGACGAGCTTTGATGATAACCGCGTTCGGTCGCCGCGCGCAGTTCCTCTTCGATAATTTCGGCGCTCATCGGGGTCGTCGATGAGAAGCCTTCGAACTTGATCTTGCGATAGATCGCCCGCCGCTCATCGGCAGAAAGTTGCGCCAGAATGGCGCGGCCGACCGAACTGGCGTAGACCGGCACGCGGTCGCCGACCTGCGCGAAATAGCGAACGGATTGCGTCGACTCGATCACGTCGAGGAAGATCACGAAGGTCCCCGCCAGAGCCCCGACGGCCGTCGTCTCGCCGGTCCGGTCCGCAATCTCCGCCGCCAGCGCATGCGCCGCTTCCGGCAACGGTTCGGCGTCGGCGACGGTGCGGGCCAGCGTCAGCCAGCGCGGCGTCGGATAATAGCCGCCCCGTGCACGCGGCTCATAGAGCCAGCCCTTTTCCGCGATGGTGCCGACCAGATTGAAGGTGCTGGAACGCGGCCAGCCGAGATCGTCGGCGATTTCGGCGAGCGTCGCCGGCCGCCTCCGTCGCGCGAAATACTCCATCAATTCGAGAACGTTGGCGGCTTGTTTGACCAGCATTGTGCCTCTGGAATTTCTCGGTCGGGCCGAATCGGACCTCACCACGGGCGCGATGGCCATCTGCAATGTCGCCGTAGAGTGGACCCAGTTCAACGGGGCAGTGCGGCCGTCCGCTCAACGGAATTTCGCAGGATTGCTTGACTTAAAATTCACGATATTGTTTTCTGTATTCATATACAAGAATTTTGACCGCGACATTGCCTCGATGCTGTGTCGGAGGTCGAGGCAGGGAGGATGCAAACATGCGCAAATATCTGGCTGGGGCTGTCGGAGTGGCGATGGGCCTGGGGATGATCGGTGGGGCCAGCGCCCAGATTCCGGTGAAGGTGGGCGTGATGGCCGATATGTCCGGAATTTTCTCCGACATCGGCGGCAAGGGCTCGGCGGAAGCGACCCGAATGGCGGTCGAGGATTTCAAGAAGCTGCCGGGCGCCGACAAGTTCAAGGTGGAGGTGGTCGAGGCCGATCCCCAGAACAAACCCGACATCGCGGTGGAGATCGCGCGCAAATGGTTCGACGCCGAGCATGTCGATGTGCTGGTCGATATTCCCACCAGCGCCATCTCGCTTGCGGTTGCTCCTCTGGCGCGGGACATGAACAAGGTCGTGCTGCTGACGGCATCGGGATCGTCGCATTTGACCGGCAAGGCCTGCACGCCGAATTCGGTGCACTGGACCTACGACACCTGGGCGCTGGCGCATGGCACCGCGGATGCGATCACGCGGGCCGGCGGCAAGACCTGGTTCTTCCTCACGGCTGACTTCGCGGTCGGGCACTCGCTGGAGCAGGATGCAACGCCGGTGATCCTTGCCAACGGCGGCAAAGTCGTCGGAAGCGTGCGGCATCCGACCGGCGCTAACGACTTCGCCTCGTTCCTGTTGCAGGCTCAGGCGTCGCGGGCGGAAATCGTCGCGCTGGCCAATGCCGGCGGCGACACCATCAAGTCGATCAAGCAGGCGTCCGAATTCGGCATCATTCAGGGTGGCCAGAAACTGGCCGGCATGTTGCTGTTCATTTCGGACATTCATTCGCTCGGCCTGAAGACCGCGCAGGGCCTGCAACTGACGACGGGTTTCTACTGGGACCTCAACGAGAAGACCCGCAGCTTCGGCGAGCGCTTCGCGGCCCGCAACAACGGACGCTATCCGTCGATGAACCAGGCCGGGGCGTATTCCGCGACGCTGACTTATCTTACCGCGGTCGCCAAGGTGGGTTCGCCGAAGGACGGCAAGGCCGTGGTGAAGGCGATCCGCGATATGGGCACTTTCGATGATCCGCTGTTCGGCAAGACCCAACTGCGCGAGGACGGGCGCGTGGTCCATGACATGCTGCTGGTTCAGGT
>JBARXT010000013.1:0-7680 GCA_049647485.1 Xanthobacteraceae bacterium
GCGACAGCGTTTCCATGTTGACGCGCAACTGCATCGCCGCGCCGCGCGGCGCTATGCGAGTGGCATCGAGACCGAGCGCGGCCAGCGTGGCGCCGTCCGCGATGCGGATCTGCGTCTTCACCAGATCGACGCCGAAGACTTCCTCCGTTACCGTATGCTCGACTTGCAGGCGCGGATTGGCCTCGATGAAGACAAAGCCATCGCCATCGGTCGGCACCAGGAATTCGAACGTGCCGAGGCTGCGATAGCCGACCTTCGCCGCCATGGCGATGGCGGCATCGCAGATCGCGTTGCGGGTTGCTGCGGACAAGCCTGGACTCGGCGCGATTTCGATCAGCTTCTGGTGGCGGCGTTGAATGGTGCATTCGCGCTCGCCGAGGTGGATGACGCTGGCGCCGTCGCCCACCACCTGCACTTCGATGTGGCGCACGCTCGGCAGATAACGCTCGACATAAAGCGCGTCGTTGCCGAAGGCGGCCTTCGCCTCGGACCGGCAGCGCTGCCACGCGGAGTCCAGTTCCTCCGGCGCGCGGACGATCCGCATGCCGCGCCCGCCGCCGCCGGCCACCGCCTTGATCATGATGGCGCCGCCGGGGCCGAGTTGATCGAGGAAGGCGGCGGCCTGATCGCGCGTCGCGGTGGCATCGTTGCCATCAGGAACGGGCACGCCGCAGACGCGGGCCAGCGCGCGCGCCTTGGCCTTGTCCCCGAACAGGTCGAGCGCCTCCGGTGCCGGGCCGATGAAGGCGATGCCTTTCGCCGCCGCCGCGCGCGCGAAGGCGGCGCTCTCGGACAGGAAGCCATAGCCGGGATGGACGGCGTCGCAGCCGGCGCGCTCCGCGACCTCCAGCATTGCATCGATCGACAGATAGGCGGCCGCGCCCTGTCCGGGAAGTTCATGGAATTCGTCGGCGGCAGCAGCATGCGCGGAGGTCCGGTCGTCCACCGGGGCCACCGCGACGGTAGCGATGCCGAGTTCGGCGGCGGCGCGGGCGATCCGCAGCGCGATTTCCCCGCGGTTGGCGATCAGGATCTTCTGGAACGGCATGGCTGGCCTTTTTTGCGGTCAGCAGGCACAACATGAAACCTGCGTCGACGGTCTTGCACCGCGCGGAGCACATGACATCAAGCAGGGTCGGGTATGCCGCGGGGAATTTGATTGCATAAAACTATGGACGCCGGAAATTCGTGTCAATACATTTACCGAATTCGAGGAGGGTCGATGAAGCAGCAGGCAAAACGCGGGCGCACCGCGACGGTTCGCCGGCCGGCAATGGAGATTTCGCTGTCGCCGCGCGACGAGTTGAACAACAGGCTGTTCTTCCGCCTGTTTCAAACCGAGAACGTCTATCAGACCGCGGCGCTGCGCGAACTCGGCATCTCGGCGGTGCAGGGCGCGACCCTCGGCGCACTATATCGCGACCCGGAAAACGGCATGTCGTTCTCCGCGCTCTACGGCTATCTGGCGGTCAGCCGCCAGAACCTGGACGCGGTATTGAAGCGGCTTGAGCGCGCCGGACTTGCCGAGCGTATCGAGGACAAGGCGGATCGTCGCAGCCGGATCGTTCGCCTGACGCCGGACGGTATCGCCGCATGGCGCGATCTGCATCTGCGGACCATCGATTTCTTCCGGCAGGGCACGGCGAACGTGTCGATGGCGCAGATCTCCGCCTGCATCGACGTGCTTGCCAGCATCAGCCGCGGGCTGAAGGCAGCGCGTACCAAGTGATCGTGTCATCTTGCAAATCGGTAAACATATTGACATAATTCGAAGAAAGCCAGTCTGGGAGGCACGTCATGACGGATGCAACGCAGAGTCCCGATCCGCGCGTTCCTGGGCGCGAGGATTGCGTGATGCGCTATGTGCTGGAGAAGCGCGCGGAACTGCATCCGGATCGCCCCTACATCCGACTGCCGGATGGTCATGCCATCGGTTACCGGGCGTTTCGCGACGAGGTGATGCGGATGGCCGCCGGCCTTGCGGCGTTGGGCGTCAAGCAGGGCGATCACGTCAACGTCTGGATGCCCAACACCGTCGATATCGTCCGCGTCTGGTTCGCGATCAACTGGCTCGGCGCCGTGTATGTCCCGATTAACACAGCTTACCGCGGCAATCTCTTGGCGCATGTCATCGCCAACGGCGATGCGCGCGTCATGTTCGTCTCCGCCGACCTGGTCGAGCGGCTTGTTCCGATCGACCGCGCCGCGCTGACCACGCTCGTCATTTCCGGCGGTGACGCACCGGCCATCGACGGTTTGCGTCGCGTATCGTTGGCCGAACTTGATGCCGACCCTGCGACCTTGCCGCCGCTGGCGCGCGCGATCGAGCCGTGGGACGTGCAGTCGATCATCTACACCTCCGGCACCACGGGCCGCTCAAAGGGCGTGCTGTCGTCTTACGCGCACATGTGGCACATGAGCGGCCGCGAGGCGTTTCCGATGCTGGGGGAGGACGATTGCTATCTCACCTTCCTGCCGTTCTTCCATGTCGGCGGCACGCTGCCGGTGATCGGCATGCTCAATCGTGGCGGCACCATCGGCATCGGCGGGGATTTCACAACGGAGGCGTTCTGGCCCGCCGTGCGCGCCATGAACGCGACCTATACCATCCTGCTCGGCGTGATGTCGAACTTCCTGTCGAAGCGTTCGCCCGCCGCCGATGATCGCGATCACAGCTTGCGAAAAGTCACCATGATCCCGCTGCCCGACGACTGGCGCACATTCGCGGATCGGTTCGACGTCAAGGTCTGGACCCTGTTCAACATGACCGAGATCAACGTGCCGATCGTGTCGGAGCCTGATCCGCAGGCCATCGGCACATGCGGGCGGCAGCGGCCGGGCAACGAACTGCGGATCGTCGATGATAACGATTGCGAAGTGCCGGTGGGCACTATCGGCCAGTTGATCATTCGCAGCGAGGCGCCGTGGGCGCTCAACTCTGGCTACTACAAGGACGCCGAGGCGACCGTGAAGGCGTGGCGCAACGGCTGGTTTCACACCGGCGACGCGTTCCGGCGCGATGCCGATGGCAACTTCTTTTTCGTCGATCGTATGAAGGATGCGATCCGTCGGCGCGGCGAGAATATTTCATCCTTCGAAGTCGAGGCCGAAATTCTCGCACACCCCAAGGTGCGGGAATGCGCCGTCGTCGCCGTGCCGAACGAGTTGGCCGAGGACGACGTGCTGGCCGTGGTGGCCACGGTACCGGGCGAGACGATCGAACCGCTCGAACTGCTCGACTTCCTGCAACCGCGTTTGGCTCACTTCATGCTGCCGCGCTACGTCCGTCTGCTCGCGGACCTGCCGCGCACGCCGACGCAGAAGGTCGAGAAGTACATCCTGCGGCAACAAGGCATCACCGACGATACCTGGGATCGCGTCAAGGCCGGCATCGAGATCAAGCGGCAGAGGGTCGGCTAACTCTCGTCCGCCGGCCCGGTGCGCCTCATCCAGCAGCCGTAAGGCCGGCGTCGAGCGCCTGCGCGATCTTCGCGACATCGGCAGCGGTGAGGATCAGCGGCGCCCATGGCATGAAGGTCTATCGCGACATCGGCAGTCCCGGCTTCCCGACCTCCGACGCGGAGTTGCGCGGCAAGATCGCGCAGTCGGCCGATCGTTCGTATGATCCGGTCGGCGTGGGGCGGCAACTGATGGCTGTGCTGGCGTCGGGCAGTCGCGTCGATTTGTTGAAGACCATCGCGGCCCCGACGCTGGTGCTGCACGGTGCCGACGATCCGCTGGTCCCGGTCGAAGCCGGGCAGGACACCGCCAAACACGTTCCCGGCGCGAAACTGACGATCATTCCGGGTATGGGTCACGATCTCGCACCGGGCCTCGTGCCCATTCTGGTCGAAGCGATCGCGGATCACGGCCATGCGGCGGATCGCCAGCCGCACCCGGCAGAATGACGTTGCATCGGATTGGATCGACCTGACGTCGATCATGCCGTCACCCCAAGGCGCTCCATCCGCAGCCGTCGCAAACCTCAACTCATCGTACTTCAAGGAGACGATCGATGGCTCGAGACAGCAAGACGGTGAAGGCGCCGTCGCTTGCCCTGTTGGCGACCGAAGGGCGCGGCCTGCCGTGCGTCTGGTCGTGACGCTGGGCAGCCCTTTCGCCGCGCCGGGCGCGAGCAACGTCAAAGCCATCTGGCGCATCCTCACCGGCCAGAAATACGAGCCGCCGACGCTGGAGCGGATCAGCCGTTTGGCGCAACCGATTCCGGTGCCCTCAATCTCGATCTATACCCGCGCCGGTCGGCGTGAGCCGGTGGCCGAAAGCACTTTGTGAAATCGAACTCCTATCCTGGTCGGTGCGAGGAGCGTCAGCGATTGCCTGACGCGGGATATTATGAGCCGTCACCCTCCGAGGCTCCGCTTCGCGTGTCGCACCTCAGAATGACGAAGGCGGGTCCCGTCCAATGGACGCCTTGGCGCATCCGGCGCGCGGATGCTAAGGCTGACGTCCGAACGAGGGGCGGACAGTATCAATGAGCGCAGCGGTTTCCATTGGCGACAGCAGGGCGGCGAGCCTGGAGCCGCATCCCCTGCGCACGGCGGTGCTGGGCGAAGTTCATGCCCGCCCGGTGACGGCCATCGTTACACCTGTGCGCATCCTGCACTTCGCCTTCGATACCACGGGGGAGCGCGCCGCTGCCGATCGTGCCCAACTCACCGCATTCTGTGCGGCGCGCGGGCTGGCGACGCCGCAACCCGCGGAAAAGCATTTGCGCGTGACGCTCGGCGCCACCGTGCTGCGCTGGGAGCAGCATTCGGAGTTCACTACCTATACGTGGGAGTTTCCGTCGGAAGCCGACATGCCGGCGTTTCACCCGTCGGCTGAAAGCCTCGCCGCGCCGATGCGGCAGGTCAGCCAGCCCGGCCCGGTGCTGGTCGCCATCGACCTGCATCTGCTGCCGGAAAATCCGGCCCGCACCGCGCCGGAGCAACTGTTCGACCGCGCCAGCCTTGCCGCCGCCGAGACCGCTGACGCGCTTGCCACCTATGCAACCGACTTCCAGCTTGATGCCGGCGGCTATGTCCGCATTCTCGTCACCGACCGCGGCATGAGCGGCGAGGGGGCCGGCACGCTGATCCAGCACATCATCGACATCGAGACCTATCGCACCTTCGCGCTGCTCGGCCTGCCGGAAGCGCAGCGGCTGGCTCCCTCAATCGCAAGGGCGGAGAAGCGGCTTGCCGAAGTGACAGAGACCATGCGCAGCGCGCGCGACCTCTCGGACAATCATCATCTGCTCGACGAACTGATGGCGCTCGCCGCCGAGGTCGAGGCCGGCGGTGCCGCCAGCCTGTTTCGTTTCGGCGCAAGTCGCGCCTATGACGAGATTGTCGCGCAGCGGCTGCAAAGCATCGGTGAGCGCGCTATCGGCAGCCTGCCGACATGGTCGTCGTTTCTCGCTCGCCGCATGGCGCCGGCGCTGCGCACCTGCATGGCGATCGAGGCGCGGCAGGCGGCGCTATCGGAGAAGCTGACGCGCGCCGCCAACCTGTTGCGCACCCGCGTCGATGTCGAACGCCAGCAGCAGAACCAGCAACTGCTCTCATCGATGAACGAGCGGACGCGGCTGCAACTGCGCTTGCAGACCACGGTGGAAGGGCTCTCCGTCGCCGCCATCACCTATTATGTGGTGGGCCTGTTCGGCTACCTCGCCAAGGCCGCGCATGAAGCCCATGCGGTGCCGATCGAGCCGATTTATCTCAGCGCCGGCTTCGTTCCGGTCGCTGCCTTTGCGATCTGGTGGGTGGTGCATCGCATCCGCAGCAAGCATATCAACGAGCCGCACTAAACACGCACCGGATGAAGCGACGGGCATCGTCATGTCAGCGCGATACAAGGCGCGATCCGCTTCCGGAAATCATTATCAAGTTAAGTAACGGGGCGCAGCGGCTCGGCCCTGACTCATAAGATCGATCCGCAATATTGCTTTTCTTTGCGAAGTCGCAAAGAGCGCGCGGCGGGCGGCGGCATACTCGCGGCATCAGTCACGGACACCGAACAGGAGAGTGTCATGATCACCCGCCGAACCGCCCTGATGGGCGCCGCCGTTGCAGCCCTTGTCATGGCCGCGCCTGCATTGGCCGACGATCTCAAGCTGCCGCGCAAGAGCGTCGAACTGGTGGCGCCACCCTTCGTGCATCCGCATGAGCAGATCGCCAAGGATGGCCCGAAGATCGTGGAATTCAAGCTGACGGTCCGCGAGAAGGAAGTCGTCATCGACGATGCCGGCACCAAGCTGCAGGCGATGACATTCAACGGAACGATGCCCGCGCCGATGATGGTGGTGCATGAGGGCGACTATGTCGAACTCACCTTGATCAATCCCGCCACCAATACGATGCCGCACAACATCGACTTCCACGCCGCGACCGGTGGTCTCGGCGGTGGTGCGCTGACCCACGTCAATCCGGGCGAGCAGACGGTGTTGCGGTTCAAGGCGACCCGCGCCGGCGTGTTCGTTTATCACTGCGCGCCGGAGGGAATGATTCCGTGGCACGTCGTCTCCGGGATGCACGGGACGATCATGGTTTTGCCACGAGATGGCCTCAAGAATCCCGAGGGCAAACCGCTGCATTATGACCGCATCTACTACGTCGGCGAGAACGATTTCTACATTCCGAAGGACGAAAACGGGAAGTACAAATCCTACGATTCTCCTGGCGAAGCCTTTGCCGATACGACGGAAGTGATGCGCAAGCTGGTGCCGACCCACGTTGTCTTTAACGGCCGCGTCGGTGCACTCACCGGCAAGAATGCGATGACCGCCAAGGTCGGCGAGACCGTGTTGATCGTGCATTCCGAAGCCAACCGCGACACCCGCCCGCATCTGATCGGCGGTCACGGCGACTATGTCTGGGAAACCGGCAAGTTCGGTAACCCGCCGGAGAAGGATCTGGAAACCTGGTTCGTGCGTGGCGGCTCTGCGGGGGCTGCACTCTATAAGTTCCGGCAGCCCGGTATCTACGCTTACGTCAATCATAACCTGATCGAAGCGGCAGAACTGGGCGCCACCGCGCACTTCAAGGTGGATGGCGAGTGGAATAACGACCTGATGAAACAGGTCACACCTCCGGGTCCGATTCCGCTCGGCAAATCCAGTGCTGCCGGTGCGACGGTGCTGACGCGCTAAGAACGACGCGGCCTGCGGAGTGTCCGCAGGCGGCGCACCTTCGGAGGGGCGATCATGCTGCTCGCGATGAAACTCAAGGCGGTGCTAACCGCGGCGACGTTGGCTGGTCCTTTCGCAATGGCGGCGGTAACTCCGTCGCAGAACGTATTGACGATGCCCGGCTTCGCGAACATCGCGGCGGAAAACTTCCAATACCGTGTTGCCGGCGATTTCTCGCGGAGCAGCGTGCCGATGGCCGCACCGCTACGCACGATGCAACTGGACACAACGCTGACGATTATGACGCGCCAGGTCACCGCCGCAGAGTACGCCCGCTGCGTCGATGACGGCGGTTGCCCGCGCATTCCAATGGCCTCTCGTGGTGCCGCCCGACCGATGGTCGGAGTGAGTTGGCGTGATGCAACGGCTTATGCCGAATGGATCACACGGGTCACCGGAAAACTGCATCGTTTGCCGACCGACGCCGAGTGGGTATTCGCGGCGGCAGAGAAGGCGAGCGACGATGTCTTGCCGGTGAGTGGAACGAGCGA
>JBARXT010000014.1:0-39537 GCA_049647485.1 Xanthobacteraceae bacterium
GCGCTGATGGCCCCGACCGAAATCCTCGCACGGCAGCACATCAAGACCATCGCGCCGCTCGCCGCGCGCGCCGGCCTGCGCGTCGCCATCCTCACCGGCCGCGAGAAAGGCAAGGAGCGCCGCGACATCCTTGCACAGCTTGCAGCGGGCGAACTCGACCTGCTGGTGGGCACCCACGCGCTGATCCAGGACGACGTGATCTTCAAGTCGCTGGCGCTGGCGATTGTCGATGAGCAGCACCGCTTCGGCGTGCGCGAACGTCTCGCCCTCACCTCGAAAGGCGATGCGGTGGACGTGCTGGTACTGAGCGCGACGCCGATCCCGCGCACGCTGGTGCTGACCTATTTCGGCGACATGGACATTTCCGAACTGCGCGAGAAGCCCGCAGGCCGGCAGCCGATCGACACCCGCGCGGTGCCGGGCAATCGTTTGAACGAGGTCGTTGACGCGGTTGGCCGCGCTGTGAAGGCCGGTAAGCTGGTCTACTGGATTTGCCCGCTGGTCGAGGAGTCCGAAGCCATCGAACATCTCACCGACGCCACCACGCGGTTCGAGAGCCTGCAGAAGCGATTCGGCGATCAGGTCGGACTGGTGCACGGCCAGATGAAAGGCGCCGAAAAGGATCGCGTGATGGCGCAGTTTTCATCCGCTGAAATCCGTGTACTGGTCGCCACCACTGTGGTCGAAGTCGGCGTCGACGTGCCGGCTGCTACAATTATGGTGATCGAGAATGCCGAGCGCTTCGGGCTGGCGCAATTGCATCAGTTGCGCGGGCGGATCGGGCGCGGCTCCGAGGCGTCCACCTGCCTGCTGCTTTATCGCGAGCCGCTCGGCGAAATGTCGGCGGCGCGGCTGCGGGTGATCCGCGAGACCACCGACGGCTTTCGTATTGCCGAGGAAGACTTGCGGCTGCGCGGCGAAGGCGAAGTGCTGGGAACGAGGCAGAGCGGCCTGCCCGGCTATCGCATTGCGCGCCCCGAAGTCCACGCGCAACTGATCGCGCAGGCACGCGACGAGGCTTTAAGGATCATGCGGGACAATCCGAAACTTGCCGGCGCTTCCGGCGAAGCGCTGTGCTGTCTGCTTTATCTCTATGAGCGCGACGAGGCGATCCCGCTCATCGGCGCGGGTTGATAATCAGTCGGCTTTTGCCGGCGCAGCATTGAGCGTCGCTTCATCAGCCACGCGCGCGGCGTTGGCGGTTTCCGCGAGTGCCGCGATCTTGCGCTGCGCATCGCTCCCCGGCTGCACCACGCCGGCGGACATGATGAGGGTCGCGGCATCTTCCGCGCTCATGTCGATCTCGATCACCTTGCTGCGCGGCACATAGAAAAAGAAACCTGTAGTGGGGTTCGGCGCGCACGGCAGGAACACCGAAATATGCTCCTCGGTGCCCGGCAGCTTTTCCGCCACCTCGACGCTGGGCGACTGCGAGATCAACACGATCGACCACATGCCCGGCGAGGGAAATTCGACCATGCCGACCTTGCGAAAGCTCGAACCGTTGCCGGAGAACAGCGTCTCGAACACCTGTTTCAGGCCGCGATAGATCGCGCGCACCACCGGCATCCGTCCAAGCAGGCTCTCGCCCAAGCCGACCAGTTTGCGCCCGATCAGGTTGGCCGTGAGGAAGCCCAGCAGCGTCAGGGCGACAAAGGCGACCACCAATCCCGATCCCGGAATGCCGAACGGCAGATAGGTTTCGGGCCGATAGTCCATCGGCACGAATGGTCGCACCAATCCGTCAACCCAGGTGACGAACCACCAGGTCAGATAAAACGTGATGGCGATCGGCCCCGCGACGACCAAACCCGTCAAAAAATAGTTGCGGATACGCGCCATGAAGCCGCGCGGGGCTTCCGGTGGAACCGGCGCGGTTGAAGGCAATGGATTCGCTACAGGTCTTTTCGTCATCTATCCCGAGTCAATCAACAAGCGGCGTGCATGCCAAGCAAATTATATGCCGGCATTGTAGCAGACATTCGTAACACTGCGATGGAACCATTCCGCGCAGCCGCGAGCCAAGCAACCTCAGATTCGTCTACTCGACGGTGACCGATTTGGCCAGATTTCTCGGCTGATCGACGTCGGTGCCCATGACGACAGCGGTGTGATAGGCCAGCAACTGCACCGGCACAGCATAGACCAGCGGCGTGAAACTCGCCGCCATGTCCGGCAGGATAATGGTCACGACCGATTCGATGGTGGCCTTAGCCGCGCCCTTGGCATCCGTCATCAGGATGATCCTGCCACCCCGCGCGGCAACCTCTTGCATGTTCGACACGGTCTTCTCGAAGACGCGATCGAATGGTGCGATCACCACCACCGGCATGTTCTCGTCGATCAGGGCGATGGGGCCGTGCTTGAGTTCGCCGGCGGCATAGCCCTCGGCGTGGATGTAGGAGATTTCCTTCAGTTTCAATGCGCCTTCCAGAGCCAGCGGATAGCTAGTCCCGCGTCCAAGGTAGAGCACGTCACGCGACTTCGCGATGTCGCGTGCCAGTCGCTCGATCTGCGGTTCCAGCACCAGCGCTGCCGCCATCAGCCTCGGTATCTCGATCAGATTGCGAACCAGTTTGACTTCGTCCTCGACGGACAATTCGCCACGTGCGCGACCCGCGGCAATCGCCAGCGTGGCCAGCACCATCAATTGGCACGTGAAGGCTTTGGTGGAAGCCACGCCGATCTCGGGGCCCGCGAGCGTTTGCAGCACCACTTCGCTTTCGCGCGCGATGGTCGAGGTCGTCACGTTGACGACGGAAAGCGTGTGCGCACCCTGCGCCTTCGCATAACGTAAGGCCGCAAGGGTATCGGCGGTTTCACCCGACTGCGAAATGAAGATCGCGAGATCGCCTTTCCGCAGCGGCGCTTCGCGATAGCGAAATTCGGATGCAACATCCAGCTCGACCGGCAGGCGTGCGAATTGCTCGAGCCAGTAGCGGGCCACGAACCCGGCATAGCTCGCCGTGCCGCAAGCGGTGATCACCACCCGCTGGACGTCACGGAAATCGAATGGCAACGCGACCGGCAGCACGACACGTTCGCTCGCCATATCGACCATGCGCGCCAGCGTGTGGCTGACCACTTCCGGCTGTTCGTGAATCTCCTTCGCCATGAAGTGGCGATAGTTGGCTTTATCGACGAGGAACGCCGCCGCGCCGGATTTGATCACCTCGCGCTTCACCACGTCGCCGCGCTCGTCATGGATTTCGCAGCCCGATCGATCGAGCACCACCCAATCGCCATCCTCGAGATAGCTGATGGTGTCGGTCAACGGCGCCAGTGCGATCGCATCCGAGCCAAGATACATCTCGCCGTCACCGTAGCCGACCGCCAACGGCGATCCCTTGCGCGCGCCAATCAGAAGGTTGTCGTTGCCATCGAAAATGAAGGCCAGCGCAAAGGCTCCACGCAATCGCGGAAGCGTCACCTTCACGGCTTCGGCGGGCGACAGTCCTTTGCTCAAATAACCATCAACCAGATGCGCGACGACCTCGGTGTCGGTGTCGCTGCTGAAAACCGCGCCGTCCTTTTCGAGATGCTGGCGCAGTTCGCGGAAGTTCTCGATGATGCCGTTATGAACGACGGCGACGCGGCTCGCGGTGTGCGGATGTGCGTTATTCTCGGTCGGCTTGCCGTGGGTCGCCCAGCGCGTATGGCCGATACCGAGGTGTCCCTGGAGCGGCGCCGACTTCAACCGGATTTCGAGATTCTTCAGCTTGCCTTCGGCGCGGCGACGATCGAGTGTGCCTGCTTCCAGCGTCGCAACGCCGGCGGAATCATAGCCGCGATATTCTAGGCGCTTGAGTGAATCGACCAATTGCTCGGCAACCGGGCCACGTCCCAAAATCCCAACGATGCCGCACATACGGTTCCATCTCTTCCGTTCAAACCGTGCCGAAACCGGCACGGTCGTCTCTTAACGAGAAATCCTAATGGTCAGATACTCAAGAATTATTGCGAATTGCCACAGAGTTAAGCGAATTCCTTAACCTGTTGATCACTCACTTCCGCTCGGCCTTCGCGGCGGCCTTGGCGTCCCGGAAACGGGCGGCCCATCCCTCTCGCGCGACCTGCTGACCGCGTCCGATAGCCAAGGCATTGTCGGCGACATCCTTGGTGATGACAGAGCCGGAACCGATATAGGCACCGTCGCCAATCTTCACAGGCGCAACAAGCGACGAGTTCGATCCCACGAACGCGCCTTTGCCGACGATGGTCTTGTATTTGTTGAAGCCATCGTAGTTGCAGGTGATGGTGCCCGCGCCGATGTTGGCGTTGGCACCGATCTGCGCGTCGCCGATGTAGGTCAGGTGATTGACCTTGGCCCCGGCCTCGATGATCGCCGCCTTGATCTCGACGAAGTTGCCGACCTTCGCGCCATCGCCCAGCGACGTTCCCGGTCGCAGCCGGGCGAAGGGGCCGACCGAAGCCTTGGCCCCGATGGTTGCCTTCTCGATATGCGAGAATGCGTGAATTACTGCGCCGTCCCCGATGCTGACGCCCGTGCCGAACACGACGTTGGGCTCGATCATAACGTCCTTGCCGAACGTCGTATCCGCCGCGAGGAAAACCGTTTCGGGCGCGATCATGGTGACGCCGGCATCGAGCGCGGCTCGTCGCAGACGAGCCTGCATCACCTGCTCGGCCTCCGCCAATTGCGCCTTGGTGTTGATGCCGCGCACCTCGTCCTCGCCGGTTTCGATTACCACGACATCACGACCCAGCGTGCGGACGATCCCTACCGCGTCGGTCAGGTAGTACTCGCCCTTGCTGTTGGCGTTGCCAATCTGCTCCAGCACCTGCAACGCAATCCGGCCGTCGAATGCCATAACCCCGGCATTGCACAGCGTGATCGCCTTTTCCTGCTCGCTGGCGTCGGCCTGCTCGCGGATCGCCACAAGCTGGCCGCCTTCCACCACCAACCGGCCGTAACCTGTCGGATCGGCTGCCCGGAATCCCAGCACTGCCAGTCCGGCACCAGCCGCCAGCGGCGCGCGCAATCGCTCGAACGTCGCCGCCGAAATCAACGGTGTATCGCCGAACGCGATCAGCAGATCGTCATACCCTTGCGCGATTGCCGCACGCGCCGCCATCACGGCGTGAGCGGTACCACGCCGCACGGTCTGGGTATGGATTCCGGCTTCGGGGCGAACGCGGTGCGCCTCGTCGGCCACCGCGTGATGATCCGGCCCGACCACAACCGCCAGTGCGGCACCGGTCCCCTTCGGCGCAGCATCGAGCACATGCGCCAGAAGCGATTGACCGGCCACCGGATGCAAAACCTTCGGCATCGATGAGCGCATCCGGGTGCCTTCGCCAGCCGCCAGGACGATGGTGAGAGTGGTTCTGCCAGTCATGCGAATTCCTATGGGCGATACCAAAATATGGCCCGTCAATAAGCGCTTTTCGCCCAAGATCAAACCCGTGACGTGGCTTCAATGCCATGGCCGATGACGACCGGAGGTATTTTTTTGATATTGTTCATGGCGTGATTCGCCGGCGTTGGGGGGCCGACAGGATCTGATGGCAAAACGCGGCAAAAAACCGGCTGACGATCTGATCGCCCACGACCTGGATGGCGTGCAGGTCGGCTTGCTGGCCGATGAGGATACTTACGACCGCCGGACGCCATGGCGACTGGCATCGTGGGGGATCGGTGCTGTCGGTGCCGTTACGATCGCCGTTCTGGCCAATCAATCCTATGTTCACAAGCGGCAGGATCAGGTGGCCGTTAGCGATCTGGCGCGGCGATCAGAGCAAATTCAAGCCATTGCGCGCGAAAGCCGAAACGACATCCGGCGTCTTTCGGCGGCGATTGACACCCTCAACGGCGATCGCGACCGCCTCTATGCACGGGCGACGGCGCTTGAACAGGGCCTCGAATCGGTAACGGGCTCGATCAACCGCCAGAATGTTGCGTTTTCTTCCCTCGCCACCTCGATCCCGCCGTTGATCGTCCCGGACCTGAAAAACGCGGATCAAAAGCCTGCTCCGTCGGGACCCAAGACCATCGCCAGCGAGCAACCGCAACTCGCCTCGTCGCCGCGATCGGCCGACAAAGAACCCGCGCCGTCCGCATCTCCAAATCCGACAACGGCGGCAGTTGCCAAAACACCGACGCTGCATCCGGCCGCCGAGACATCGGCACCCGCAGCCTCGCTTGCAACACAACCACCGGTCGCCTCGAAAACAAAATCCGAAACGGCCGACGCTGCGTCCGACGTTACGGCCTCGATTCCTGCTGACCCCGCGCCAGTTCCGGAGGTTGCGGTCCCTCGAACGACCTTCGGTGTCGACCTCGGTACCGCCAGTTCTATCGGCGGCCTCCGTGCACTCTGGCGGCGCATCACTGCCACTCACCAATCTGTTCTCGGCGACTTGCAACCCGTGATCGCCCTGAGGGAGCGCAAGAGTCCTGTGGGCGTGCAGTTGCGTCTCGTCGCCGGTCCGCTCGACAATGCCGCACGGGCTGCCGAGATTTGTGCGGCCATCGCTGCCAGCCGCCATAGCTGTGCGACAACCACCTTTGAAGGCCAGAAGTTGGCGATGGATGCGGAACCAGCGGCCGTTCCCCACCCGCCGCATCGGCGATCGAATCCGCACCATGGCGCGCGCGACAAGCCGACGACGGCCCGACCCCCGTCTGCGACGCCAGCGACGCAATCTCGGTAGTTCCTCCCGGCAAGCTGCATGGCTGCACCCCGAGCGGCGGTTGGGGGTCATGCACAGGACGAGGGCGGTCATAGCCTCCTCTCGCTTGCCCCTCCCAGCGATCCGAACCATATTCGCGACATGAAGAAAGATCCGTTCCGGCTAACGCCGTATCAGGTTCAGTGGCTGATGGTCGTCGGTTTCGTCACCGTCGGCTACGCACTCTATGTGCGCTATCTCGCCATCGAACTATCGACCGTGACGCTGGCTTGCGACGCCGGCCTGCAGAGCTACCTCTGCAAGGCGCGGGCGGTCGCGACCTATCTGTTCCGCAATTCGGTGTTCGGAATCGTGGCGTTGATCGTTGCCGTTCTACACGTCATCCGGCCATCGATCGTCCTGCTGACCGTGGGGCTGGTCGCCGCCGGTGCCGGCATCGTGCTTTACAATGTCGCCCTGTCGGGAATTGCGGTCGGGTTGCTTATCCTGGGCTTTGCGCGGCCCGCGCCCGCCACAGTGTGATCCCCAGCATCACGTAGATCAGGCAGGTCCAGAGCGACTGCCAGTTGGCGATGCCCTCGTTGAAAGCGATATAGCCGGACGCGATCACCAGTAGCCCGGTAAATACCGCTTCGGCCAGCGGCCTCGTTCCGGTTTGCGGACGATTGAAAACCATCAGCATCCAGAACGGCACGACCGCCATCGTCAGCGCCGCGAAGGGAAAGTCCTTGTAGCGGGGGTCGAAGACAAGACCGAGTGCCGTTTCGGCGGCAATGACCGTCGTCACCCCCAGCACCAGCCCGAGGAGCAGCATCCGCCGCGAACCGGTGCGACCCGGACGCGGACCGATCACATCGAGAAACGTCGGCAGTGGCCGGCCAGACATCTGGACGCTGGCCGCAAGTAACGGCGCCGCGATACCGGCGGCAAGCAGCAATCCCCATTGTGTCCAGCCGCCGATGCCGAGACTTTCGGTCAGCATTTTCTCGACCGCCACACCCAACAGCGCACCGGCCGCGGTCGCGGACCCGGTGACGCCCAGCCATGTGCCGAAACGCGGCGCCCACGGCCGCCGGCGCGCGGTCCACATCGCGACCGCGAAAATCAGGACGCAAAGCACCATCCCGGCAGCCATCTCCTGCTTCCACCTCGGGAAGTTGTTGATGGGCACACCGGCAGGATATTTCTCCGCGCGCGCCTTGGCGTCGATCAACCCCCAATAACCGCCGACCGTCCCTTCCAGCTGGCGCTTCCATGGCTGGTCGTAGGCTTCAATCAGATTGACGCGGAAGTTTTCCCGCTTCGCCAGCGTGAGGATTTCGGAGACGACGCGCGCCTGATTGGCGCGCGAGGGCAAGGCCCCTTCCCGCATCCGTCCCGCGCTCGGCCAGCCGGTTTCCCCGATCAGGATTTCCTTGCCGGGGAACGCCACGGCCAAGCGTTTTCGGATCGAATCGATATGGTTCGCCGCATAGCGCGCCGGCACCGGCATATCCTCCCAATAGGGCAGGATATGAATGGTGACAAAGTCGACCGCCTCGTAGATGTCGCGGTTGCGCAGCCAGTATTCCCAGACGTCGGCATACGTGACCGGGACTTTCACCTGCGACTTGACCGAGCGGATATTGGCAGCCAGATCGGCCGCGGTCATTTCGCCACGCAGCAAAACTTCGTTGCCGACCACAACTGCCGAAACGACATCGGCGTATTCCTTGGCGAGACCCACGGCAGTGGCGATCTCGATCACGTTGTCGACCCGGTTGCTTCCGAGCCAGATGCCGAGGATCAACTTGAGCCCCGCCTTGCGCGCCAGCTCCGGCGCTTTGTCGAGGCCGTTCTGGACCGAGTAGGTCCGGACGCACTTCGATATCTTGGCGAGTTGCGCGAAATCCTCGGCAATCTGCCCCGGCGCAATCTGCGTCCCCTTCACCAGCGGACTCTGTCCGTCGCGGAACGGCGCATAAGACACGCACTCCAGCTTCGCCGCCGGATCGATCGGCGCGTGCGCCAGCGTGATCGGCATGGACAGCCACCACCAGATGGCGGCGATTGCGCATAACGACAGGAACAGCAGCGCTAACGGCGTTCGCAACGAAATTGGCCCGATCCTCCTGGAAGATTTCCCGGCTGGCCGAGGCTCGGCTTGCGGCGGAAAGTACCCAAATCGATGAGCAGCTCAGGTCTCAAAACCCGGCGGCTGAGGAAAGCGCCGGAATCGTCGATTAGCCAATCACCGGCGGTCTGCCAAGTGCCGCGCCGCCGCAATCCCATACTTCTTCTCTCGGCGACCGTCGGGAACGGCAACGCGATCGGTGCCTTTACTAGACAAAAAGCATTTTGTGTTTCATGGAATCCGGAACTGCGTTCGCCGCATTGGGGACCCATTTGCGCGGCATCTGAGCAGTGAATTGCCACGGGCGGGCATCAGGGTATCAAAACCGGGGACGGCATGCGTCAGATACGAGTTGAACTGCGAGCTGCATTGATGCGGACATTGGCGGTGCCGGGACTGGCATTGCTGCTCGGGGTCGGTGGGGCGATTGCCCAAAGTGGCGATCTCCGCGCCCAGGATCAATCACCCAAGCCCGCTCAAACCAATACCAATCCGGCAACGGCGGCGGAAGCAGCCGCCAAGGACAGTCAACGCAGGATCGATGAGTTTGCCGAGGCTTCGAAAGCCATCAACGGCCCGGCCGGCAATCCCGAATGCGTCTGGCTCGGACGGCGCGTCGTCGTGCTGATGTGGCGCGACGATCTCGATACGGCGTTCCGCCATCTCGATCTTTATGATCGGTTCGGCTGCCCCGGCGGCCACGTCCAGGCAACATTTCGCTGTCTGGTACGGTTCGGCGGAATCGATCCGAAGGTGCCCGACAGCCTGAACAGCCGCGTCCATGCCTGCTGGATCAACCCCAGCGCTCAACCGCAGACCGCGGGCACCGGGACGCCCCCGGCGGCTCAAGGATCAGGCGCACCTGCGGCAGCAGCTCCCGCCGCGCCGGCTCCAGCCGCCGCGCCAACGCCTGCACCGGGAAAATAATTGGCGCGATCCGGCGGAACAAATGCGGCCCTCTGCCGTTTGGCCTCTTCATCATTCGGAAAACGTCATCGCGTCATACGAGTGGATAATTGTTGTGGCATTGATATGCTCGCCTTGCTGCAGCCTCTGACGGATCGAGGGGACCGGTCCGCTTACCTGTCACGCTGCCCCGAAATGGTTTAGTCGCGATGCGCGCTGTCGTCGCCGTTCTGTTGTTCGTCACCGCCGTCCACGCCGCCATTTGGGGCGTCTTGCGGGAGAAGCAGTCAGCCCCCGACTTCACCGGCGTCTTGCCGAGCGTGTCCTACGCTCCGTTCGACGGCTCCGGCCATCCGGATGTCGACAACATCCCAACCGTCGAGAAAATTCGCGCCGACATGAGGGTGCTGGCGCCGCTGACCCGCGCCGTGCGCCTCTACTCTTCGACAGGCGGCGTCGAACTGGTGCCGCCGATTGCCAACGAGGCCGGCATCAAGGTGACGGTCGGCGCCTGGATCGACAAGCACGTCGACCGCAACGAGCGGGAAATCCAGGCCGCGGTCGAACTGGCCAAGCACAACAGCAACGTCAACGGCATCGTTGTGGGCAACGAAACCATCTACCGCGCCGATCAAAAGGTCGACGATCTCATCAAGCTCATCCAGCGAGTCAAAAGCCAGGTCAACGTCCCTGTAACGACTGGCGAAATCTGGAACATCTGGCTTGAGCACCCGGAGCTGGCCTCTTCCGTCGACTTCATCGCGGCGCACATCCTGCCGTACTGGGAAGGCTTCTCCGACAAGCAGGCCGTCGAGCAGGCGCTGATTATTTACCAGAAGCTGCGCGAGGCCTTTCCCGGCAAGCGTATCGTCATCGCGGAATTCGGCTGGCCATCAGGCGGCTACAATCTCAAGAACGCCGTGCCCGGCCCGTTCGAGCAGGCGGTGGTCTTGCGCAATTTCGTCACCCGCGCCCAATCGATCGGGATGGAATACAACATCGTCGAGGCGATCGATCAGCCGTGGAAGTATTTCGAAGGCGGCGTCGGTCCGTATTGGGGCGTTCTCAACGCCAGCCGCGAGCCCAAGTTCAACTGGACCGGCCCGGTCGTCAATCAGGACTACTGGAAGCTGGCAGGCATCGCACTACTGATCGGGGTGCTGCTGTCGCTGCCGATCTTCCGCCTGTACCGGCCGACGGTGCTTCAGGCCGGCATGCTATCGGTCGCCGCCAATGGCGTCGGCGCCTGGGTCGCCACCGTATTTTCTTACTGGAACGGCCACTACTTCGTCTGGGGCTCGGCCTTCGCCATGACGCTGGGCCTGACCCTGCTGGTGCCGCTGATCCTAATCGCCATGGCGCGTATCGAGGAAATCGCCACCATCGCTTTTGGCCGCCGTCCGTCCCGCCTGCTTTCTCCCGAGAAGACAGCGTCTGTGGCCGCCGCACCTGATCGCAAGCATCCGATGGTATCGATCCACGTCCCGGCCTATTTCGAACCGCCGGAGATGCTGAAGCAGACGCTCGACGCTGTCGCGCGGCTCGACTATCCGAATTTCGAATGCGTGGTGATCATCAATAACACCCCGGACCCGGAATTCTGGCAGCCGATCCAGGATCACTGCCGGTTGCTCGGCGAGCGGTTCAAGTTCATCAACGCCGAGAAGGTCAAGGGCTTCAAGGCAGGCGCCCTGCGCATCGCCATGGATCGCACCGCGGCCGACGCTGAAATCATCGGCATCATCGACGCCGACTATGTCGTGCAGCCGGATTGGCTGAAGGATCTGGTGCCGGCGTTCGACGATCCACGCGTCGGCCTCGTGCAAGCGCCGCAGGATCACCGCGACGAAGACCTGTCTCTGATGCATTACGCCATGAACGGCGAATATGCCGGTTTCTTCGACATCGGTATGGTCCAGCGCAACGAGTGCAACGCCATCATTGTGCATGGCACCATGTGCCTGATCCGCCGCGAGGCGATGGACAAGGCCGGCGGGTGGGCGGGCGACACCATATGCGAAGACACCGACCTCGGCCTAGCCATTATCGAACAGGGCTGGCTGACGCACTACACCAACAAGCGTTACGGCCACGGCCTGTTGCCCGACACCTACGAGGCGTTCAAGAAGCAGCGGCATCGTTGGGCCTATGGCGGCTTCCAGATCGTCAAGAAGCATTGGCGTCGCTTCCTGCCCGGCGCGAGCCGCCTGAGCCCGGACCAGAAGCGCGAATTCGCGCTCGGATGGCTGAACTGGCTGGGCGCCGAAAGCCTCGGCGTGCTGGTCGCCCTGCTCAACCTCATCTGGGTGCCGATCGTCGCTTTCGCCGACATCGCCATTCCCGATAAAATTCTGACGCTGCCGATCATCGCCGCGTTCGTGGTCTCGATGGCGCACTTCCTGTCGCTCTACAAGCTGCGCGTCACCCTCAAACGCGGTCAGATGCTCGGCGCCATGATCGCAGCCATGTCGGTGCAGTGGACCGTCTCGCGGGCTGTGGCGAACGGTCTGATCACCGAGCACCTGCCCTTTGCGCGCACTTCAAAGGGCGGCCTGTCGCGCATGTCGATCGAATTCCAGGCGTTCTGGGAAGCGGTCATCGGCATACTGCTGCTGCTCGGCGCCGTGGTGCTCGTCGCATCCAACAGCTTCCGGCAGATCACCGAGATTTACATTTTCGCCGGCGTTCTGGTGTTGCAGAGCCTGCCGTTCCTCTCTGCGGTGGCACTGGCGACGTTGGAATTGTCACGGATCAATTCCTTCGCCTTCTGGCGCTACACGTGGACTCGCTCCGCCGAACTGATCGGGTTGCGGCCGGCGCCAATGCCGATCATTGGTCCCCCTCAACAGGTGCCTTCCGACACATCGACGTTGCGTTAGCGATCTACCGCATCGCTCTGCGGGCGAATCCACTGATGTCTTGCGTGAGAACCGACCTATAAGATCTGGTTATCATGATAAAATTCAGTTTTTCCGATGAAGTGCGTGCATTCACGGGGCAGCTATTGACCCACGCGGGTCCATTCCCCTACACAGCCTTCGCGTGAGCGCGTAGCTCAGTCGGTAGAGCACGTGACTTTTAATCATGGGGTCGAGGGTTCGAGTCCCTCCGCGCTCACCATTGAAAATAAAAGAGAATCTTCGATTTTTGCGGACTCATAGTCACTTCTTCAAAATCATTGTGCACACTCAATGCACACTGACAGGCGATGCCCCGCATCATTGCCGTCCAAATGCCGGACCGAATAGATCCAATGGCTTAGCCAGGAAAAAGGGCGATGCCGAATCCAGCACCGCCCCAAATCAACGCGCTCAAAATTGAGCCCGTTGGACTTTCCCCGCATTTGGGGGCCGAGTGTCACGCGGGCTAACCAATAACCCGCGTGGCCTGCTACCACCCCTTCCCGTCAATCGCGCCCATCATCGCCACGGCGGCAATGAACGCGATGACGGCAATGGCTAGGCCGTAGTCCACAAGGCGGGTCACGCGGCTTTCTCCGCTTGCAGATTGGCGATCATTCCTTCCTGCATTTCGACAACGCTCCGCAGGAATGCCAACTCACGATCTGCAACGTCCAGTCGTTGCGTTGCAGCGCGCAGTTGCTGCTCGGCGGTTTCGGCCCGGACGATGGCCTCGCGCTCCCGGCGTTGTGCCTCGTCACGCTCCCGCGCTGCCTGAACGCGGGATTGAAGGTTGCGGGTCTGGGTCATTGGTTCACCCCTTCCGACAATGCGAGCGCAGCCTTTGGTGGTGTCACGTCTTGCCGCAATCCTTTGTCGTAGAGGTACTGCCAAACGGCCTTCCACCAGTCCTGATCAGGGTGCACGTCCGCCGGCAACTGGACTGGGCATCGCATTTGGATCGCGTGAAATTTGCGCCAGCGCTCCGTCATCTCTTCCGGGCTGGGAGCGCTTTCGTTGACTCCCATGCGGTGCGCCGATCCGTCAGGCATCCGCTGGTACATCGCGACGGGACGCCATTTGATGGCCTGCATGGCCGCCAGATATTCGGCGGGATGCTTGAAGGGCTCTCGGCTTTCCTCGCGCGCTTCCACGGGCGGCGCGGCGACAATCGTTGCGGTGGTCGCGGCAGCCGCGACGGTTGATCCGGCAAGTATGCGGAATAGGGCAAGGCGACGTGTAAGCATCACAGCACCTCCCCATAAGAATTGCCGACTTGCTCCATCAGGCCGTCCAGATCGGCAATGCCGCGTTCGGCCGGATCGTCCTCCCGGTCGTTGTTGTCCTCGTCGTGCTCGTCCTCAAGCTCGCGGTCGTCACCCGATCCGCCGCTTTCGCACCCGCGACCGACAAAGATATCGCCGGCCTGAAAGCCTAACGATGGCTCGTCGTCGCCGCCCGCCTCGTCATCCTCCATCGGGGTACTGAGGCGCGCGCCACCTTCCGGGAATGATGCATCGGCTTCGTCGCCGTTGATTTCCTGCTCGGTGGTCGAATAGCCGTCCGTCTCGTCGAGAAAGGCCAACAGACGGTCAATCTCGTCCTGCGCTTCCTTGCGGAGCCGCCCTATCGCTTCAAAAACCTGGTCGGGAGAAATGTCGGTCGGGAAATACAACTCACCAGCGACTCGCGCTGGTCGTTCTGTGGTGGTTTGCATGGTAGTGCTCTCGGATATCGGCTTATCAGGGCCGCAGCCGGTGGCGGACCGGCAGCCGGGAGCTGATAACCAGCCGAGAGACTGGCGGCAGCGCTTTTAAGGGTTTCCCCTCTGGACATGGCGCAGCCCTCCCGGCCATAATGGCCAGGTTGGAGCGCACGCCAATGCGCCACCACGTTCAGCCGACGACCCCCGACGCCAATCGGGAGAATGCTGACCAAGCATTTGCGGCTATATCTCGGTCCGGGTTATCAGGCCCACGGACATGCTCTCACTGATTTGGTAAAAAATCCATCCCCTTGCGGGAGGGGTGAATCCAAATATGGTTCAACCCCATATTCGACCGGGCGCGTTTTCGGCCTGTTGACCACTTGAGGGAGGTTTTGCGGTGAAGAGGATGATCGCAGTCGCGGGGGCACTATTCGTTGCCGGCGCAGCAAATGCTGCGGGGGACGCTCCATATACCCTTTACCGGGGCTCCGTTGCCTCTGACGTTCAGCGCGTCCACGTTGCAACGTTCGATGCCGCCGATGGCGAGACGTACAATCGAGAAAACTGCGCCACGGCGGCCGGCTTGTTTAAGCAACAGCCCGGAGTCACGGTTCGCTACTGGTGCGAGCCTGGACGTTACAAGCCAAACTAAGAATTATGCGGAGGCAAAACCGTGGCGGAAATTGAAGTCACTCTCGCCGCTGATCCGATTGGCCGTGATATCGCGTGCTACACCATCGGCTTTACGCGTCTCGCGATCGAGGGGAGCAAAGAGGAAGGCAGCGGGGCTGGATAATGAGCGAATATACTGTAACAGTTTGGGGCACTAAGGTTGAGGTGAGCGTCTACCAGAAATCCAAATCCGTTTGGGTTGCGACGGGGACGTATCATGATGAACACATTGAAGTTACGAACCGTTCCGCAAGTTCAGCACTCTCGTTGTGGCGAAAGACTGCTACCTATCGCGGCAACTAAACATTCAATGCCACTCATGCCCCGCGAACTTCGCAGCACGCTCGCCCGTTGATTTTTCCAGCGCATCGCTAGCCATCCTGATCAGCGACATGGCTCCGTCACAGACCAAGGCATTTCCATCACACACATTGAATAGCCTCCGCGCCAGTGTGATGCACGCCAGCGCATCGCGCGGAGTACGCGCCGAACTGCTCAGCAGACGATCAATGGCTTCCGCAGCCGCCGTCTCTTCGATTGTCTGCCCGCCTTCATAGGCGCGGATCATGGCCGCAATCTCAAGTGCAACATCGCTTGCCGTCTGCATCGTCACCTCCCCACAATCGCGTTGAAAATCTGCCGGCGCGCAATGTCTTTCCGATGATCGTTCTCCCGCGCCGCCCTCAACACGTTCAGCGTACCGATTGCACCCGGATAAACGGCGCCGGGACGTGCGCGGCCGAATGCTGCGCCGATCCGATTTGCAGTAGCTTGGTTCATCGCCTCCGCACGGTTGAGCTTGCCGATACCCTGAAACAATGGGACCGCATCCTGAGCCGGCTTGGTCAAGAGCTTCGCCAGATCGGAATAGATTGCATCCTCGCGGGCTGCGATCTTTTCCGGTGTGTGGCCCGTCAGCAATTGAACGATACGCTTCGCGGCATTGATGGGCTGGCCCTGAGCGGCCTTGCCGACAACGCCCGGCTGGGTCATCTGCTTGATACGATCATCCGTCGCACCGCGCGCATATGTCTTGCTGTTCTGCGCCACGGATGCCCGCAGATCGAACGACGTGGCAACGCGATCAACTTCGCGGAATAGATTGTCCGCCTTATCCTGGCCGATCACCAAGGACAGCTTTTCGCGATTAGCGCGACTGGACAAATCCTTGAGCGCCTTGATGGCTTCGCGCGCTTCCGTGTCGCCGTCCATGACTGTACGCGACACGCGCGCCATGGCGTCGTCGATATTGGAACGCGCACCCTGAGCAACCGCGCGGCGCTCGGCGTCAGTCATGCCGCGAACGGTTTCCGCCGCAGCGTCTCGCGTCATCGACGGCGACAACAATTTGGAGCCGAACTCGACCGCCTTGGATCGCTGGATCGGATCGGCGGCAACCTTCAAGGCGTTGTCATAGGCAGGTACATGGCCGCGCAACGTATCCCGGATATCGCGCGACAAATTTTGATAAGCCTTGCCAATCGTCGTCTGCCCGCCCATCGCGCCGGCACCCTCGCCGGATTCCGCAGCTAGGTTGAGCGCCCGCGTGATGTAGTCGATCTGCCGCACGTCCGGCATCGTCTGGAACGTCACCGATCCATCGTCCGCAACATTGGCAAGAATTTGCTTCGAGGCATGTCCTTCAAGACGCATCAGCTTGTTAGCATCGCTGATTGCCGATGGCGGCACGCGCGACCTGATCAATCCTTCAAGTGTTTGACCGGCGGGTGACGCATAATCGATCGGGCTCCCATAGGCGGCATCGTATGCAGTCCCGCGCGCACCGGTCGAACCTTGCCGAATAGCCGTCCGCGATGCTGTGACGCCTTCCGGCACGCCCAAGGCATCGTCGAGCGCCGTCGTAAGATCGTGCGCCCCGCGCCCTGCACGGCCTGCAATGGCATCACGCGCCACAACCCCTCCGGGGCCGCCGCGCTGTATCGCGGTATCGAGCACGGCCCGCGCATTCGGCCCGGCGTCGGCTAGCATCGCTTCCGAACCGGCACGCGCCATGTTGGCCGCGCCTGTCGCGCCAATCGTGCCATCCGCTTCAAGCACGTTGCCCATCATCCGCATGACTTCGGGCGAAACGCCGGTTTGCTTCGCAACCTCGCTCGCTGCCCGTGCATTCTTGAACGCTCGCCATCCCGACGCCACGCCCTGCGACACGATCGGGAATGCGCCGCCGGCCGCTGCGCCGAAACCAGCACCGCGCGCGCCTTCCGCCAAGCGACCTGACAACCCCTCGCCCTCGGCCGCACCATAGATGCCGCCAAGGCCAGCGCCTTCCGCCATGCCGACGCCGATCCGCGTTCCGATGCCGGCAGACGGTGACAACGTTGCAGTCGGAAGGATGCCCGCTTTCGACAACATGCCGCCGGTGGCAACACCGCCCAAGGCTTCCGCTGCCGCGCCCGGCAATCCGGTTCGCTCGCGCGCATCTTCAAGGATCAGGTTCTCGCGAGCCTTGGCATACTTGAACGCCTCGAACGGATTGATGCTCCCGCGTCGGATCATTTCCAGTGGCGTCATCATCCCCGCCACAACCTCATCGGCAAGGCCGAACGATGCGCCTTGAGCAAGACGCCGCGTGTAGCCCGCGCCGGTATCGATGCCCTTGGCCTTGAGCGCGTCACGCTCCGCAAGCGCAGCATCGCGATACGGATCGGCCTCCGGTTGAGTGAGGGGTGGCAGATCGTCAAACTGATCGAACGGATTGCCGCCGCCCGCTCCGTCGAATTGATCGAAAACATTCGCCATCACTTCGCCCCCAGGATTTTAGCTGCCGCCCCTTGCCCGTATTTCGCATCGAACTGCGAGGCGAGCGCGGGATTGCTGCGGAGCATGTTGATTGCTGCGACCGGCGCCGATCCGCCACGACTGCGAGACAACGCCTGCTCCTGATTGAGGATGGCTTGCGGCGGCATACCGGCCTTGAGGGCTTCGAGAGCACGACGACGCGAAACCTGCTTTTGTGCGAGCAATTCCTTGCTATCGCCCGGCTGCGGCAGATAGGTTTTGCCGTAGCTGCTCATTTCCTCCTTGGTGATTGCCGCCCCGGTATCTTTTCGCAGGATTGCCTGCAAAAACTCATCACCAGATTGCCGGGCCTTCTGAAACTCCGGCGATTGCTGGCCGCGCACCACACCAGTCGGATCATAGTCGGCAGCGCGCTCAATCGGGCTCGTTAGCGATCCCCCAAACTCATCCAGCGTGCCCAGCGCACCCTCCGCGCGCGTGGCATACACGGTATCCTTGGACTGCCCTTCCGTCAGACCGCCCTTTTTGCCAGCGCCGGGCCCCTGCGTCAGCTTGAAACCACCCTGCCCGTCGCTCTCAATCGACATGCCGGAGGGCGGATTGACGGGATAGAAACGGCCATCGGGGCCGAACTGTCCGGCAGCAGCGCCATACATTGAGGCTTCCTCCGGCGTAGCCTTGCGGAAACCGGCATCAGCGCCGGGCGAGCGGATGAATTTCCGCCCGTTCGGATCAAACAGATATCCATTGCCGACGTTGATCGGAGCCTGTCCCCGCTCAACGCTCTGCCGCAGCGCCTGCAACTGCAGTTGATACTTTGGATCTTGCTGTTCCCTACGTCGCGCGATCTCCGCATTGATGATCGCGCGCTGCCCCGAGTTGTAGAACTCATTCCCCGCCATGGCGTAAAGCTGCTGCATCGAAGGCAGCGCGCGTTGCGCCGGTTGGGCGGCAGTCGGTGCGCTGGCCGAGCCGCCGGCCAACTCGACATGCGGCGGTAGCGCCGCGACATTATCATCCGCTACAGGAGCGGGGACCGCACCAGCGACCGCCGTAGGTGCGCCAACAGGCATGTCCGCCTGCTCGTCGATGATGTTCTTTTGGTTCGGATCGACCGTCTGGACGATATCGTTAAACTTGCCAGTCCAGCGGTTGGCGAACTGCCCCGCTGTCATACCGGGAGCGCCGGCATTGTTGCGCGCCGCATGCATTCCGACGACACTCTCAACCGGAGCGCTCGGATTCTGCAATAGCTTGATGGCGCCCCCAGCGCCCTGCTGATGGGCAAGGTACAATTCGCCCGGCGTCGGTTCACGGCCCAGCGCCTGCGTCAATGCCGCTCGGTTATCCAGCGTCAGACGCGCCGCCGCATCCGCGCTGGCAGTCGGATCATTGGGGTTGGCAAGCCCATATTGCTGCGCCGTCGCCTTGAGGAACTGGAATGGCCCCTGAGCGCTCGAAAGCGGGCTGCCGCCTTCGACCTTCCCACCGTTTTCAACCAGCGCCAGCCGGGTCATATAGGCCGGGTCAACGTCGGGATGCGCAGAGGCAACATTGCTGATTGCATCCTTCAAGCGCGGGTCGATCTCGCCAGATGGGATCGCCGTCGAACCCATCGGAGCGGCAGCGCCACTTGCTATCGGTGCGGTTGGCGCCTCACCGCCGCCGAAATAGCTGCTCCACTGTTGATTGGCATTTGTCATACCGGCCTTTTCCGCCGCATTGGCCTCGTCGCGCATTTGAGCAGCAATGAGCGCATTACCGATTGCGGACAAACCCTCGCCAACGTTCTTAGGCACTCCCGCCCTGCCTAAAATGCGATAGGCAAGTTCGCGTTTCCGTGCGATCGATGCAGGTGTTTCGCCACGTTCAGGATTGAAGATGAAAGACGGCATGGCCATTAGAAGGCCTCCTTGCTGATGGTTTCCGCAGCCGCTGATCCCAGCAGATGCACGGGCTCGGCCTGCGAAGCGGAAAGGATTTTTCGATAGACGCTCACAAACTCCGACGCACCACGCGACCACGGATCGCCACGATAACGGTACAGATTGCGGACCGTCTTGATTTCAGCCGGCTTGAGGTCCGACACGCCAAGCCGTGAAACACAGAAATCGATCTTGCGATGAAACTCGCGCACGGCTTCAAACCATTCCGCTGTTCCGCGCTCGGGCCTCATCTCCAAGCGATCCAGCGCCGCACGCGCGGCGGCGCGCTCGCCTTCAACGGGACTGGCGAGTAATGCCTTGATCTTGTCGAGACGGTCAGGCTGCGAGTTCATGATAGTGCCTCGGCACGTCGCCATCAGGGAACATCGCAAGCGCCTTCGCTGGCGTTAGCTTCTCAAGCTCCAAGACGCTCACTCGCTCGGCGCGCAATCGACTTGCCGCAAAGCCTCGCGCGCGAGTGTAGCTGTCACGCGCCAGCTTCCCAATGTGACGCGGCGGGTAGCGCGTGCGTTCATGCAAGGCGCTGATGCGGTCAGCGCGGGCCAATGCCTGATGGTTTTCAATCTTTCCATCAGCAACACGCGACAGCAGATATCGCACCACGGTCTGAACGCTGGCAGGCAGCGCCCGGCAACCGTTCTCCTTGCACCAGTTTTCGAAGTCGCGGAACGCTTCCAGCGTCTCCACAACATGATTTGCGTGGTGACTGTACGCCATCCGATACTCGGAAATGATCCGATCGCGCATCGCACCCTCATCGGGTGACGCCACAAGTGCAGTGCCGTACCTGATATCGCGCTCAGCCTGCTTTTCCAGAACGGTTTCAACCTTCCCCGTTTTCGGCCGGATCACCTTCACCAAACGCTCGCCCTGATCCTCGACAACAGCAGTCATTGTGTTCTCCTCAGACAACCATGCGCGGGCGCCACGCCGCTTTCCATTTGGCGGTTTCCTGTTCACTCACTCCAACGCCAACCCCTGACGCCGCCAATGTCACAGCACCGGCAACAGCGTTCGCAACGTCGTCATGTTGACCTGGCGGATGGTCGATAATGTCCCGGCCCGTGCTGCGACCGACGCGGCGTTCAAGGCTTACCAGCTGGCGCACAAGCCGCTCGCTATCGAGCAAATCAACGCCGTGCGAATTGATGAGCGGCAGCATGTCGAGATAAAGCGCCGACTTAGCCCGTTCGGAGTGCTGATAGAAAATGCCGCGGTTGCGGAAATGCTCACGGACCCATTCCCCCGCATATCGATCGCCGGTAACGGTGCTGAGCCTGTAGGATTTCAGAACGTCGGCAAATTCCGCGACAACGGCTTCCGGCGAAAACGGGGGTTTCACCTCACGGATCAGATCAAGAATGGCCGTGTTGCCCTCCTTGTGAGCAATCGCCATGGTCATGCTGTCGGCGCTGCCGCCCGATGGGTCGCAGAAGCCAACATAGCGATGCTGCCGCAGCGGAGGCCGCTCCCGAACATTCTCCACGATGCACGCGCGAACCGCCTCAAGGCCGAGCAGCGATTCCAGATCGGAACGGAATTGCGCGCCGTACTCCGCAGACGCCGCCTCAGGGTCGGTCTCATATGCTTCAAGAATGATCTCGCCACCGCGAGAGACGGTCGGGTTCATGATCCATGTCGGGGCCTGAACAACCAACACCTTGCCGGGCTTGCCGTAGTGCCGGGAATATTTCTGCCATAGCAGGCCGCGCCGGGCATAAGGCGAGGAAATGCCGATGATCATCGCACCCGGCATCGTCGCCGTGGCAGGCTTCAGCGCGCGGTAGACATCGATATCCGGTGACGACGCGGTTTCGCTTCTCCAAAACGCCACTTCGTCGCAGATCGCGGCAACCACCGTGCGACCCCGCACCCGCCGCGCGTCCGAAGTCGTCACCTCAACCGCAAAGCCATTCTTCAATTCGATGGTGTCGGCTGTCCGTCGCTTCACCATGTTCGCGAAGATCGGCTTTTCAAAGAAACCGGCGATATAGCGGAACGCAACGCCCGCCTGATCGCGGTCAACCGCAAGCAACTGCACCACGCCGCGTTCGCCCCGTACCAGACGCGCGCGCCAGCCGTAGACCTCCGCCCCGATGGTTGCGAGATAGACCGCCAGCGCCGCGCTCTTCACGTCCTTGCCGCCACGACGGCCGACAACCAGCCAAACCTCGCTCGCCGTCTCGGTGGGAGCCTCATCACGACCCGTCAGCGTCTTGAACGTGGCAAGTTCGTCATCATCCAGCGGCAGGCCAAACATCGCCTTGTCGATTACACGCCAGTTTGCCCACGTCTCACCGCCGAACCAGTCGCCAAACAGGTTCGGATCGCGGCAGGCATCGGCAAATGAAATGGCGTGCTGCATGGGCGGCCTCAGAAGTTGACCGCCAAGGCGTCGTCGATCGAACCCGTCTGTGCAAGGCGGGCCAACGCCGAACCATGGTGCTGCCGGCGATGCTTCTTCCGCCGGGGCTTGCTTCGCTCCTGCTTCGCCTGCTTCCCGATCACGGCCAGATGCGCGAGCCGGAATAGCCGATGGTCTACCACCCGCCGCAGTTCGTCCTCGGTGAAGTCGCAGGCATAGGCGACATCGCGGATGCTATCGAAGAACTTCTCCCGACCTTCCGGGTAACCTGTCTCCGGGAAGTGCTCCACCAACTTGATATTCTCGTTCTGGATCAGATCGCCGTGACGCCCCGCCGAGAACTGCTCCACCACCGCCTGCGTCTGCCGGGCATGATCGAGGATGAAGCGCACGCCGTCATAGGCCGCCTCGTGGTCCGCTTTCAGCGCCGTGTAGCTGGCAGGGTCAACCATCGCCAGATTGGCAGGCGGGGACGGTGGCAGGTTCTTCGCCAAGAAGTCGGCAAGGTGCCATGCACTGTCCACCACGGCCTGAGCGGCTTGCCTGACCGCATGGGCCTCGTTCTCGATGCGGGACCGGACAACCTCGTGATCGCGGTTCGCGACATAGCCGTTCACCAGTTCGTGCATCGATAGCAGCTTGCCATCCACCTCAACGACAGGACGATGCTGCTCGCTGAACGCCGGAACACCATCGGCCTGTTCCGCCTCGTCGTCGTACAGATCGATTGCAGCAGCCTGATCCAGCGTTAGGCTGAGGCCATCCGATGCCGGCGCATCGTCAAGCGTGCCCTCGTCCTGAATGTCGGGCTCCAATAGCGACGGATCGTCATAGACAGCAACATCGGTCCCGGTGTCCGGCTCGTCCGCCAACAGCGTGGCGAATTCATCCAGCGTCGGGGCTTCCGCCTGCATGGTGTCAGTCATCGTTCTGTGCCCTCCTGGGAGCGGTTGCGGAGATACATGGAAAGGTCCGGCGTCACGTCACGGGCGCGGCGCTCAAGGCCGATATCGGCCAGCAGACGGCGCAAGGCGTTGGTCGCCGTGGTGAAGGTGGCAATGTCGAGATCGCCAGTGCCGGCGTAGCCGGCCTCCGCGTCCTCACACCATAGCTGCAATGAAACCGCGCGCTGAATGATGGCTTGCTGTGCGGTGGACAGATCGCCGCCAAGATCGACGGAATAACCGGCCACCAAATTCTTGAAGCGACGATAGGCGGCAGTCCGCGCATCGATGTCGCTCAGAGTCCGCAAGCGAACCTTACCGGCCCTCGTGCGCGGCGTGGCGTCGGCGCTTCCCTGCTGTAACTCCACCGCTTGCGCTCCTAGTTCTGACGGTTTGTCCATCGCCAAAACTAAGTGATCCGCGCTTAAGTAACAAGACCACGTAATCAATGATCATGCGTTTAATACTGATTTTATTGATCTTTCTAGATCATTCCTAGAATTGCACACACTATGCACACAATGCCGATTGTTTCTGACGTTTGACCATCAACACAATGGACGCCAGCAAGATCATCAACAGGCAATCGGCCGGCGTTGATGCTGGTGGCTTTTCACCAAAACCGGATGAAAGTTTTGGCTAAGAAAAAACGCGCCGGGGAACAAGGTTGTCGCGCAGCCCTTCATGCCACTAAATACCACTCCAAATTCAATGGGACATTTGGGACATGGCGGGACATTTCCGGACATTGTCCCAGGGACTACGGTGGGACAGGCAGGGACACACACTATAGTGTGTCCCGTATGTCCCACGTCCGAAGGCTTGCAACACCGCCCTAATACGCGATGACGAACTTGGAGGAAAAAATGAGAGTTAAGCTTTTTTTGCCCGGGCCAGCACAATACAAAGCGTGGCGCGCCGAGTTGGGTCTTACTGAGGAAGACATGGCGGCCAAGGCGGGCATAACGCTTGAAGAATACAAGTGGGCGGAAAATCCGGATGGGAGCAATGACTCCATTCACGCAAAGGTTATAGTTGCCTTCCGAGACTTGGGAAAAACGCCGATAGCGGAAACCGGTCATTCGACGCTACAGTAAGTGAAAATCATCAGGCTACCGTTTAGCCTCCGCAGACTACCCAAATCCATTCCTGTCCTCCGGAAGCTTCACCAGCAATCAAACCGGCGTCACGAGCGGCCTTGAAATTACGCCTCCATGCCTTGCGCTCTGCCTCTTGGCGATCACCTTCGCCATTGCTGACATATCGCTTGGCATGGATGGAGCGCGCGTCCTGAACATTCACAGCGCGAACAGTCGGGCCGTTGGCAATGTGATGATCAATGCCGGTGCTGATCATGGCCTCGTCAATGCAGTCCTTGACCAGCCGCAGCCCCTTGGTCCACTTAGACCGTGCTGGCCCGCTGGCAGCATTGATGCCATCTGCTGGCTCGATAATGTTGACGGTGATCGGATCACTATCCTCGTCCTTGCCGAACTCGAATATCTTGGACTTGAACGAGAACAGTGGTCCTTCCGGCATGTCATTGGCTTTGACGACGGTGGCGGTTTTTGTGGTGTCACCGCCGATTGTCACCAGCATGTCCACATCGCCATAAATGGCATTGGAGCCGCGCGCGCCCCGGCTTTCGTCCTTGCCAGTATGCCCCACCAGCGCGATGTGGGGCCCGCCGGTTTCATCCTTGAAGCGGGCGAGATTGGTAAAGAGCCGGCCCTGATCTTTGGCCTTGTCCTCGTCACCGCCAAACGCTGCAATCAGCTTGGCATGGGTGTCGAAGATGACGACGCCCATAAAGTCCTCAGTGAATGCTTCCACATTCTTGTACGTTGTAATGGCCTTCTTGAGGCCGTCCGGCGTGCTGATATCCACAATGCCGGGCACCACAGCAATTGTCGCCGCGCGGTCTAAATCAAGGCCACGGCTCTTGATTTCAGCTTCTAGCCGTCGCCGAACAAGGTCCGCACGTTCCAGGGCAAAGTAAAGCACCCCAACCGGGGCGGGCGTGGTGTCGCGGACACGGTACTTATATCCATGCCAATCCTGCTTGAACGCCATAGAAACGCAAAGATTCGCCATCAGCGCAGACTTGAGGCTGCCGGGTGCCCCGATCCACGCCGATGTTTCACCCCAAGCAATAGCGCCCTTAAATATCCAATTCTTGGCGTGCTCCGGGAAGTCAAAGAACTCGCCAAGCGTTTCGTAGTCGTATCCCTTGCCATACTCGTCACGCTTCCAGACCTTGCGCGCCACAGATGTAGCGCGCTCTACTAGTTCGTCGCTGACGGTGTGGTTATTCATGCGTGCCCCCGATGCTCAGGCCGGCGGCAATGATGGCTTGAATCAGGTCGTCGCCATGAATGCTGGTCAGATCGTTTGCAATCGCAACGTCGTATAATGCGTCGGCCGCGAGCGGACGCGGCAGAACGTTCATCGACACATGCTCACCAAGCCGGAAGGCCTGATGTTCGAACTCGGTAAGTTTGGCGATTGCGACCGAGCGGCGGACGCTGACGATCAGCACATAAGGCTCGTCAAGTTGACGAGCCTTATCGCTCTGTGGTTTTGAGTCAACTTGACTCAAAACCTGCTGCTGGCCGCAAGGTGGCGCAGATTGCGCCACCCCATTTACGCGATGGATGCTCATACTGCACCCCCATCGCGATCCGGCGGGAGCGCCAATTCGAGCGCCTTCGCCAGCGGACCACCGGCAACAGCATGGATGATAGATTGCGCCTCAACCCCATACTGTAGCGCAATCGAGGCCAATACCGCCGTAGTCTCAGCGTGCTGCTGAGCGGCTGAGCCGATCTTTCCGCAATCGAGAAAGATTTCGGCCAAGCGGCCGTCGTCGTACCGGGTAGCGGTCGCGTGATAGTCGCGACCGTCATGGGTGAAATTGAACGACACGTTTCCGCGCCGCGCTGGCAAAAGATGCCTCATGAGCGCCCCTCCCCAAACAAGAGAGCGGCGACGGTCGCAGCCATGGCGGCGTTGATCGCGCAACGGCGCGTCAACGATGACACTTGAAGCGAACGAACCGGCGGGTTATCTTCCGAATTGATCCAGCCGCTCAGCAGATCAGAATTCGGAACTCCCCGTGCCGCCAGCGCGGGGTTTTCCATTTGCGGGGTCATGAACTATGCCACCTCCTGCACGTCGGAGGTGGACTTGCGCTTCATGCTCGCAAGCCAGGCGTCCAGATCGACCGGGTCATAGCGAACCACGCCGCCGCGCTTGATGAACACAGGTCCGCCGCCGTAGCAGCGCAGCTTGTTCAAATAGCCTTCGGTGAATCCGGTGTAGGTTGCGGCACCCTTAGTATCGAGCGGGGGCCGGTGCTCGTTCTTCGGAGCGGTATCCATTAGAACTTGTCCTCAGTTGGTGGAAACTGATGGCAAGCTGTCAGAACGGATTCGCCGTCGATAATTGTCGATGGTCGCTAATTGTCGGAATTACTTTGTCCAACTAATTCCGACAGGACTTCATTGCGCGCTCGCCGGCATGTGTCGCGACTTGCATCGAAAGTGGTCGCCATCACTTCTTCGGTCATGCTCCGCAGATCATCCATATCACTGCGGCTAACCATTGCTGCTTTTACCCGTTCAAGAACACCTGTCTTAGGGCCGCGCCTGTTAGAAAATGGCAATACATCGGCCGTTCGCTCTTTCTGTTCGGGCCAAAGTTTCAGAATGTCGGTGCGGGACAACCGGATATCGGTATAGACCGCGCCAGTGGCTGACGTTGCGAGGTGCACCAACCCTTCGCTATCCCTTAGGTCATAGCCCCAGGTCATATCCTCCCATTCCAGTGCCGGGATTGGAGCGCGCGTTCCATCAGCGCAGAGGCCGGAGGCTGCTACAGCACCGGAGGTCAGAACGTTGATCAAGGTTGCGCGCGCATTCTGAATTTCGGCGTTTTCCTCGTCGTCTGCATCTAGGAGCGCATCTTCAAGGCTGCCGTTCCACAGCCGCTCAGCCGCCTTCGGTGAAGGATTGACGATCCACACACAGGCCATGCCGATAGACCAAGACGGCATCTGCATCGGATCTTGATCGATTGGTTTGCCGTCCATTAGGCCGTCTCCCGTCGCTCATCGATCCGCACGACATTATCCGCCGGCGGCTTGAGGATGATCGCCACGAGGTCCGCCAGCTTCTGGAACGCCTCCCGCTTTTCGTCGAGGAACGAATACCGGTCATAGGTGCCCCGCACGCCGGCAATGACGTGTCCCATGGCGCGCTCGGCATGATCCTCCGGCACCTTGGCGCGGCTCATCAGGGTTCGCGCGGTGCGCCGCAAATCGTGCAACGTCCAATGCGGCATCTTTGCCCTGCCCTCCGCCTTCCGGCGCTTGGCAATCTCGGCATCGAGGGCTTTCTTTGCCTTGCTGAACCCGCTGAACGGCCGCGCGCCGTCCGTGGTCGAGAACCCGAACCAGTTGTTTCCCTTGAACCCTTCCGGCTTGGCGCCAATCAGGGTTTTTGCATCCGGCGACAGTGGAATGACGTGATCCAGCTTGTTCTTGTAGCGCTCGCCCGGAATGGTCCACAGATCGCCCTCGACCTCGGCGGCGCTCATGTCGGCGGATTCGTTGCGCCGCGTCATGGTCAGCAACAGCATCTTGATGTAGCGCGGATAGCAGGACGGCACGTCGGCGGTTTCCAGCGCCTGCCAGATATCGCGAATCTCGTCGTCGGTCAGGACACGTTTCCGGGCACGCTCCTTGGGCTTGGTCCGCGCCATGCCCCGGACGATTGGCGACAGGAAGTCGTCATCCCGCGCGGCCTGCCAATTGAACGCCTTTCGCAGATGCGCCAGCGTCCGATCCGCCATGACCGGCCCCGCCTTGTCCTCTACCGCGTCCAGCATTTCCACAATCTGCCGGCGCTTCAATTCATAGATCGAGCTTTCCCCGATCCGGGGTCTAACGAAACGGTCCAAGGCGGACGTGATCTGATCCTCGCTGCGGAGCTTGCTGGCGTGGCGCTTCACGAAGTCGTCGAGGATGGCGTTGACGGTATTGGATGCTGCCCGGCCGGCCTTGGCTGCCTCTGCCTTCGCTGTCACCTTTTCCGCCGACGGGTCGCGACCGTCCGCCACCTCTCCGGCCCGCTTCTTGGCGAGGGTCCGGGCTTCCTCTGCCGTGATGGAACCCATCAGCCCCAGGGCGTGCCACTTCTGCTTGCCTGCTGCATCGCGGTATCGATAGCCGAACGTCACCTTGCCGCTGGACAGCTTGCGCGCGACGAAACCCTTGATCTCGCCATCGGCAATAATCTGACCGGGGCTCATCAGGTCCACCCGGCTCTTGCTGATCTTCTGGACCTTGCCTTGCACCGCAGCCTCCGTGCACACGAGAAAATCACGGGGTCAATATGCACACACTATGCACACGGGGCAAGGTAAATCAGCGGGACGGGATGGAAACTATGGGAAAGATGTGGAAATTATGCTATCTCAGTAGCTTAGATGCCATTTAAAGGAATTTTCAGCAATTACAACAGCTTGGAATAGACGCCAAGATGTAACTTTTAATCATGGGGTCGAGGGTTCGAGTCCCTCCGCGCTCACCAATCCCGAACAGTCCGGGCAGCGGCTCCCAGCCGAATTCGGAATTTCAACCTCGGGAACCTACACGGCTCCCGTTTGTTTATTGCATGAGTATAGAAGCATCCCGTGCGGCGTTGCAGCAAATTTTGGACACATTGCTCCTGAATAAGCCCGCCATCACACCACCGGGGATAGATTCATGCGTTTTCGACGCCTACACGCTTGGCTTTGCCATGCCGCCATTGCCAGCGCGGCCGTCATGGCCGCCACGTCGGCCAGAGCCCAGACCCCCTTTGACGGGCAATGGAGCGTCACGATCGTGACCAAGTCGGGCAACTGCGAGCCGACGGCCCAATATCCTCTCATCGTTAACGACGGCAAGATCAGCGCACCGGGTGCCGACATCTCGGGCCGGGTCGGCCCAGCAGGGTTGGTCAAGGTGTCGTTCCAGGGCGCTTACGCGAACGGCAAACTCATCGGAAACGCAGGGTCCGGCAAATGGAACGGCGCATCCGGCGGCATCCCATGTAGCGGCAACTGGCAAGCTTCACGTCAATAATACGCAGGGCAACAAAATGAAAACCGGGATGAAACGTCGAAGTCTGGCTTTGGGATTGGTCGTGGCAGGTGCGGCGCTGCTCAACCTCGGGGCCGCCGCGACGGCGCAATCCCCTGGAGCATTTTCCGGTATGGCGGGCGTCTGGTCCGGCAACGGCACCGTCTCCCTCGATAACGGGCAGAGCGAACGCATCCGCTGCCGCGCGACTTATGCCGTCAGCGGCGACGGTGCTGGCCTCAATCAGACATTGACTTGCGCCAGCGACAGTTACAAATTTGACCTCAAGAGCAACGTGATCGCCAAAGGCGACGCGCTTTCGGGTACTTGGGGCGAATCCAGCCGGAACATCGGCGGTAGCCTGAAGGGCAAGGCTCAGGGCGGTCATTTCGACGTCGTCGTCAGCGCCCCCTCCTTCACGGCTGACCTGTCGATGGTCACCACCGGCAATAAGCAGCGTGTGACCATCCGCTCGGAAGGCGCTTTCAAGAGCGCGTCGATTTCGCTCTCGCGTTCCTGAGCCCCACTCAACTCTGCGAACCAGCATTGGACAACGGGAACACGCGTCTTCGGACGCGTGATTGAATGCGGACATCCGCGGCAGACGCGTGATAGATGATCGCGCTCGGTAGCGTCCCGCTTCCGCCGTCGGTTCTGCCAGTGCCACTACAACCCTCGACACCGAAAGCCACAATGTGGATGGCCGGCTGGCTTCTGCAAATGCTGGTGATCGCCGTTGCCGGCCGCGAAGCCTTACGCGAACTGAACGTCTTTCAGGTAATGGAACTCCGCTCGGCAATCGGCTTTATCCTGTTGTTGCCGTTGGTCTATCGCGCAGGCGGGTTCAAACGTCTTCGCACCTGTCGCCCCTTGCAGCATATCGCACGCAACCTGGTGCATTACGGCGCGCAATTCGGCTGGTTCTTCGCCCTGACGCTGATCCCGCTCGGTGAAGTCGTGGCCATCGAATTCACCACACCGATCTGGACTGCCATTCTGGCAACCGCCTTCCTCGGTGAACAAATGAACCGCGGGAAAATTCTCGCCGTCGTGTTCGGGCTGGTGGGCGTCATCGTCATTGTCCGGCCGGGACTAACCGGGGCCAATGTCGGGCAGATCGTCGCCCTGCTCGCCGCGGTCGCGTTCGGCGTCTCGATCGCCATGGTGAAATCGCTGACCCGCACCGATACGACGCTGCAGATCATTTTCTGGATGACGGTGGTGCAATCGACCGCAGGGCTTATCCCTGCCATCGCCGTCTGGAGCTGGCCGAGCGCCACCGCATGGGGCTGGCTCCTTGTCGTGGCGTTCTGCGGAACGTTTTCGCACTACTGCATGGCGCGCGCGATGCTGTACGCGGACGCCACCATCGTGGTCCCGATGGATTTCCTGCGCGTTCCGCTCACGGCGGCTGCTGGCTGGCTGCTCTATGCAGAACGGATGGATTTGGTGGCAGTGCTCGGCGCAGCCATGATCCTTGGCGGAAACGTGCTCAACCTGCGAAGCCCCGCGGAGCAACGCACGGCGGCGTGACATACATCACTTGCCGGCAGCCTTGCGCAACGCAGCGTTGATACGGTCCTGCCAACCGGGGCCGTCCTCCCGGAAATATTCCAGTACATCCTGATCGATCCGCAAGGTCACCTGCTCCTTCACGCCCGGAATCACGGCCTGCTGAGGTAGCGGAGCGGCAACCTTGGCGGTTGCCTTCTTGAACGCGGCTTCCGCTTCAGTGCGGGCGTCATTCAACGTGCGAGGGCGCCGTGGTGGTTGTGACATTCTCGAGTCCTGTTTCGGTCAGGTAGAGTGGATAGCGGCTCCTCGCTCAGATACGTGACGCAACGCAGTTCGCGCAAGCGGCAATCACACATCGATCACGTTCGCTCTATCGCGGCCGGATCGCATTAGAAATCGTAAAACCAACGCATTTGCGTTGCGACATCGTCAAATAACGCGGTGTATCCTGCGGGCGCAAATCAGCAACAGAGGAGATCACGATGCCAGCCATTGCGGAATCCCTGTCGACGCCCCCCGCTCATGCCGTCCCGCGTGAACGCGAACTGCCGACCTGTCCGGTTTGCGCCGACTCGATGATTGCCGCGGAAGCCTCGGCTTTCCTGTCGGACAATGTCGTCAGCTATCTGTGGACCTGCGATACCTGCGGCTACGGCTTCGTGACCGAGCATTCGTTCCGGGCTATCGTCTGCAATTGAACAAGCGGGCGTGAACCGCCGCGCTGCCTATGACGGCGGCAGATCGCCGCGTCCCCACGCTTCGCGAATGCCGTCGCTGAAATCGGCGAATGCCCCTGCCGCAATCGCATCGCGGGCGTCCTGCATCAGGCTCTGATAGTAGGCGATGTTGATTTCAGACAGCAGCATCGCGCCGAGCGCTTCGCCGGATTTGATCAGGTGATGCAGATAGGCCCGCGAATAGTTGCAGGTCGCCGGCCATCGGCTTTCTTCATCCAGCGGGCGCGGATCGTCGGCGTGGCGGGCATTGCGCAGATTGACCGGTCCGCGCCGCGTGAATGCCAGCCCATGGCGGCCGTTACGCGTCGGCAGCACACAGTCAAACATGTCGATGCCACGCGCCACCGCCTGCAGCAGATCGTCCGGCGTGCCGACGCCCATGAGGTAGCGCGGCCGATCCTGCGGCAGATGCGGCGCCGTCTCCTCGATCATCCTCAGCATGACCTCTTGCGGCTCGCCCACCGCGAGCCCGCCGATGGCATAACCATGAAAGCCGAGATCGACCAAGCCGCGCGCGCTGGCGTGCCGCAGTGCCGGCACATCGCCGCCCTGCACAATGCCGAACAGCATGTGTCCGGCTGGAGCCGTCTCGAACGCGCGTTTGCAGCGTTCGGCCCAGCGCAGCGACAATTGCATCGCACGCTCGATGTCGGCCCGCTCCGCCGGCAGCCGCACGCACTCGTCGAGTTGCATGGCGATGTCCGAGCCGAGCAACCGCTGCACGTCGATGGCGCGCTCCGGCGACAGTTCGACACTGGCGCCATCGATGTGCGACCGAAAGGTGACGGCGTGTTCGGTCACCTTCCGCAATTGCGCCAGCGACATCACCTGGAAGCCGCCGGAGTCGGTCAGCATCGGACCGTTCCACCCCGTGAACACCTGTAAGCCACCAAGCGCCGCGATACGCTCCGCGCCCGGCCGCAGCATCAGGTGATAGGTGTTGCCGAGCACGATGTCGGCGCCGCTGTCGCGGATCTCGCGCCAGTGAATGCCTTTCATCGCGCCTGCGGTGCCGACCGGCATGAAGGCGGGCGTGCGCACGACGCCATGCGGCGTGGTCAGTTTGCCGAGACGCGCCTCGCCACTCTGGCCGAGCAACTGAAAGTGATTGGGAACCGTCATTGCTGGCTGGAATCCGGGAACAGCAGGCTGGCATCGCCATAGGAATAGAAGCGATAGCCGCCCGCAATCGCGTGCGCATAGGCCTGCTTCATCGTCTCGAGGCCGCTGAAGGCCGACACCAGCATGAACAGCGTGGAGCGCGGCAGGTGGAAATTCGTCATCAGCACATCGACGGCGCGGAAACGATAGCCCGGCGTGATGAAAATATCGGTGTCGCCGGAAAACGGCTTGATGGTGCCGTTCGCATCAGCCGCGTTTTCGAGCAGGCGCAGCGACGTGGTACCGACCGCGACGATGCGGCCGCCGGCCGCGCGCGCGGCGTTCAACGCCGCAGCGGTTTCCTCCGAAATGGCGCCCCACTCGGAGTGCATCTTGTGCTCGGCAGTATCGTCAGCCTTCACGGGGAGGAACGTCCCCGCACCGACATGCAAGGTCAGGCGATGGATCGCAACATCCCGCGCCTGCAATGCGGCTTCGAGTGCCGGCGTGAAATGTAGCCCTGCCGTCGGCGCAGCCACCGCGCCTTCGTGCACCGCGAACATGGTCTGGTAATCGCTTGAGTCCTGCTCGTCCAGCGTACGCCGAGAGGCGATATAAGGCGGCAGCGGCGGCGCGCCGACATCGGCGATGGCCTGGTCCAGCGTCGGGCCGTGGAACGAGAATGTCAGCGTCACCTCGCCGTTATCACCCTTGGCTTCCACCTGCGCGTCGAGGTGGCCGAGCAGACACACCCTACCCTCGTTGCCGAAACGGATGGTGTCGCCCTCGATCAGCTTCTTGGCGGGCTTGACCAGTGCCTGCCAGCGCGAACCGTCGAGGCGTTTGATCAATGTCGCCTCGATACGCGGCTCCGCGTCGCGGCCGATACGGCGTCCCGCCAGTTGCGCCGGAATGACCTTGGTGTCGTTGACGACGAGTTGATCGCCGGGCCGCAGCAATTGCGTCAGATCGGACACCTGACGATCCTGCAGCGCCGCGCCGGGCTGCACCACAAGAAGCCGCGCGGCATCGCGCGGATGCGCCGGCCGTAGCGCGATGCTTTCGGGAGGAAGCTCGAAGTCGAAAAGATCGGTGCGCATGGATCAACTTGACAAAGTCATGGAGGGAACATCCTCCATCACTGGACCCTTGAGGCTGGAAACGTCAATGGCCGGAGGTTATCCGGCCATTGCACCTTCGTTGAAAATCGAGAGCGCTCAGGCAGCGTCGGCGGCCATCCGCGCCTTGACGATCTTGTCGGGGTTCTGCACCGGCTCGCCGCGCTTGATCTTGTCGACGTTCTCCATGCCGGAGGTCACCTGACCCCAGACGGTGTATTGCTTGTCGAGGAAGTGCGCGTCGTCGAAGCAGATGAAGAACTGGCTGTCGCCGGAATCCGGACTGGCGGCCCGCGCCATCGAGACAACGCCGCGCACATGCGGCTCGGCGTTGAATTCGGCCTTGAGCTTCTGGCCGGAGCCGCCGGTGCCAGTGCCATGCGGACAACCCGTCTGCGCCATGAAGCCGTCGATGACGCGGTGGAATACGATGCCGTCGTAAAATCCCTCACGCACCAGTTCCTTGATCCGCGCAACGTGGTTCGGCGCAAGGTCCGGGCGCATCTCGATGGTGACCGGCCCTTGCGTGGTTTCGAGGATCAAAGTGTTGTCGTTGTCAGCCATGCTCTTTTCTCGTTTGGTTTGAGGTGATTTCGGCGATCGTCAAATCTCAGCGTAAACGGACGGCCCGCTATCGCATCGCCCATGCCATGGATAAATGGCATCGGAACGCAGCGCTGCAATGTTTCCATCACTGCCGTGCGGTAGATAAGCCGTTCGTCGTCGGAGGCATCGCGCGTCTCGAACGTGATGCGCGGGTGCCCCAGAATGCGGCCATCGCGCGTAAAAGCGACCAGAACCGTGATCTCCATGCCCGTGCTGCCATTCGGCAACCGGGGCGCGCGCCAGCAGCCCTTCAGCCGCGCGAACATCTCCTTGAGGTTGCCGACACCCGGCTCCTGCGCCACCGTGGCGCCCGACCCCATGCCAAACGATATGGTGGCTAACATCAGAGCGATGGCAGCGCGGCGCCACATCGGCCCCTGTCACTTGATGTCGGAGGCGACCTGCACCTTCACCATCTTGTCGGGATCGGTGACGGCACCGCTCTGCACGCCCGGAGGTGCCTTCTTCAGCTTGTCTGCCACGTCCATGCCGGACACCACGTTGCCGATCACGGTGTACTTGCCGTTCAGGAACGAGGCATCGGCGAAGGTGATGAAGAACTGCGAATTGGCGCTGTCGTTGCTGTCGCCGCGTCGCGCCATGCCGACCACACCGCGCGTGAACGGCGTCTGCGAAAACTCGGCTTTGAGATTCGGATGTTTCGATCCGCCGGTGCCGTTGAAGTTCTGACCGTCGCCGGTCTGCGCCATGAATCCGGCCATGACCCGATGGAACGGCACATTGTTGTAGAAGCCCTCGCGCGCGAGTTGCTTGATCCGCTCGGCATGCTTCGGCGCGATGTCGGGGCGAAGCTGGATGACGATACGGCCCTTTGTCGTATCGATGACGATGGCGTTGGCCTTGTCGAGATTGGCCGGCAGAGGCTGCGCCAGGGCGGGAGCCGCGCAGATCAGCGCAGCGATAACGGCGAGAATGCGGATCATGTCTGCTCCAGACGGAGAATAGGGACTAGCTCTTGAACTTGGCTTTGAGGTCGGATGCGACCGACGCCGGGACGAAGGCGGAAACGTCGCCGCCCATCGCAGCGATTTGCCGCACCAGTGTGGCGGTGATCGGGCGGACGCGGACCGAGGCCGGAACGAACACCGTCTGCACGTCCGGCGCCATGGTTTCGTTCATGCCGGCGATCTGCATCTCATAGTCGAGATCGGTGCCGTCGCGCAGGCCTCGGACCATGATGCGCGCACCATGATCGCGCGCGGAGGTGATCGTCAGGCCGTCGTAGGTGACGGCGTCGAAGCCGCACCCGGCCTTGGCCGCAACGGGACCGAACACAGCCCGAACCATGGCCAGCCGTTCCTCGGTGGTGAACAGCGGCTTTTTGCCGGGATGGATGCCAATGGCGACGATCAGCTTATCGCAAAGGCCAACAGCCTGCCGGACCACATCGAGGTGGCCATTGCTGACGGGATCGAAGGAGCCGGGATAGAGCGCGATGCGGGTCATGGTCGTCCCGTCTAACCCGGCCCGCGGTCCCCTGCAAGCCGCCCGGTTCCGCCGAAATGCGTCGAAAACCGGGTTTTTATTTGCGCGACGGAACCGAACCAAAAGCCGGTTCCGCGCGTCTTCTGAGGGAGTGTGAGCTGGCTCACTGTTTCGCGCGGCGTTTGCGACGAAACATTCCTGCACCGGGATGAAGTCATTTTCATCCGCCCACGACAACCGGGGGAAACCAGCGGGGGCTATCAAACGGTCAGCAAGCACGCAGAAGGGCCACAAGGCCCGCACCACAGGGGAACGTCATGATCAAGGCTCTTTCAGCTCTGACCGTCGCCGCCTTCGTCGCCGCCGCCCTCACCATCCTGCCCGGGTTCGCTCCCGAGGTCGAAGCCGGCGTCTCGACCGCCCCGCTCGCCAAGAGTGATCGGCTCGACCTGCGCTCCGAGACCTGCACCCAGCAGAACTGGCCGAACTTCGATGTGTCCTGCCTGCGCGGATCCGGTTCGCGCGGCGCCCTCGCGCCGGCGCGCATCATCCGCAGCTGATCGCACCTCGTCTTATTCTTTTCGCCGCATGCCCACGGCAAATCTCCAGGACAGCTCAAAAAAGAAGGGCCCCGATCGGGGCCCTTCTTCATTCTTCAATGCCCTCGAGCCGCGGGGCGCTTACGCCTCGCCCTCGCCGTTGCCATTGTCCTCGCTGCTCTCCGCCTCTTCCGAGATATGCTCGACCGAAACAACCTGCTCGTCGTCCGCGGTGTTGAACACGATGACGCCCTGGGTCGAGCGCCCGGCGACGCGGATGCCCTCCACCGGGCAGCGGATCAGTTGCCCCTTGTCGGTCACCAGCATGATCTGATCGGCATCCTCGACCGGGAACGACGCAATCAGCTTGCCGTTGCGCTCCGTAACCGACATCGCAACGATGCCTTTGCCGCCACGCCCGGTGGTTCGGTACTCGTAGGACGATGAGCGCTTGCCGTAGCCGTTCTCGGACACCGTCAGCACCACCTGCTCGGCCGCCGACATCTCGATGTAGCGATCCTGACCGAGCTGGATCGCGCCGTTACTCTCCTCACCATCGGTTTCGACAGCCTCTTCTGCGCTACCGTTCTCGCCCGATACAGCACGGCGCATCTTGAGATAGGCCGAGCGCTCGTCCGACGTCGCATCGACGTGGCGCAGGATCGCCAGCGAGATCACCTTGTCGCCGTTGCCCAGCGCGATACCGCGCACGCCCATGGAGGTGCGTCCCGAAAAGACGCGAACGTCGGGGACCGGGAAGCGGATGCACTGGCCGCCAGCAGCCGTCAGCAGCACATCGTCATGTTCGGTGCAGATCTGCACGTCGACGATCGCCTCGCCCTCACCGAGCTTCATGGCGATGATGCCGGAGCGTCGGACGTCGACGAAGTCAGAGAGCTTGTTGCGCCGAACCGTGCCGCTGGTGGTCGCAAACATCACATCAAGGTTGGCCCAGGACGATTCGTCCTCCGGCAGTGGCATGATGGTGGTGATGCGCTCGCCCTGCTCCAGCGGCAGGATGTTGATCATCGCCTTGCCGCGCGCGTTGGGGGCCGCCATGGGCAGCCGCCAGACCTTTTCCTTGTAGACCTGGCCGCGAGAGGAGAAGAACAACACCGGCGTATGGGTCGAGGCCACGAACAGCCGGCTGACGAAATCTTCGTCGCGAGTCTGCATGCCCGAGCGACCCTTGCCGCCGCGCTTCTGCGAACGATACGTCGACAGCGGTACGCGCTTGACGTAGCCGAGATGCGACACGGTGACGACCATGTCCTCGCGCTGGATCAGGTCTTCGTCCTCGACCTCGCCTTCCTGCTCGATGATCACGGTTCTGCGCGGCGTGGCGAACTCCGCCTTCACCGCGTTCAGTTCATCCTTGATGATGCCCTGAATGCGGGCACGCGACCGCAGGATTTCAAGATAGTCGGCGATCTCGACAGCGAGCTTATCGATCTCGTCGGAAATTTCTTCGCGGCCGAGCGCGGTAAGCCGCTGCAAGCGCAGATCAAGGATGGCTTTCGCCTGCTCCAGCGACAGCCGAGCGGTGCCGTCAGGATTGATGCGGTGGCGCGGATCGTCGATCAGCGCGATCATCGCGGCCACGTCATTCGCCAGCCAATCGCGCGACATCAACGTTTCGCGCGCAGTGTTGGGATCCGGCGAGGTGCGGATCACACGAATGATCTCGTCGATGTTAGCGACGGCGATCGCAAGGCCGACCAGGATATGCGCTCGGTCGCGCGCCTTGTTCAGCAGGAACTTGGTGCGCCGCGACACCACCTGCTCGCGGAACGCAATGAACAGCGTCAGCAGGTCTTTCAGGTTCATCAACTGCGGACGGCCGACATCGAGCGCCACCATGTTGGCGCCGAAGTTGGTTTGTAGCGGCGTAAATTTATAGAGCTGGTTCAGCACCACCTCCGGCACGGCGTCGCGCTTGAGTTCGACGACGACGCGGAAGCCGTCGCGATCGGACTCGTCGCGCAGATCGGAGATGCCTTCGATCTTCTTGTCGCGCACCAGTTCGGCGATGCGCTCCACCATGGTGGCCTTGTTCACCTGGTAGGGAATTTCCGAAATGATGATGGCTTCGCGATCCTTGCGCGCGGGCTCGATCGATACCTTGCCACGCATCACGATGGAGCCGCGGCCGAGATGATAGGCCGAGCGGATTCCCTGGCGGCCGAGGATGATGCCGCCGGTCGGGAAATCCGGGCCCGGCACGATGTTGATGAGATCGTCGATGCCGAGCGCCGGATCTTCGATCAGCGCCACGCAGGCGTCGATGACTTCACCGAGATTGTGCGGCGGGATGTTGGTCGCCATGCCGACGGCGATGCCGCCGGCGCCGTTGACCAGCAGGTTCGGAAACTTCGCCGGCAGAACCGACGGTTCTTTTTCGCTGTTGTCGTAGTTCGGCTGGAAGTCGACGGTGTCCTTGTCGATGTCGTCGAGCAGCGATTGCGCGATCTTGGTGAGGCGGGATTCGGTGTAGCGCATGGCCGCCGCCATATCGCCGTCCACCGAGCCGAAATTGCCCTGCCCGTCGATCAGCGGCACGCGCATGGAGAAATTCTGCGCCATGCGCACCATCGCGTCGTAGACCGACTGGTCGCCGTGCGGATGATACTTACCGATCACGTCACCGACGGTGCGCGCCGACTTGCGGTAGGGCTTATTCCATTCGAAGCCGTTCTCGTACATCGCATAGAGAATGCGCCGGTGTACCGGCTTGAGACCGTCGCGCGCGTCCGGCAACGCACGCGCCACGATCACGCTCATCGCGTAGTCGAGGTAGCTGCGTTTCATCTCGTCGAGGATGGAAACGGGACGAATATCCGAGGGCGCCGGCGGCTCCTCCGGGGTCTTATCTTCGCTATCGGCCAAGGGTGAATTCCGGTCAGTTCTTGCTGGGAATCATATAGCGCATCGAAGCCCCGCAAACCACCCCCGAGCCTCGGCATATTTCGATTTTTCCGTTTTATTTTCCGCAGCTTAGGGCTGAACTCGGCAGCCTGTCCCGCAATCAGCCGACCTGCATGTTCAGGCAGTTGCTTTCGGCACAAAAGCAACGATCCTTCGCACCTCAGGTTATCGCCACACGAACACTCAGCAAGGAGCCAACCATGCCTTACACGTCCGTCGCGCTCGTCACGCTGCTATCGGTTCTGGTTTACTTCTGGATGGCTGCGATGGTCGCCCGCACGCGCCGGCGCGTCGGCATCTTCGCGCCCCTCATGACCGGCGACCCGACGCTCGAGCGTACCATCCGCGCACACGTCAACACGCTCGAGTGGTTGCCGATCTTCCTGCCGTCGCTGTGGCTGTTCGCGATCTACTGGAGCTCGCCCGTCGCGGCTGCATTCGGCGCGGTGTGGATCATC
>JBARXT010000015.1:0-1841 GCA_049647485.1 Xanthobacteraceae bacterium
GGTAATCACCGCGCCGGGATCGAGCGTGATGCGGAACACGTCGGCGGTGGGATTCTCCTGCCGCTCCGGGCGGTCGCCGGTCGACGGCGTGATCGTCGCGATGCGCGACAGGCCGAGATCCGGCCACAACAGGCCGGACGAGACGATGCGATAATGCGGCGCGACGATCAGGCGGTCGAGTTGGTCGTCGGTGTTGTTGGCGAGCGCGAACACCACCCAGTTCTGCCCGCCTTCGCGCGCGCGCACTTCGACGCGGCGCACGATGCCGTCGGTGCCGGGCGCGGTCGACACCTGAATCCGGTCGGTGTCGCTATGCTGATGTTCGAGGACCGCGGTGAGATCGATGGCGGCTGCGTCGCTGCGGACGCTGACCGCGTCGACGGCATAGGCGGGCAACATCGAAACCCAAAGCGTGAGGCCGAGCGCCAGCAGCGCAAGAAACCTGATCGGACGCAATCTCGAGTCTCCACGTTGAACGGCGCCACGCGACAAATGACAGCGTTGCGCGAGGCAACGAAACGGACACGGAAGACGCTCACGCAGGCCGATCAAACCCCGGTCTATCGGCCCGTTCCCCCGGTCGCGATAAATGCCATGGATGCATGGGAATTCAAAGGCTTTCCCATTCGGGTTCCATGGTCACACAGTCAACACAATTTTGCCAATATGTTGGCTTGTTTCCATCCGGCGATGCGCGTCGGCCGCGCCGCTTAGCGGAAACGTGCTGTCGATCAAGGGTTTCACCTTGCCAGCGCGGATCAGCGGCATCACCTTCGCCTCGATGGCGCTGACCATCGCGGCCTTGTCGGCCGGGCTGCGCGGCCGCAACGTCGATCCGGTGTGGACAAGCCGCTTGGTCATCAGCTTGGCGAAGTTCACGGTCGCCTTCGGTCCGCCGAGGAACGCAATCTGGACGATGCGCCCGTCCATGGCGGCAGCATCGTAATTCTTCTCGATATAATCGCCGCCGACCATGTCCACGATCAGGTTCGGGCCGTTGCCGCCGGTGAGCTCACGACTGACGGCGACGAAATCCTGCGTCTTGTAATTGATGGCGTGGTCCGCACCGAGCTTGAGGCAGGCGTCGGCTTTATCCTGCGAGCCGACGGTGACGATGACCTTGGCGTCGAACGCTTTCGCCAGTTGGATCGCCATGGTGCCGATGCCGGACGAGCCGCCGTGGATCAGCATGGTTTCACCGGCCTGCAATTTCCCGCGCTCGAACACGTTGTGCCACACCGTCATCAGGGTTTCAGGCGTCGCGCCAGCCTCAATGATCGAGAGCGCATCGGGAACCGCGATCGCTTGGGCATCCGGCGCGATGCAGTATTCGGCGTAGCAGCCGCCCGCCACCAGCGACATCACCTTGTCGCCGATCTTGTGCCGCGTCGTACCGGGGCCGACCGCGACGACTTCACCGGCGATCTCGAGGCCGGGCAGGTCGCTCGCGCCGGGCGGCGGGGGATAGCTGCCGGAGCGCTGCGCCACGTCGGGCCGATTGACGCCGGCGGCCGCGACCTTGACCAGCAGTTCGCCGGAGGCCGGTGCCGGAACCGGACGGGTTTCCGGCAGCAGGACGTCCGGGCCGCCCGGCTTGCTGATGCCGATGACGGTCATTTGCGCGGGCAGCTTTTCCATGAGATTTGTCCTCGTCGGGTGATGAAGGTTCAGTTCCGCTTATAGCGTTTTCGCGCGATGGGGATACCGCTTCGCGCAAAGAAAACGCGGCAGGGCGGATCGAACGAGGAGGAAGCGATGGCAAGCGAGGATGACGACAAGCCGCGCAAGAAGGTCAGTCACGAGATCGGTCAGGATCTCTCGCTTCTGTCGGTCGACGAACT
>JBARXT010000016.1:0-6118 GCA_049647485.1 Xanthobacteraceae bacterium
GATATGCACGAACACGTCCGTGCCACCGTCGTCGGGTTGAATGAAGCCAAAACCCTTTTGGCCGTTAAACCATTTCACTGTACCTGTAGCCATAACGTCTTCTCCTGGCGCGCAAGCGCTCGATATCCCGCACGACCTCCGCGCGGGTTGATCCAATTCTGGCGATGTCCGAGGAAAAGAGCCCGAGGGCGCGCTTACAAGGCAACTGCAACAAATCGAATTGCAAGCACAGTATAGGTATTCCGCAAGATGGCAAGCGATCAATTGTGTTCAATTGGCGGCGTGGCAATTCCGGTGACCAGTCCCTATATAACAGGCCATGAGCATGAAACCTCCCTCCGAACGATCACAGGCGTTGCGCGAGCGTCAGCGGTTGGCCGCCGAGGAGGGCGTGATCGCCCTCGCGGAATATGAAGCAAACGATATTGCCGTGCGCAAGAACATGGCGAAACTTCGCGCGCTCCGTTTGGCGAAGGAAGCCGCTGCTTCGGCTGAAACATCAGTAAAACCGATGCGGAAGACGCGCAAGAAGTAGCGTTTGCAAGCTTCTGTTCGTGAATCCGAATATTATCGTTCGTCGATGCGAGTGAAATCCATCGCCTGCGAACCGATGCCGTCACTCTTGTTTGTAAAAGGCGACCGGCGCGTGCGCCGGCCGCTGAGTTTCGGCCTTGGAGAGAGCTTTAGCGCGACATGCCGCCGGCTGCGCCGCCGCTGCCGCCGGCTGCCGGGCTGTTGTGTTCCACCGATCCGCCGGGCGCCGGCTTGACGGCCTTGCCGCTGCGGCTGCCGGAATGGGTTGCCGAGCCGACCGTTCCCGAGGGAGCGGTACCGGCGCGGCCGCTAGGCGCCGTGGAGCCGCCTTGCTGCATCGACTCGCTTGGCTGCATCCGTTGGCTCGGTTGCGTTTGTGTCTGCGCCTGCGCTGCGGTCGCGGCAAGAGTAGCAATCGCAGCGGCGGTGGCGAGAAGTTTCAAGTTCATGCATTCAGCTCCATGGTGTTGATGGAGCATTGATGGTTGACGTGCGTCGCGGTCATTCCGCGAAATTTCCGGGGTGATTGCATGATGATGTTGCGGCGGGATCGTGAACGCGTGCCGCGTGCATTTTTGAGAACCGCTGGATATGACTGCGATGATGCATCGCCACGCGCACCTGGAATGAGCCCATGGCAACTGTTCGCGAGATGACCCTTGAAGACTTCGACCGTGTGATTGCCCTGATGCGGCAGACGCCGGGCGTCACCGTGCGCGACGCCGATTCAAAGGCGGCCGTGGGGCGTTACCTGAACAGGAATCCCGGCCTCAGCTTTGTTGCGGAGGTTGCCGGCGAACTGATCGGATGCGTGATGTCCGGCCACGATGGCCGCAGGGGCTATCTGCAACACCTTATTGTCGCGCCGGCTCATCGCAACACCGGCCTTGCAACGCGTCTGGTCGCTGCGTGTCTCGATAGGCTGGAAGCCGAGGGGATTCTGAAGTCGCATATCGACGTGCTGGCGACCAACGAAGCCGCGATGGCATTCTGGGAGAAGATCGGGTGGCAACGCCGCATCGATATCGTGCGCTATTCCTTCATCCGCGCCAGCGGAGAGAATGTGTAGTTATCACTTCCCGTCATGGTCGAAATAAATCCGGCGATGACGATGAAGCAGCTTTGCCTGCCGCGCCCTGCATTGCTTCGCTTGCAATAAGGCAGACATCGGATCGTGCATCGATCATGCACCTTCAAAACGTCGTGCGGCTGCTGCGCGCTTCGACGTTGCGCTTGATGGCCTCGAGCCCGAGGCGCGCTTCCTGATCCATGCGTTCGATCACCTCGGCGTTCGGCGGCTTCGGCCGCGCCGGATTGCGAAGCGTGCGCGTGAACTGCGTGCCGCCGTCCACGCTCTCGCAATCGTATTGCACCACCACCGGTCCCATGAACGACGTCTGGGTCAGGCCGATCCACAGATATGGCGCATTGCAGGCGATCACCAGCCAGTCGAGTTCGACCTTGGCGGTGCGCGTGCTCCAGTGCTCATGAAAGGTGTCGCCGAACCGCATCGGGCGATCGTCGCAATCGATATGATGCGACGTCGGCAGCCATTCCGGCCACGATTTCGGATTGGTAACGTAGTCGAACACCGCGGCCGGCTTCGCCGCGATGACGATGGAATGGTGGCGCTCGAACGGATGCGTCATGAAGGCCTCGGTGTCGTTTCCCAGCCGCCGACGTTGCGGCGACCCGGGATCGTCGACAACTCCATGCGTCAGGTCAAGTCTCCTGCGGCGGTTGCCGCCTCTTGCCGGCGTTGCGCGCGGTCGTGGAAAAGTGCTAGCGAATTTCGCGACGCGGATTTGATCGTCGTGACGCGGTGTTCGGTTGGCTGGATGGAGAAGGTACGATGGGACTTGTGATCATGATCGTCGGCCTCGCCGTGTTCTTCGGCACGCATCTGGTCACGACGCGGCGTGACCTGCGCGCACGGCTGATCGCCGCCCGCGGGGAAGGGGCCTACAAGATCGGCTATTCGCTGCTCTCGGCGCTCGGTCTCGTGCTGATCGTCTGGGGCTTTGCGCATTATCGCGCGACCGGCTGGATCGACGTCTGGTATCCGCCGGTCGCGATGCGGCACATCGCGCTGGCGTTGATGCCGTTCGCCGTCATTCTGGTGGTCGCGTCCTATGTCCGTGGCCGCATCTATGCGAGGCTGAAGCATCCGATGCTGGCGGGCATCAAGCTGTGGGCCTTGGCGCATCTGTTGGCCAACGGCGATCTCGGCTCGATCATTCTGTTCGGATCGTTCCTCGCGTGGGCGGTCTATGATCGCATTTCGCTGAAGCATCGCAGCGATTCCGGCGCGCCGCCGATTCCGGTGGGCGGTGTCGGCAATGATGTCATCGCCGTGGTGCTCGGCATTGTGGTCTATCTCGGCCTCGCGCTGGTGTTTCACCCCTTCGTCATCGGCGTGCCGGTGATGGGGGCTTGAGCTGCTTCCAAGCCGTCATGGCGAGGGGCGACAGCGACTTCAGTGTCGTCCCCGCGCCCCGACCACGCAGTCGCGATCCGCTCGGCGGTCGACGGCTTCGATATCAGCGATTGCCTCAACCGCGTGAACGTGCCGACGCTGGTGATCCACGCCCGGGACGATGGCGTACAACCGCTTGAACAGGGCTACCTGCTCGCGGCCGGGATATCGGGTGCCGAATTCCTCATGCTGGAAAGCCGCAACCACGTCATTCTGCCAGACGAGAGTGCGTGGCCGATATTGTTCGACGGCTTTCAGCGGTTTGTGCTGGAAACCTCGTCACCGCGATAGTCCAGGCGCGGGGTCGGACGTCGCCCGCTGCGAGGCTCGCTTCCCTTGCTCATCCCCGGCAAAAAATGATACCCCTTCGCCTCGATATTGCGGTGCGGTGGGTGCGAAGCAGCAGGCCCCGCATGGAAGCAGGCGCGGAGCGGGCAGGCGGCTCGCATCGGCGTTGCGTTTCGAGGGAGGCAAGCGGGCGGAAGATGGGCGTCGGTCTTACCATCATCATCCTGGGTCTCGCATCGGCCGTCGGCATTCATTTGCTGACGCTGATATCTCGTCCCTTCATCGTCGGTGTTCCCGTACTCGGAGTTTAGGATGTCCATTCAATCGACCATCCGGCGTAAAACGTCGGCCGATATTCGCGCGCGCAAGAACGGCGAGCCGGTGGTGATGTTGACGTCGTATCACGCGCATACTGCGGCGCTGGTCGATCGCTATTGCGATGTCATCCTGGTCGGCGACTCGCTCGGCAACGTGATGCACGGCTTCGAGACGACGCTGCCGGTGACGCTGGAGATGATGATCCTGCAAGGCCATGCGGTGATGCGCGGTTCGAAGCAGTCGCTGGTCGTGGTCGATCTGCCGTTCGGCAGTTACGAGGCTTCGAAAGAGCAGGCGTTTCATTCCGCCGCGCGCGTTCTGAAGGAAACCCATTGTGGCGCGGTGAAGCTCGAAGGCGGCGAGCGCATGGCGGAAACCATCGCGTTTCTCACCGAGCGCGGCATTCCGGTGATGGCGCATATTGGTCTTACGCCACAGTCGATCAACGCGCTCGGCTCGTTCCGTTCGCAGGGCCGCGAGGAAGCCGAAGCGATTGCGCGCGGCGAGAACATGGTCGGCCCGATCCAGAAGGACGCTCGCGCGGTGGCGCAGGCCGGCGCGTTCTCCGTCGTGGTCGAGGCGGTGGCCGAACCGCTGGCGCGCCGTATCACCGAGACCATCGACATTCCCACCATCGGCATCGGCGCCAGCGCCGCTTGCGACGGTCAGGTGCTGGTGTTGGAAGACATGCTGGGCCTGTCGGAGTGGGTGCCGAAGTTCGTCCGCCGCTACGGCAAGCTCGGCCCGATGATCGAAGAGGCCATTCAGGGTTACGCCAACGACGTGCGCTCCCGCGCGTTTCCCGGCCCGGAGAATGTCTACGGCATCAAGCCGAAAGGCTGATCGTCGCTCGAAGTCGATACCAGGAGTCGATATCAAGAAAGGACACGACATGCGCTTCCCGCTCGCCGCGATCGCCTTCCGGGCTTTCGCGATTGTCGCCACCGCGGCATTCGTCGCTGGCGGCACGTCCACCCCCACACTGGCACAGGCCAAAGGAAAGACCATGACCACAGCTTCGGGTTTGCAGATCGTCGATACCCAGGTCGGCACCGGCGCGACGCCGGCGAGCGGCCAGACCTGCGTGATGCACTACACCGGCTGGCTCTATGTCGACGGCAAGAAGGGCAAGAAGTTCGACAGCTCCGTCGATCGCAACGAGCCGTTCGAGTTTCCCATCGGCAAGGGCCGGGTGATCGCCGGTTGGGACGAGGGCGTCGCCACCATGAAGGTCGGCGGCAAGCGGACCCTGATCATTCCGCCGGAACTCGGCTACGGCGCGCGCGGTGCCGGCGGCGTCATCCCGCCGAACGCCACCCTGATTTTCGATGTCGAACTGCTGGCGGTGAAATAAATCTGCCACCAAACGGTCACCGGAATGCCGCAGGAATCCCGCGGCATGTCCGGGGGCGGTTCCCCGGCCGCGAGGGCGCCAACTTTGCCTTGCGGACGCCATACCGCTAGGGTATCGCCTGACCGGTGGGCAATCGCCCGGTTTGCCGCCCGGGCGCGCGGCGCGACCGCAATGGGGTTCTTTAAGTGTCTGAGATATTTAACGAAATCGACGACGAGTTGCGCAAGGAGCAGCTCAAGAGGATCTGGGACAAGTACTCCGTCTATATCGTTGCTCTGGCCGTCCTGATCGTCGCCGGCGTCGGCGGCTGGCGCGGCTACGAATATCTCGCCACACAGAAGGCCTACAAGGCCAGCGCCGCCTTCGACGCCGCCGCAACCTTGTCCGATGAAAACAAGCACACCGAGGCCGAGGCGGCCTTCAATGCGCTCGCTGCCGATGCGCCAGCCGGTTATCGCTCGCTGGCGCGGCTGCGCGGGGCTGCGGAAGCTGCATCGCGCGACGCGCCCGCTGGCGTGAAGCTGTATGATGCGATCGCTGCGGATTCGAGCGTCGGCGCGCACGAGCGCAGCCTCGCGACCGTGCGCGCCGCGGTGTTGCTGATCGATAGTGCCAGCTACGACGACATGGTGAAGCGCCTCGATGCGATAACGCAGCCGAGCAGCATGTATCGCCACACGGCGCGCGAATTGCTGGCGCTGTCGGCGTGGCGGGCCAAGAACGTTGCCGAGACGCGCAAGTGGCTGGACCAGATCGCCGAAGACGGCGAGACACCTGCAAGCCTGCGCAGCAGGGCGGAAGCCTTGCAGGCATTGCTGCCGCCCGCCGCGGCGAAAAGTTAACCTGACCCGCACGATTTCCCGGTATCGTCCGACGAACGAACAAGAGTTGAAACACCAATGGCTACGCGCCGATCACATCGTCTGATTGCTGCGGCCGTCCTGATATCCCTGTCAGGCGTATTGGCCGGTTGCAGTTCGACCAGTTTCGATCCCACCGACATGTTCGATGTTTTCGACACCAAGAAAAAGCTGCCGGGAAATCGCGAGCCGGTTTTCCCTGAGGGCGTTCCGGGTCTCGAACAGGGCGTGCCGAGAGAACTCTACAAGGACAACGTCGAGAGAGAGCAGCTTCAGCAGCAACAGGCG
>JBARXT010000017.1:0-16040 GCA_049647485.1 Xanthobacteraceae bacterium
GGCGCGCGCCAGCCGGTTGGCGCAGGCGCGCGGCAGTTCGCCCCGCTTCGGGGTCTCGTCGACATCGGCCGGGCGCAGCGCATCCGGCTCGATGCCGGCCTGATTGAGCAAAGCGAGGCGGCGCGGCGAACCGGACGCGAGAACGAGTTTGAGACGGCCAGACATCAGGTTGAATCGGTTTTCCGGGCGGTTTGCGGCGCGCGGGACCGTATCGGAAGCCGCCCGCTTCGACAACCGGCGCTGGCGGTCCGCTTGGCACCGAAGGACATTGCCAAATCCGCTTCCTGTTGCCATCAAGGGCCATGATCCGCCCCTTTAACGACACCACCCGGCACGAGATCGCCGGACGCTGCGCCGCTTTCACGCGCACCGCGCCCGATATCGCGGTGGACGGGCTGAAGCGCGCCGCCGTCGCCATCACGCTGGCGCGGGCCGGCGACGCGACCGAGGAAACCGCGCTGCTGCTGACCTTGCGGGCGGCGAGCCTGCGCGCGCACAGCAACCAGTGGGCGCCCCCGGGCGGGCGCTGCGATCCCGGCGAAACCCCGGTCGAGGCGGCGCTGCGTGAACTCGACGAGGAGATCGGGCTGAAACTCGGCGCGGACGCCGTGTTGGGATTGCTCGACGATTATCCGACCCGCTCCGGTTACCTCATCACGCCGGTCGTGATGTGGGCCGACGACACCGCGCGCCTCAAACCCAACCCGGACGAGGTCGCCTCGGTGCACCGCATCGCGCTGACGCAGATCGAGCGCGACGACGCCTTCAACTTCGTGCGGATTCCGGAAAGCGAGCGGCGGGTGATCCGCTTCAGCCACGACGGCGATTTCATCCATGCGCCGACGGCCGCGCTGATCTACCAGTTCCGCGAGGTAATCGCCGGGCGCGCCACCCGCGTCGCCGAACTGGAACAGCCTGTGTTTGCGTGGAAGTAAGTCGGCGATCCGTTTTTTGAGAAAGACGGATGGATGCGCGGATCACGTCCGCGCATGGCGCCTGTTGCTTTGGTCAGCGCTGAAAGTTCCAAACCCGATCCTGTCTGCCAAAGCAACGAATGACGTCGTCCGCGCGCGGCAACGTGCTTGCCGATTTGTTAATGCCGGCTTCACGGTCCGCTTGCTACAACGAAGCCATGCGCGCAAAACTGATTCGCTTTCTCGCACCGGCCGCGATCGCGGCGGGTTTCATCCTGGCGACAAGCATCGTCGCGCAGGCGCAACCGCTGCCGGCCAATATTGTCACCGCGCGGGCGCAGACCGCGAGCCCGCAGGCGATCGCCGAATATCGCCGCAAGTTGCAGATCTATCTCGCGGCGCGCGAAGCTTTCAATGCCGAGGCCGGCGCCTATTGGGAAACCATTTCGGAAAAGCGGCGCGCGCGCTTCGCCAAACGCCGCCACGGCCAGCGGATCGCACTCGATGACTACGTGCTGACGCAGCCGCCGCTCTATGACGGCCCGAAACGGCCGGTCAATCCGGAGCCGGACGAAACCGAGCCGCGCGAACGCAAGCCGATCCCGGTGGTCGCGGATTTCCTGCAGGCCGCGCGCGAATACTATCAGTTCGTGCCGACGCGCCCCGCGCACGAAATGGATTTCAAACGCGCCTATGCGCGCACCGCCATCGCCATGGGGCTGACGCGCGAGCAAGCGGTGCGGGTCTATTCGTTCGAGACCGGTGGCAACGGCAATCACGACATGCAGTCGGGCCTGAGTTCGGGGCGACCCGGCGCGAAAGCGATCTCGACCGCCGTGGGCTACAATCAGTTGCTCACCACCAACACGCTCAATCTGGTGGCCGAACAGGGCAACGGCATCCTGAAGGTGTTGCAGGAGAAGGCGGCGCGGCTCTCCGGTGCACAGCGTCACGCGATGGAGCACAAGATCGCGGTGTTCCGGAAGATGTTGGCCTTCGCGCGCTCGGTGCCCAATAGCTGGAGCGAGCATTCCAAGCTTGGCGCCACGCCGGGCGGCTGGGGCGTCCACGCGCTGGTACTCGACGTCGACATCGGTCCGCTGTTGCAGACCCACAAGCTGCTGACGTCGGTGATCTTCGCGCGCACCAAGGGCTATCACAAGCCGCTCACCGCCGCCGAACTGGAGATGATGAATCTCACCGGCGACGGCACCGGCTTCGACATGGTGACAATGCCGCAGGCCTATCGCGAGCGGGTGCCGACGTCGAACTTCTTCCAGCGTAACGGCTATGAGCGCAATCCGGTGGCGATCCGTCATAACACCGTGGCGAAACTGCTCGCGATCACTGACGAGCGGATGGACGTCAACAGCAACAAGCCTGGCGCGCGCGAACTGGCGGCGGCGTTCTAGTTGTATCTCGTTCTGAGCGCGTTGGCGTCATCCTGAGGTGCGAGCGGCGTCTGCCGCGAGCCTCGAAGGATGCGTGCTGAATGCCGTCCCCCTTCGAGGCTCGGCGTAAAGAACGCCTCGCGCCTCAGGGTGACGGTTTATGTCGCATTGCGCTCTCTCAACTCGGGCCGAACTTGAAATTGCCGTCGCCATCGAGGAACGGGCCGGTTCGCATGTAGAGCTGGCCGTTGGCGCCGAGGAAGAACAGCGTGTTCTTCGGCACCTTCTTCGCGCCCCTGAACAGATCCCCGGCGTTGTTGGTGCCCATCTTGTATTGCCAGGTCTTGAAATGCGAATCGTAGCCGAAGGCGACATCGGGCGCGATCACCCACGGCACGGGCTTCGGCGATTGCGCCGACACGGTTGCTGGGAGCACCATTGCGAGAGTGACGAGCAGGGGAATCACCAGCACGCGCATCATGTTGAAACCTCCACCGGAACGACCGGCCACCGCCGGCCGCAGGGTCAAGGCGCACATACTGCGATGGCGCCGACGCCACATCAACCAGTGCATAACGGGGTGCGTCGCCGTAGCGGTCGCCATCACGACAAATTTCCCGGCGGTTGGCGCGCTCTCCAGCCTGTCGAGGCTTTGCCGATGCCTCCGGCGCGGCTATCTTCGCGCCCGATTCTGACTGGCCATTGATCGTCGTGGCGCGGCGCAAGGGGGATGACTGGATGGGAAAGCTACCGATGGCGGCGCTCTGGCTGGCGCTTGGCGGGATGATGCTGGCGGGCGCGGCGAACGCCGCCGAGCAGTTCAAGCTCGGCAACAATCAGCGCATCTCGTGCAGTCGCGGATTGAGTCCCGGCAAGCTGAACACCGCGACCTGCCGCTCCTACGCCTATGTCTTCAATACGAAGACGTCGGAATATTTCCGCTGCACGGTCAGTCTGGCGGTGACCCGCAACAACAAGGAAATCCTCAACGTCCAGACCGACGGCGATTGCGTGAAGAAGCCGCGCATCTTCGATCAGGATTCCGACTATTCGTTCGAGGCGACCGAGACCGAGCCGCCGAACACCAACTCGTTTTTCGGTCAGGGCGGCTATGCGATCTGGGCCAGCGACAACACCGCGCAGAAAATCCGCGGCTGCATCACCGTTGCCTCGGGGCTGGGGACGGACGTGTCGAAATGCGTCGACATGAAGTTCGAGTGATGCGGGCGCGCATGCAATGACGGCGCGCCGCATCCGTCCCGCGCGGTTGTGCCGGGCGTGGCTGTTTCTCGAAGGCGCCAACGAGGCGGTGCTGGCGAAGGCCGCGACCCGCGGCGCCGACGTGCTGATCCACGAGCTTGAGGACTTCACCCCGCCGTTGCTGCGGCCAAAGGCGCGCGCGCTGGCGCCGGAGATGTATGCGCAGTGGCGCGCGCAAGGCGCGGTGGTGGCGGTGCGGGTCAATCCGCTCGATGCGGACGGTATGGACGATCTCGCCGCGGTGATGCGCGGACGGCCCGATATCGTGGCGTTGCCCAAGGTCGCGGAGCCCGCGCATGTGACGCAGCTTGCGGAGGCGGTGGCGCGTTTCGAGCGCGACTACGGCATTGCCGAAGGCGCGACCATGCTGCTGCCGAATATCGAATTCGCGCGCGGGCTGGTGCAACTCGGCGCCATCGCATCGGTCAGTCCGCGCGTGACGGCGTGCCTGATGGCGGCGGAGGATCTTGCCGCCGATCTCGGCGCCGAGCGCGAGCCGGACGGCGTCGAACTGGCTTATGCGCGCCAGCGTTTTCTGGTCGAGTGCGTGGCCGCCGGCGTGGTCGCTGTCGATTGCCCCTACACCTTCAGCGATGCGGAAGGCGTCGAACGCGAAACGCGGTGGGCGCGACGGCTGGGTTACAAGGCCAAGAGCACCGTCGATCCGGCGCATCCCGCGATCATCAATCGCGTGCTGACGCCGGACGAGGCCGAACTGGCGCGGGCGCGCGCCATCGTCACGGAGTTCGAGGCGGCGCGGGAACGCGGCGAAGCCCGCGTCGACGTCGGCGGTTCGCTGGTCGAGGTGCCGACCTACGCCACCGCGAAGCGGCTGCTGGCGCGTCACGACGAGTTGCGAAGCTGGACTTCCTATTGAGGCAACGTCACCGGCTGGTTGAGCGCGGTGCGTGCGAACTTCCGCGCCGCCATGGCCTTGCCGAACAGAAAGCCCTGCGCGACATCGAAGCCCAGTTCGTGCGCGGTGATGAAGTCGGCGCGGCTTTCGACGCCTTCGGCCACGGTGCGCACGCCGTAACCCCTCGCGAGATCGATGATGCCGCGGCACACCGTCTGCTTGAGCCGGTCGCCGCCGAAGCCGGTGACGAACTGGCGGTCCACCTTCAGTTCGGCGAACGGAAACACCGGCATGTTCATCAACGCCGGCCAGTCGGCGCCGACGCTGTCGATCGACACCGCGATGTTGTGAAAGCGGATGCGCCGCGCCACATCGACGATGCGGTCGAGACCGGCGATCACGTCGGCGAATTTGAGTTCGATCAGCAGGCCGCCGAACGCCGGGTGCGCCGGCATCCGCCGGCATAGCGCGCGCACGGCGTCGTCGTCGTGCAGGAACGAGGCGGGCAGGTTGATCGCGAGATCGACCGGGCCGGTACGCTCGATGAAGTGCCGCCAGTCGTCGATCACGCGTTCGATGACGAATTCCGACAGATTGTGAAAGGCGGTGTCGCGGCAATCGGGAATGAACGAGCCCGGAAGCACCACGCCCCATGTCGGATGCCGCATCCGGATCAGCGCTTCCGCGCCGCGCGGGATCAGCGTGCGGATGTCGATCTTGCGCTGGTACCACAATTCCAGCCAGCCGGCCTTGAGCGCCTCGGCGACATCGACGGCCGGGCTTGGCGGAGCCTCGGTCGGGATCAGCGACGCGACGCTCTGGCGCAGCGTTTCGGCGCTGAACGGCGTCGGCAGTGTCGGCAATGTGACGATGCCGAGCTCGCGCGCCATCTGTCGCGTCGCGAAGGAGAGAATGGAATCCGGCACCGCGATCGGCAGCACCTTGCCGCGAAACTGGGCGACCGCGAGCGTCTCGAGCACCTTGCCGGCCTCGATGCCGCCGGCTGACAGTCCAAGCACCACGAGGTTGAGGGTCTGCGAGGACAGCAGTTCGCGCAGTTCGGAGGCGCGGGCGCATTCGAAGGTGATGAAGCCGAGATCCTCCATCGCGTCGGCAAGAAAGGTCCGGATATGCGGTTTGCTGTCGGCGATGCAGACGCGTGGTGTCAGGCTGCGCTGGCCGAAGGCCGTGGGCCGGACGGAAGGGGTGTTGGCCACCTGCATTTTCATGTTGTTGCTCCCCGTGCTGGCGGCACAGGTTTAGCGTTACCCCTGCGGTGCAAAGATGGAATCGACTGAACGCTCCACGGAAATGGCCCGGTAAGGTTAAACCCGCGAATACAGATCAAATTGTATCGATCGGAAGCGCAACGATTTCAGCGCGCTGAGCGACGCAAGCGGAATGTCGATAATCCCCAGCGTGAGGCCGTGTCCGTCGCAAGGCGAGGGAATGTGTGCGTCATGCGACCTCGTTGCGCGAATCACCGCGACTGATTCGGTCATGACGCTGGTGCGATCGGATGTTGCGGAACAAAGAATTGAATCGAAAGCCGCGACAACATCCCAAGCGACATCCTAATCGTTATGGTGGTGCGCGTTCGTCCAAACGATCAGAGGAGAGCGCCGCAGCGCTCTCCTCAACGCGTCACGTCTTAACGGCTCATGCTTAGTGGCTCATCCGCGCCGAGGCCGGGTGGCCGGGAACCTTGAAGCGCTTGCCGGTGTCCTTCACCTTGGTGCCGTTGACCTTGAGGATGGAGAAATCCTGATCGAGGTAATTGCCGACCAGCATGTATTTGCCGTCCGGCGTGAACACCACGGCTTCCGGCAGGCCGCCGACTTCGATGTCCTGGGTCTTGGTCACCGTCTTGCCGTCGATCTTCAGCACCGCGACGCTGCCGTTCTTCTTGCGGAAGTAGGCATCCTTGGCGGCGTTGGAGCCGCGCAGGATGGCGGCGGCGGCGATGTTGCCCTTGGGGCTGATGGCGAAGCCTTCGGGGCCATCGCCGACCACGACGCGGTCGATGGCGCGCGGTGGATTTTGCGTCAGGTCGAACACGCTGACGGTGTCGACGTTGCCGTCGGAAGCGCCGGAATTGCCGTTGTCGGCGGTCAGCGCCAGCTTGCCGTTCGGCGTCACCGCGACGTTATACGGCCACAGTCCGGTGGCGAGGTCGACCTTGTTATAGGTGACCTTGCCATTGGCGATGTCCAGCACCGAGAGCTTGTGCGTAGTGAACTTCACCGCGTAGGCGTGCTTGCCGTCGGGCGCGAAGGCGACGTGCGCGACGCTGTCGCCCATCGCGATGGTGTCGGTCACCTTGACGTCGGTGCCGTTGACCGAGAGCACGGTGATGGAGGCGTCGCCGCGATTGGCTACCAGCGCCATCTTGCCGTCGGGGCTGAAACTCAATCCCGAGGGCTGCTTGCCGGCGGTGATGGTGGCCGCGAGTTTCGCCGGCTTGGCCTTGAGGTCGATGACATAGATCTTGTTGTCGAGGTTGATCTTCAGCGCGTCGCCGCCCTTGGCCTCGTCCTTGGCGACGTCCACGGAATCCGACACTAGCGCCACCGAACCGGTCGGATCGATATCGACGTTGACCGGCGGGCCGATCACCGAATTGTCCAGCGGCAGAGTGGCGACGATCTTTGGCTTCTCCGGATTGGCGAGATCGACGATCAGCACCGAGTCCTTGCCGGCCGGTTTCAACACCGTCTTGCCGGCATCGTCCCATAATACCTTCTCGTCGTTGCCGACGATCATGAAGGGGGCGGCGTGCGCCATGCTGAGTGCCGTGCCGCCAAGCATGATCGCCGTTGCCAGCGATAGTCCGACCGATCGATAGACCGACATGGTTGCGTCCTCCCTGAATGCCCGGCTGATGTCCGGATTGATCTCGCGAAGCGTATCGGCTCCATATCCCTGCCGGTAGTATGGCCGGGCCGATGGCGGGGTTGCGGGGAACGCGTGAGACGTCGGTCGCCGGCGGCGCGCAGGAGCGGTCGGTTCCGTGAGAAGCTGGGCGCGCCGTCTCCCGTCTTGGTCGAATGTCTGACGGGTCGGAGAGCGCGGGGAGGGTTGACCGTGACGCCGTATCCGGTCACTTTCTCGTCAAATTCAACCTGGGGGAGAAGTCTGCTCATGAAAGCGAAACTGCTTGCCGCCGTTGCGGTGTCCGTGGCCATGGTTTCGGGTCCCGCCGCTCACGCGGAACAGTTCATCAACGTGCTGACCGGCGGCACGTCCGGCGTCTACTATCCGCTCGGCGTCGCCATCGGGAAAATCTACAGCGACAAGATTCCAAGCGCCAAGACCCAGGTGCAGGCCACCAAGGCGTCGGTCGAAAACCTCAACCTGCTGGAGCAGGGCCGCGGCGAGATCGCGTTCACGCTGGGCGACTCGCTGAAGGCGGCGTGGGAAGGCGACGAGGAAGCCGGCTTCAAGAAGAAGCTGACCAAGCTGCGCACCATCGGCGCCATCTATCCGAACTACATCCAGATCGTCGCCACCGCCGAGAGCGGCATCAAGACTTTGGCGGACCTCAAGGGCAAGAGCCTTTCGGTCGGCGCGCCGAAGTCCGGCACCGAACTGAACTCGCGCGCGATCCTCAAGGCCGCAGGCATGACCTACAAGGATATCGGCAAGGTCGAATATCTGCCGTTCGCGGAGTCCGTCGACCTGATGAAGAACCGTCAGCTCACCGCGACGCTGCAATCGGCGGGTCTCGGCGTTGCCTCGCTGAAGGACCTCAGCAACTCGAACGAGATCAACGTGGTGTCGGTGCCGAAGGAGATCGTCGACAAGATCGGCCCTCCGTTCGTTGCGGCGACGATCCCGGCCAACACCTACAAGGGTCAGGACAAGGACGTACCGACCGCAGCGGTGATCAACTTCCTGGTCACCAGCACCGCCGTCTCGGACGATCTTGCCTACCAGATGACCAAGCTCGTCTATGAATCGCTGCCGGAACTGTATTCGGCGCACGCGGCCGCACACGGAATCAAGCTGGAGACGGCGGCCACCGGCAGCCCGGTCCCGCTGCATCCCGGCGCGATCCGCTACTTCAAGGAAAAGGGCCTGATCAAGTAACAGGCTAACCAATGTGATCTTCTGCGTCATGGCCGGGCTTGTCCCGGCCATCCACGTCTGAGCCGGACGAAACCGGCAGAGCGGAAGGTCGATCTTCTTTTGCGCAGGATGCGCCGTGAAGGCGGGGTGGGGACGATGTCGCAGGCAACAGCAGCGCCGATGCAAGACAATGCGGCCGAGCAGGTCGAACCGATCAAGGTCGATCTCGGCAACTTCGAGCATGGCTTTCCGGAAGGCTTCGGCCCCGGCCGCTGGGGATTGCTGGCCTATGCCATCGGCATCGCGTTCGCGGTGTTCCAGATCGCCATCGCGGCGTGGAATATCCTGCCGAGCCAGGTGGTGCGCGGCGTGCACGTCGGCTTCATCATCCTGATGACATTCGGCCTGATCGGCAACTTCACCGCCAAGACCGATAAGGCGCGGGCGCTGGCGTGGCTGATCGGCGGCGTCGGTTTCCTCTGCGGCCTTTATCAATGGATCTTCTATGAAGCCCTGATCCTGCGCGACGGCGATCCCACCACGATGGATCTCGTCGTCGGCACCTTGCTCGCGGTGCTGATTTTTGAGGGCACGCGGCGCCTGATGGGCTCGGCGCTGCCATGGATGTGCGGCGCCTGCATCGTCTACTGGGCGTTCGGGCAGTATCTGCCGTCGCCCCTCAATCATCGCGGTTACGGCTTCGACCAGATCATTACGCATCTGTCGTTCGGCACCGAAGGTTTCTATGGCGTGCCGATCTATGTGTCGGCCACGTACATTTTCCTCTTCATCATGTTCGGCTCGTTCCTCGAACGCGCCGGCATGATCCAGCTGTTCACCGACGTTTCGCTCGGCATCTTCGGCGGCACCCGCGGCGGCCCGGCCAAGGTCGCGGTGGTGGCGTCCGGCATGATGGGCACGATCTCCGGCTCCGGCGTCGCCAACGTGGTGACGGTGGGTCAGTTCACCATTCCGCTGATGATCCGCTTCGGCTATCGCCGCGCGTTCGCCGCCGGCGTCGAGGCCACCGCCTCGATGGGCGGCCAGATCATGCCGCCGGTGATGGGCGCGGTCGCCTTCATCATGGCCGAGACTCTCGGCGTCGATTACATGGTGATCGTGCGCGCCGCGGTGATCCCGGCGATGCTGTATTTCGCCTCCGCGTTCTGGATGGTGCACCTCGAAGCCGGCAAGTACGGCCTCAAGGGCATGAGCCGCGCCGAGATGCCGAGCGCGTGGAAAGCGCTGGTGGCGCGCTGGTATCTGGTGTTGCCGCTCGCCGTGCTGGTCTTCATGCTGTTCGAGGGCTTCACGCCGCTTTACGCCGGCATCATGGGGCTGGCGCTGACGGCAACCCTGATCCTCGGCGCCAGCATCGCGCTCGGCCTGCCCAACCAGATGATCCGCTACATCTTCTGGATCCTGCTGGCGCTGGTGGTCGGCGCCATGTTCCAGCGCGGCATCGACATCATGATGGTCGGCCTCGTGGTCGGCGGTCTGGTGCTGCTCGCCGCGCTGACCAAGGGCGGCCGCGCCACGCTGGTCGCCTGCCGCGATTCTCTTGCGGAAAGCGCCAAGTCGTCGCTCACCGTCGGCATGGCCTGCGCCATCGTCGGCACCATCATCGGCATGATGACGCAGACCGGCGTCGGCAACATCTTCGGAAGCTGGGTGATCGGCATCGGCGAGAACAGCCTGTTCCTCGCGCTGATCATGACCATGCTGCTGTCGATCCTGCTCGGCACCGGCATCCCGACGATCCCGACCTACATCATCACCGCGGCGCTCGCCGCGCCGGCGCTGGCGAAACTCGGCGTGCCGCTGATCGTCAGCCACATGTTCGCGTTCTACTACGGCATCATGGCGGACCTCTCGCCACCGGTGGCGCTGGCGGCGTTCGCGGCGGCGCCGATCGCCAAGGAGAATCCCGACACCATCGGCTGGGAGGCGATGCGCATCGCGCTCGCGGGGTACGTCATTCCGTTCATCGCGGTGTATTCGCCCGCGCTGATGTTGCAGACCGGCGATCCGATGGAAGCCTATCTCGGCTTCTACGGCGCGGTGGCCTATGCCACGGTGAAGGCGCTGATCGCCATCGGTCTGTTCGGCATGGTGGCGATTGGCTTCCTGTTCACGCGGATGACGATCATCGAGCGCATTTTCACCTTCGTCGCGGCGCTGTGCCTGCTTGGCGAATTCCAGTACAGCGACTGGGTCGGCTTCGCGCTCGCCGCGATCATCGTGTTCTGGGATTGGCGTCGGCGTCCTGCGCCCGACGCGGTCGCGGCGTGAGCCTGTGCCTGATCTCCGCCGGCGTCACCAAGACGCTGGCGGTGGCGGCCTTCACGCTGGTGTGGACGCATTCCATCGAGAAGATCGATTGGCGCGAGACCTGGCGCGTCACGCCGCAGGGCCTCGAACTGGTCGAGGCGCGGGTGAAAGGGTCGGGCGCGGGCATGGAGCCGCCGCCGGAAGCGCGGCTGGTGGATGACTGGTTCGTCTGGCAACCGCATCGCGCGCCGATGCCGGAGGTGGTGCTGGGCAATTCCGGCAAGGCGGGCGAGTGGCGATTGTGCGCGAACGGCCAATGTCGCACGTTGTCAAAGATTCTCGGCCATGACGTCGGCCCGCATCCGACGACGATGCGGGCATGCGACTGACGTGTCAGGACCGTCAGCCTGAGGTGTGAGGCGCGCTTGCGCCGAGCCTTGAAGGGCGACGGTTGATTTGCTTCGTCATGCTTCGAGGCTCGCGGCTGTCGCCGCTCGCACCTCAGAATGACGACGTGCTCGCTACAGCACCCGGCGCGGCTGCGCGATCTTCGTCGCGAGAATCTTGTCGATGCGGCGGCCGTCAAGATCGACGATCTCGAAGCGCCAGCCGTGCGCATCGCGGGTGTCGCCCACGGCGGGAATCTCACCGAACAGTTGCAGCATGAAGCCCGCCGCGGTGTTGTAGGGCCGCGATAGCGGCAGCGGAATGCCGAGCACGCTGGCGAATTCGTCAGCCGTCATCCAGCCTTCGATCAAGTAGGAGCCGTCGGGGCGCTTGATCGCCGGCTTTTCCGCCGGCCCTTCCTCGGTGTGAAAGCCGCCGACGATGGATTCGAGAATATCGGCGGCGGTGACGATGCCCTGAAAGCTGCCGTACTCATCGTGCACGAAGCCGAAATGCACCGGCGAGCCGCGCAGGATCGCCAGCACGTCCCGGGCGTCCGCCACTTCCGGAATCACCGGCACCTCGCGCACCAGCACGCGGATGTCCGGCGCGACGCCCGCGAGACAGCCATCGAGCATGTCCTTGGCCTGCACCACGCCGAGCGGGGCGTCGCGGTCGCCGTCGAACACCGGTAGCCGCGAATGCACGCTGGCGGTGATCGCCTCGCGGATCACGTCCGGCGGATCGGCGAGATCGATGAAGTCGACCTCGCGGCGCGGCGTCATGACCGCGCCGACCGGTTGATCGCCGAGCCGCATCACGCCCGCGATCATTTCCTTCTCGCCCGGTTCGAGCACGCCGGCGGTTTCCGCCTCGCGCACCAGCGAGCGGATTTCATCCTCGGTCACGGTGTCTTCGCTGGCGCCGCCCTGGCCGAGCACGCGCAACAGCAGTTTGCCGGACACATCGAGCAGCCACACCACCGGCGAGGAGATGCGCGCCAGCCATGTCATCGCCGGCGCGATCTTCACCGCCACCGACTCCGGATTGCGCAACGCGATCTGTTTGGGAACGAGTTCGCCAATAATGAGCGAGGCATAGGTGATGCCGCCGACCACCGCGCCGACGCCGAGCGTGTCGGCGACCCCTTTAGTCAGTCCCAGTTCGATCAGCCATGCGGTCAGCCGCTGTCCGAGCGTCGCGCCGGAGAACGCGCCCGACAGCACGCCGACCAGCGTAATGCCGATCTGCACAGTGGAGAGAAACTTGCCGGGATCGGAGGCCAGCGCCAAGGCGCGGCGCGATCCGCGAACGCCTTTCTCCACCAGTGCTGCGAGGCGTGCGGGGCGCGAAGAGACGATGGCGAGTTCGGACATCGCGAGCAGACCGTTGATGACGATCAGGATCGTGACGATGCCGAGTTCAAGCGCAAACATGATGCGGGCAGTGTATCAGAAGGCGTGACAGCGGGTCTCAAGAGAATTTGACGCGGCTACGCGATTGCGGGACAAGTGCATGTCATGTCGAGATAAATTTGGGAGACGTCGGTGAAAAGGCTCGAGGGAAAAACCGCTATCGTCGTTGGCGCCGGATCGATCGGGCCGGGCTGGGGCAACGGCAAGGCGACCGCGGTGACCTTCGCCCGCGAGGGCGCGCAGGTGTTCTGCGTCGATCGCAACGGCAAGGCCGCGGAGGAAACCGCATCGATCATCGCCAGGGAAGGCGGCAAGGCCGAGGCGTTCGCTGCGGATGCTGCGCGCGAGGACGACATCAAGGCGATGGTTGCCGCGTGCATCAAGGCCTATGGCCGCATCGACGTGCTCGACAACAATGTTGGCATCGCGGAAGTCGGCAGCGTGGTCGAGGTGGAGGAGAAGGATTGGGATCGCGTGTTCGCGGTCAATCTCAAGAGCGCCTACCTCGCCATGAAGCATGTCATTCCGGTGATGGACAAGCAAGGCGGCGGCTCGATCATCAACATCTCGTCGATCGCCTCGATCCGTCATCTCGGCGTATCGTATGTCACCTATGCCACCACCAAGGCGGCGATGAACCAGATGACGCGCACCACGGCGGTCGAGTTCGCGCCGAAGAACATCCGCGTCAACGCGGTGCTGCCGGGGCTGATGAAGACGCCGATGGTGGAGCACTCGGCGGGCTTGGCGGCGAGCTACGCCAAGGGCGACGTCGAAGAGATGTGGAAGCGGCGCGATGAGCAGGTGCCGATGGGCCACATGGGCGAGGGCTGGGACGTCGCCAACGCAGCGCTGTTCCTCGCCTCCGATGAATCGCGCTACGTCACTGGCATCGAACTGGTAGTGGACGGCGGACTGACGCTGAAAGTCAGCTAGCCGCAATGCGATGAGGTCGGCGACGGCGTCATCCTGAGGTGCAAGCCGCAAGCGGCGAGCCTCGAACGATGAACGGTCGTCGCCCTTCGAGGCTCGCTTTGCTCGCGCCTCAGGTGACGGCATTCGGATATTGAGGAGCGCCGGACGCTGCTTTGGTCGACTTGCAACGGCCGGTTTGAGCGCGCATGGTCGTCCGCAAAGAAGGGGCCGTTGGGAGAGTATGCCCATGAATATGCAAGACAAAAGCCGCTACCACGAAGCCTATGCGCGCTCGATGCGCGATCCCGAGGGCTTCTGGGCCGACGCCGCCCGCGCCATCGACTGGATCGAGCCGACGAAGAAGGTGTTCGACCCGTCCATGGGGCTGTACGGCCGCTGGTTTACGGGCGCCGTGGTCAACACCTGCTACAACGCGCTGGACCGTCATGTCGCGAACGGCCGTGCCGAACAACTGGCGCTGATCCACGATTCGCCGGTGACGGGCTGTATCACCACCTACACCTACGCGCAGATGCTGCACGAGGTGAAAACCTTCGCCGCGGTGATGCAGGACTTCGGCGTCACCAAGGGCGACCGCGTCATCATCTACATGCCACTGGTGCCGGAAGCGATGGTGGCGATGCTGGCCTGCGCGCGGATCGGCGCGGTGCATTCGGTGGTGTTCGGCGGTTTCGCGGCGAAAGAACTCGCGACCCGTATCGACGACGCCAAACCGAAGCTGGTGGTGTCGGCGAGTTGCGGCATCGAGCCCGGCCGCATCGTCGCCTACAAGCCGCTGCTCGACGACGCCATCAAGCTCGCCGCCCACAAGGTGCCGGCCTGCGTCATCCTGCAACGACCGCAGCAGACCTGCGATCTCGTGGCCGGCCGCGATCACGACTGGAAAGACCTTCGCGACAAGGCGGTGGCGGCGAAGAAGGAAGCCGCCTGCGTGCCGGTGCTGGCGACCGATCCGCTCTATATTCTCTACACGTCCGGCACCACCGGCGTGCCCAAGGGCGTGGTGCGCGACAACGGCGGCCACCTCGTCGCCATCAACTGGTCGATGTACAATCTCTACGGGGTCAAGCCCGGCGAGGTGTGGTGGTGCGGCTCCGACATCGGCTGGGTGGTCGGCCACAGCTATATCATTTACGGCCCGCTGTTTCACGGCAACACCTCGATCATGTACGAGGGCAAGCCGGTCGGCACGCCGGATGCCGGCGCGTTCTGGCGCGTCATCTCGCAGCACAAGGCGGCAGCGTTCTTCACCGCGCCGACCGCGTTCCGCGCCATCAAGAAGGACGACCCGAACGGCGAGTTCATCCGTAAATACGACCTGTCGCATTTCCGCACGCTGTTCCTCGCCGGCGAGCGCGCCGACCCGCCGACCATCGAGTGGGCCGAGAAGCAGTTGAACGTGCCGGTGATCGATCACTGGTGGCAGACCGAAACCGGCTGGTGCATCGCCGGCAATCCGGTCGGCCTCGGGCAACTGCCGGTCAAACACGGCTCGCCCACGGTGCCGATGCCGGGCTATCAGGTCGATGTCGTCGACGAGGCGGCGAAGCCGTTGCCGGCCGGCACCATGGGCTCGATCGTCATCAAGCTGCCGCTGCCGCCGGGCTGCCTGCCGACGTTGTGGCAGCAGGACGAGCGCTGCAAGGAAGCCTACTTCAACGAGTTTCCCGGCTACTACAAAACCTCCGACGCCGGCTACAAGGACGAGGACGGCTACGTCTTCGTCATGGGGCGCACCGACGACATCATCAATGTCGCGGGCCATCGTCTTTCCACCGGCGGCATGGAGGAAATTCTGGCCTCGCACCCGGACGTCGCCGAATGCGCCGTGCTCGGCATCAAGGATGCCATCAAGGGCGAAATCCCCTGCGGCCTCCTGGTGCTGAAAGCGGGCGTCACCCGCGCGCCGGCGGAGATCGAGAAAGAGGTCGTGGCATTGGTGCGCGAAAAACTCGGCCCGGTGGCGGCGTTCAAGCTGGCGATCACCGTGGCGCGGCTGCCGAAGACGCGCTCCGGCAAGATCCTGCGCGGCACCATCCGCAAGATCGCCGACGGCGATCCGTGGACCGTGCCCGCCACCATCGAGGACCCCAAGGTGCTCGACGAGATCGGCGCGGCGCTGAAGGGGCGGGTGTAATCCCGGCCTCATTTTCGATGGAATGCCGGATCACACCGGCATTCCCGCGTTTGAGCCAATGGAATCCCGCATGCCGATTGCCTTCCAATCCCAGATTCACGTCCGTGCTGCGCTGATACTGTTGGCGGGACTCACGCTCGCCGGCTGCTCCAGCTTCGAGCGGCATCAGCCGCCGCAGGCTGCGGCCGCAGCACAGACCGACGACGATGCCGCCTGTCGTGCCAATGGCGTCGCGCCCGGTTCGGATGCCTATGTGGCCTGCCGCAAGGATCGCGATGCCCGGCGCGGCACCGCTACCGACCGGCTGGAGCGCGGCCATCGCAATCTCGCCGAGCGGATGCTCAACGGGCAGTAAGGGCTCACCGCCCAACAAAAACGCGGCGGGTTTGAAGCCGCCGCGCTTGT
>JBARXT010000018.1:0-21601 GCA_049647485.1 Xanthobacteraceae bacterium
GCTCATCAACGTCGGAGTGGGCCGATCGGGCTTTCATGATCCCGGCCGCTGTTCCCCCGTGGGCCCTCAGGGTGTGATGGCGACCTTGAAAACACCATCCCTTTGATTGGCAAAGAGCTCGTATGCCGCTTCGATATCATCGAGCTTGAAGCGATGAGTAACCATCGCGGCAAGATCCACACGCCCTGATTCAATGACAGCCATGAGCCGCCGCATCCTCTCCTTGCCGCCTGGGCAAAGGCTTGTCACGATCCGATGATCACCAAGGCCGGCAGCGAATGCATCGAGTGGAATGGTCAGGTCAGAGGAATAGACCCCGAGGCTGGACAGCGTCCCCCCCGGTCTGAGAACCCGCAGACACGCTTCGAAAGTCGCTTGCGTGCCGAGCGCTTCGATTGCGACATCAACACCTCGCCCTTCGGTGATGCGCATTATTTCCTCAACAGGATTTACTCGGCTAAAGTCGACTACGTGGTCCGCGCCCAGGCGCCTGGCCATGTCGAGCCGCGCAGCTTGTCCACGGCGATGATATTCGAAGCACCGAGCAGCTTGGCTCCAACCGTAGCACACAGGCCGATAGGCCCTTGAGCGAATATCGCCACGACATCGCCTATCTTGATGTCGCCCTGTTCGGCCCCACTGAAGCCGGTCGACATAATGTCCGGACACATCAGCACCTGTTCATCGCTGAGTCCTTCCGGCACTTCTGCCAGATTCGCCATGGCGTCTGGAACGAGCACGAACTCGGCCTGGCAGCCGTCGATCGTGTTGCCGAACTTCCAACCACCCATAACCTTCCAACCGTGTCGGCTGCCCGCCCCATCTTGGGAAGCGCGGCCGCATTGACAGGCGTTGCTGAGTCCGCTCGGCGTGATGGCGCCCGCAATGACACGTTGCCCCTCTCTAAATCCTGAAACGGATGAGCCGAGCCTTTCGATCACGCCGACCGGCTCGTGACCGATCGTCAGCCCTTTCTCGACGGGATATTCGCCCTTCAGGATATGCACGTCCGTGCCGCAGATCGTGGTTGTCGTTATCCGAATAAGCGCATCGAGCGGTCCGACCTCGGGTATTGGTTTCTCGTCCAACACGATCCGCCCCGGTTCCACAAAAATGGCTGCTTTCATTCTACCTATGGACATCGAAGCTCCTCTGGTTGTTACACTTGTCGCCCCATGTTCAGAGCCGGAGGAGAATGGGAACACCACTGGCTTCGTGTCGCAATCTCATTGGCCTCAATGAGGACCGCGGCGACCCAAACGGAAAGCTGACAGCGGGCTGGAGCAAACTCATAGCACAGTTGAATGAAAACTGCCGTCTCCAATCTACTTGAGGAACAAGGAGCCCCGGCGACTTTGTTGTCTACAGTGATCCCAGCGCGAGGCGGGAGATGAGCCCGCGCGGCAAGGCTAGTCCATTGAACGATCAAAGTCGGTCCCCTCCACTCGATGACTATTCGCTGCGGCCAGGCGACGTTGTAGCGCGAGAGTTGGGCGGCGATGCCGAGCGCGGCCTGACCGGATTGGAGGCGATGCGGCTCCTAGCTGCTTCTGGCCCCAATGAACTGCGGGCGGTGTCGCCGGTGCCCGCCTGGCGACGCATACTTTCGCAGTTTCGTGACCCACTCGTTTATCTGCTGCTTGGCGCAATTTTGGTCGCCCTGGCGGCATGGCTCATCGAAGGCCGGGAGGGGGTGCCGGTAGATGCGATTGTCATCGCCATGGTCGTCGTGGCCAATGCCGTTCTCGGTTTCGTCCAGGAAGCACGGGCCGCGAACGCCGTCGCCGCGCTGGCACGAATGACCGCTGTGACCTCTTCAGTGCTGCGCGAAGGGGAGCGGAGGCGCATCCCGAGCACCGAGTTGGTCCGGGGCGACATCCTGCTGCTGGAGGAAGGCGACGCCGTCGGCGCCGATGGTCGGCTTCTGCTCTCCGCGAGCCTTCGCGTGCAGGAAGCATCCCTCACCGGGGAAAGCGAGGCCGTCTTAAAAGACGCCGCCCCCCTTAATGGCCCGGCGCCACTCGCCGAGCGTTCCTGCATGGTCTTTAAGGGCACAGCTGTCGTTCAGGGAACCGGCCGCGCCGTCATCACCGCTACCGGCATGCAGACCGAGATGGGCGCAATCGCCACCATGCTCGACGCCACGGTGGAGCAGCCGACGCCGCTGCAGAAGGAGGTGGCGCTGATCGGACGCACGCTCGGCATTGCCGTCGTCGTCATCGCCGTCATCGTGGTCGCCACGGTCCTGCTGGTGTCCGAAATCGAAGGGCCTTCGGATGTCATCACGGCGCTGCTGCTAGGCGTATCGCTAGCAGTTGCGGCGGTACCGGAAGGTCTCCCCGCTATCCTGTCGCTCGTGCTGGCTCTCGGCGTGCAGCGCATGGCCAGCCGCAACGCCGTGGTCAAGACACTATCGTCGGTGGAGACACTTGGCTCGGCATCCGTCATTTGCTCGGACAAGACCGGCACGCTCACTCGTTCCGAGATGACGATCGAGCGGATCATGACGGCGTCGGGCGGCAGCCGCGTCACCGGCGTCGGCTATGCCCCGCTGGGGCGCCTAGAGGTCGAGGACGGCGTGGCGCCGGAAGGAGCTCTCCGCGCCGAGCAGATCGTCGTTCTGAGCGGCGGCAGTCTGGCCGGCAATGCCGCCTTGCGGCAGACGGAAGACGGAGCCTGGGAAATCCAGGGCGATCCCACCGAGGCCGCGTTCCTTGTTGCTGAGCGCAAGCTCGGCGTGGAGGATCGCCGCCAGCGACGCTTCGAGCGTCTCGGAGAGATACCGTTCAGTTCAGAGCGCAAGATGATGTCGAGCGTCGAACTCGACCACGAGCATGGCGACCGACCTATCCTCATCACCAAGGGTGCGCCCGACGTGCTGATGCGGCATTGCAATCGCATCAGGATTGGCATGGACGTGGTCCTTTTCGACGAGGCACAGCGTGCACACGCGCACGCCGATGTCGAGGGCCTGTCGGACGAGGCGTTGCGCACTCTGGCGGTCGCGTATCGGCCGCTGGAACCAGGTGAAGATCCGCAACCTAACGAGGATATGGAGCACGATCTAATTTTCGTCGGCACAGTGGGCATCATCGACCCGCCGCGCGAGGAAGCGGCGATCGCGATTGCTGCGGCCCGCCGCGCTGGCATCCGGGTCATGATGATCACCGGCGACCATCCCCGCACAGCAGCACGAATCGCAGCCCTGCTGGGCATTGTCGAGAACGGGACGAATGCACTGACAGGAGCGGAGCTGGACGCGATGGACGACGCTGAATTCGCGGCCGCGGTTCGCACGACATCGGTCTATGCCCGCGTGGCGCCTGTGCACAAACTGCGCATCGTCGATGCGCTGCAGGCGGATGCGAACGTAGTGGCGATGACAGGCGACGGCGTCAACGACGCTCCCGCGTTGAAGGCAGCAGACATCGGCGTAGCCATGGGGATCACCGGCACCGAGGTCACCAAGGAAGCGGCCAAGATGATCCTGGCCGACGATAATTTCGCGACCATCGTCGAGGCGGTGCGCGAGGGGCGCGCCATCTTCGACAATATCCGCAAGTTTCTCCGCTATCTCCTTTCATCCAACATGGGCGAGGTCCTGACCGTGTTCCTCGGCGTCGTCGGGGCCGGTGTGATTGGGCTGGGTGGCGGCGACGAGTTGGTGCTGCCCTTGCTGGCCACCCAGATCCTCTGGATCAATCTGGTCACCGATTCCGGTCCCGCGCTCGCCATGGGCGTCGATCCGGAAACAGACGATGTGATGGCGCGTCCGCCGCGCAAGGCGAACGAGCGCGCCATCGACACACGCATGTGGCGCGGCGTGATCGAGATCGGCTTGGTCATGGCGCTGGCGACGCTTCTCACCATCGATCTTTACCTGCCTGGTGGACTGATCGAGGGCTCGCAGGGTCTTGATCAGGCTCGAACTGCCGGGTTCACCGTGCTGGTTCTTGCCCAGCTGTTCAATTGCTTCAACGCTCGTTCCGAGACCACCAGCGCTTTCCGCCACATGTTTACGAACCGGTGGCTGTGGGCGGCCATTGGATTGTCAGCTCTCCTCCAGATCTCGGTCGTCAATTTTGGCCCGCTTAACGTGGCGTTCGGAACGGTCCCCCTGCCGCTCGAACAGTGGCTGGTCTGTGTATTGATGGGCAGCAGCGTCCTTTGGTTCGGCGAGATCCGAAAATGGGCGCTAAGGCAGTGGGGCACAGAACTCCATGGCTCGCCACGGCAGCGCCCTTAACTAGATCGTCAGCTCTGCCAGACCTCCTACTTGAAGAATGCCGCTCGCTATGTGTCTCCGTAACCCGGCACGGCGACTAGAGCTAAGCTGGAAACAGAGTGATGACGGAATGAGATAGGCAATGTATCGAGGCGGCGCAGGGCGACAATTGCTAGTCTCGTTCATGGCGTATCGCTCTTCTTGAGAGGTTTTGGCAGGCTCGACACCTCGGCGGCCAGGGTCGCTACAATGAGGACCGCGAATTCTACGGCTCACGGATACCGCTTTGTCGTTCGTGGGAGCGACTGTCGTGGCAATTGGGGCTCGACCGGTGACAATAGCGATAAACGATGATCGCTGATCGGTCTAACGCAAGGCAAGCCGGTGATCGTGGAGATATTCAACGAAACCGACGTGCCCGGCGCGAGGCCCTCGACTTCGCTGAGGAACGAGTGCGGAAACTGTTCGGCGAACTGATAGGGACATCGCGATGAAGGCGGACGAAGTTGCCAAAGCTCCAGCATCCTCAGCGCCGGTCGGAAGGTGGCTGGAGGTGCTCGCCGTCTTCTTCCGGCTCGGTCTCACCTCCTTCGGCGGTCCCGTCGCGCATCTGGGGTATTTCCGCGACGAATTCGTTGTTCGGCGGCGTTGGCTCGATGATCGAACTTATGCGGACCTGGTCGCGCTTTGCCAATTTCTTCCCGGCCCCGCATCGAGCCAAGTCGGCATCGCCATCGGGCTTTCCCGCGCGGGCTACCCAGGCGCCCTTGCCGCATGGACCGGCTTCACGCTCCCGTCCGCGATCGCGCTTGTTGTCTTCGCCTATGGCGTAATCGCCGTCGGCGATGTGAGCGACGCAGGCTGGCTGCATGGGCTGAAGGTAGCCGCGGTGGCAGTGGTTGCTCAAGCAGTGCTTGGCATGATGCGGTCGCTGACGCCTGATCGTGAGCGCGCCACGATGGCCGTGATCGCGGCAGCCATCGTCTTTGCCGTTCCAGGCGCCTGGGGGCAGGTGGGCGCCATTATTCTCGGCGGCATCGCGGGGGTGCTTCTCCTTCGCACCGACGCACAGACCAACCACACGTCGCTTCCGTTGAACGTGACCCGCGCGACCGGGATGATCATGCTCCTGGTCTTCTTCGCGCTCTTGATCGGGCTTCCGCTGCTTGCGGCAGTCACCAATTCGCAAGGGGTGAAGCTGTTCGATGCGTTCTATCGCGCTGGCTCGCTCGTATTCGGCGGCGGCCACGTCGTGCTGCCACTGCTGCAGGCGTCCGTCGTTCCGCCGGGTTGGGTAACGAACGATGCGTTTCTCGCCGGCTACGGTGCGGCGCAGGCCGTGCCAGGGCCGCTGTTCACTTTCTCTGCTTATCTTGGCGCCATGATGGGCCCTCAGCCGAACGGATGGCTCGGCGCGATTATCTGCCTCGCCGCGGTGTTCCTCCCGTCCTTCCTTCTTGTCGTCGGCGCATTGCCCTTCTGGGAAGAACTGCGACGACGCACGGCAGCGCAGGCGGCATTACGTGGGGTGAACGCCGCGGTCGTGGGTTTGCTCCTTGCGGCTCTCTACACACCGGTCTGGACTTCCGGCATCACGAACGCCGCCGATTTTGCGCTCGGCTCCGCGGCCTTTCTTCTGCTGCTAACGTGGAAAACCCCGCCCTGGCTGGTGGTTGCCCTCAGTGCGGCTGGCGGCGCCGCTTTGGCCGTTTTCTAGAGAATGTGTTGAAATGCAGGAGGCACAAATGGCATTCGAGTTCGTCAATGTCCGTTACATGGTGAATGACGTCGAAGCGGCCGTCGCGTGGTATACGCAGCACCTCGGCTTCAAGTTGCTTTCCAACCAAGCTCCGGCCTTCGCCGATGTGGCCCGTGGTGTGCTGCGGCTTCTACTCAGCGGACCCACTAGCTCGGCGGGACGTCCGATGCCCGATGGAGAGCGGCCGGCGGCAGGTGGTTGGAATCGCATTCACCTCATTGTCGACGATCTTCCCGCCGAGGTCGTGCGACTGCGGGCCGATGGAGCCAAGTTCAGAAACGATGTTGTGACCGGTCCCGGCGGCTCGCAGATTCTATTGGTCGACCCGTCAGGCAACCTCGTCGAGCTCTTTCAGCCGGCGCGTCGCTGAGTTCGCCGAGCAGCGTCGGCGGGTGCCGGTCGGCTTGCAGCGTTCCCTGGCCGACTGATGGGATATCCGCGAGGGCTCGAAGACGAAGCGGCCGATGGCTATGAGGATCACCGTCGATCGGATTCGCAAAACTGCACGCTCGTAAGAACGGTGACGGTCTTTTTGTCAGCGAGCCGTTCCTGCGTGTCACTCGTTGAGGTTCAAAAAATCGACCGATCGTTGGCGATAGTCCTTGAAACCGAGCAAACTGCGGATCGTCCAAATTTGTGTTTGAAATCAAGAGCGCAAATTTCTGACGGACCGGGGAGACGGTCCTTCATCGCACACGGAAAAAATTTGCGCCGAAAATTCAGCGCGTTACCATGGCTTAAAACAATCGAGTGGGAATGAAGGAGAGTGCTGTCGGATACCCGAGGGTGGCGCTGAACACTCTCGGCGAACTGCTCCCGTCAATTGGTGCCGATAGTCCGCGTGTCTGCTGGTTAGCTTAGGCTGCTCCGGCAGACCGGAGGCTCGGGTCGAGCGCTTCGGCGATACCGTATTCCTTGTCTCAACAATCCACTCGCGGCCCATTCTGCCCCTCAATCAGGCGACGAAGCGGACTACGCCCCCATCGACCCGCAGCGCCGCGCCGGTGGTCGCCGAAGCCTGCTCCGAGCACACGTAGACGATCATGTTGGCGACCTCGTTGGTCGTCGCGAAACGCCGGATAAGGCTCGTCGGGCGGGCCGTTTTCAGGAACGCTTGCTCTGCTTCTTCCTGCGTGATTCCCTGGTCCTTGGCTTGCGCCGCCATCCAGTTCGACAGGATCTCGGACCTCGTCGGACCCGGGAGGACGGCATTGACGGTAACGCCCGTGCCCGCGACCGACTCTGCCAGACCGCGGGAGATCGCGAGCTGCGCCGTCTTCGTCATCCCATAGTCGATCATCTCCTTAGGGATGTTGACCGCGGACTCGCTGCTGACGAACACGACGCGACCCCAGCCCTGTCGTACCATCCCCGGCAAATAGTGGCGCGTCATGCGCACGCCGCTCATGACGTTGATCTGGAAAATGCTCAACCAGTCCCCGTCGGTGGTATCGACGAAGTTCCTCAGCACAGCCGTCCCGAGATTGTTGACGAGGATGTCGGCGTCCGGCGCTTGCGTGAAGAATGCCCCAGCACCCTCCGCCGTCGAGAGATCAGCCACGATGCCCGAGATGTCGCTCTTGGGAAAGGCGTGCCGCATCTGCCGCACCGCCTCGTCGACCCGGGTATTCCCACGGCCGTTTATGACGACCGATGCGCCGGCGCGAGCCAGCCCCTCTGCCGTGGCGCGGCCGATACCCGCCGTTGACCCCGTTACGATCGCCTTGCGGCCCTTGAGTTCGATATTCACGTAATTCATCTCCAATCGTAGATGGGAAAGGCAATCAATCCGCTGATCCAGGCTGGAAGCGCGCATTGTCACCCATCTCGGTCACTGCTCCTTCTTGAATAAATCCTGGAAGATGAGTTGGCCCCAAGTGCGGCCGCGAGCGTGCACCAGCGCGCCGCCCTCGCTGAGCTTTCCCAGCTTGACGGGTGCGAACCCCAGTTGTTTGGCCAAGGCCGCCACGGGAGCGGTCGCATCCTCGTCATCGCTCGACAGAAAGACGACCCGGTGCCCGCCCTCGACGATCGGATCGGCAGCCAGGGTGGCCGCAACCAGGTGATTGAAACCTTTCACGAGCTTTGCGCCGGTGAACGCCTTCGCGATGACGGCGGAGGAGGGGAGATCGCCCAGTTCATCAAGGGGAACTCCAAACGCGTTCGTCACGTCGATGACCGTCTTGCCTTTCCAGCTCGGCAGGGCCTTCGCAACCTCGCGATGCTCCCCGAACGGGACCGCGAGGATGATCGTGTCCGCCTCGAGTGCGTCCCGCAAAGACTTGGCGACGACGGTGGGTCCGATCTCCCGAGCCTGCGGCGCCAACGCCTCGGGCGGCCGGCGGCTCGCGACGGTCACGTCGATGTTTTTACGGGCGAAGGCATGGGCGAGGGCCTGGCCTATCTTGCCGAATCCTACAATCGCGTAGCTCATAATATTTCTCCGATCCGTGTTGATATTGATTCCCCGGCCTTCAACGGCGCCGGGTGATCCGTTTCGCTGTGTGGCGACCTTTGCGTAGATGTTCCGTCGTGAACGACTTCCGCGATCCGCGCGATTTCAGATGGCCGAGAAGCCCCCGTCGACAGACAACTCCAGCCCGTTCACGAAGCTCGAATCGTCCGAAGCAAGAAACAGCGCGGCCGTCGCAATTTCCTCGGGGCGCCCCATCTTTCCCCGCGGGATCAGGGATTCGAACATCTGCTTCGCTTCTTCGGTGAGAACCTGGTTCTGCATCGGCGTGGCGATCGGCCCCGGATGCAGTACGTTCACCCGGATATTCCTGGCCTTCAGCTCGTTGAGCCACCCGCGTGCGAATGCGTGCAGCGTCGCCTTGCTCGCCGCATAGACGCTGTAACCGGGAAAACCTTTGATCGAGGCAACTGACCCGGTCATGAAGACCGATCCGCCATCGTTGAGCAGCGGCAACGCCTTCTGCACCGTAAACAGGGTGCCGCGCGCATTCAGGTTGAAGGCCGTATCGAAGTGCTGCTCGGTAATTTCCCCCAGTGGTGCGGCTTCGCCCGTGCCGGCGCTCGCGTACAGGATGTCGATCTTGCCCTTTTCACGTTTGACCGTATCGAACAGACGGTTGAGGTCGTCGAGATTGGCCGCATCGCCGCGCACGCCGGTCACGTTCCGGCCGATCAGCTTGACGGCCTCATCGAGCGCCTCCTGCCTCCGGCCCGTGATGAAAACATAGGCGCCTTCTTCAACGAACCGCTTGGCGCTCGCCAGCGCCATGCCGCTCGATCCACCCGTGATGACTGCAACCTTACCGTCCAGCTTTCCCATGACTTTTCCTTTCGTGGTGTCGGGACAGCATCTGCCCCCGAGGACCTCGAAATGGACCCGCCGGTGGCCGTTGTTGAGTGCGGAAGCGCGCACATCGGTGGTGCGAAAACGATCCACCTGGACGGTCGACGCCAGCCACAACGATCTGTGCCCGCCATACGAAGTTGGGCCACGTTCGTCGTTATAGGCTCTGATAACCGCCCATATTGCTGTTCGATGTGTTAGATGAGGGCTTTGGAAGGCGCACCGCTCGGTGCGGGATTGCACCATGATCGACTGGGATGACGTTCGCTACTTTCTGGCCGTCGCACGTGGGGGCTCGGTGCGTGCTGCCGCCGAGCGCCTCGGGGTGAACCACGCGACCGTGCTGCGCCGCATTGCCCAACTGGAGGAACGGCTGGGCGCGCAGATGTTCGAGAAGCTGCCCTCGGGCTACCGCCTGACAGCTGCGGGCGAGGAGGTCCTCGAGTTCGCGGAGCAGATGGAGGCATCGTCGAACCGGCTGGAGACACGCGTCTTCGGTCGCGACCAGAGCGTGCGCGGGCTTCTGCGGGTGACACTGGCGCCGACCCTCGCGACACACCTGCTCATGCCGGACTTCGCTGAGTTTGCGCGTCTGCATCCAGACATCGAGATGGAAATCCTGTCGTCCGGCGAACTGGCAAATCTGACCAACCGAGAGGCCGATGTCGCGATCCGCGTTGTGTACGACCGCAAAACCCTGCCGCTCAATCTTCACGGCCTGAAGGGACCGGAGCTGTTCGGCGGCGTCTACATGTCTCGCGATCGACTGGCCGCTTGGCGTGCGGCCGCGCCGGATCCCATCCGGTGGATCGTCATAAGCATGCATGGTATCCCGGACTGGGCCAGCGAGGGTGAGGTTCGCACCACGGGGGTCCCGTTCAGGACCACGGACGGTGAGACGCAGATCGTTTCAGTGCGGCAAGGGCTCGGAATGACGACACTGCCGTGCTTCGTCGGTGATGGCGACCCTCTGCTGGCGAGGGTGCCGGGCACCGGCCTGCACATGCATGGAACGCTCTGGCTTCTCACGCAGGGGGAGACACGCAAGACGAAGCGCGTGCGGCTCTTCACGGAGTTCGTATCCCGCAGGCTCGCGGCGTACGCGCCGCTTCTCGCGGGAATGTCCGTATCGCGCGACTGACGCGCGGCAGGTCGCCGATGGCGTTGTCTCGAGCGTACCGCTGTATCGACTACACAGCGCCGATGTAAATCTTGCGACGGGCACGGGTGCAAATTTCTGACGGATCGGCAAGACGGCTCCTCGTCGTGCCGAAAAGATTTACGATGCCAAATCAGCCCCGCGACCTCTCGATGTTATCGAGAGGTCGCGGTCGCTGTTTCGCGTCAGGCGGCAAGCCGTCTCCTCGCCGACGCTTCCGCTTCATGCAGATATGTCGTGAAGCCGTCCTTCGCCGCCGGATGGCAATTGAGCAGCATCAAGGCGCTGACCTGTCCGCGGTGACCGATGCCGTGGGTGACGACATGCATCAGCATCTCCTCGCGGGACATCCGGCCCGGTGCGCCGTCGGTGAATGTGAAGTCGATCGTTTCCGCCAATTGGTCGCGGTCGAGCGCCGACACATAATCGATGTACTCAAGGTCGCTTGTCCTGATGTCCGCGGACAAGGTTTTGAGCGTCGGCATCTCGCTTAGATTGGCCGATGTGTATGCGTGTATTTCGCGCCTCAGATGAGCAGCGAAAATCCGGTCGACGACGTAGCTGTGGCTCAGGGCCTTGATAGCCAGGCCGGTGATGGGGGACTCGCCAGCAAGCTTGGCGAGTGCGGTCAGAAGCTCGTCGTTCGCCCAGGCCTTGTATCGGAACAAGCGTTGCAATGTGTCCTGCATATCGTGATCTCCTGAGATATTACGCGCTGCGCGTACTGCGCAGGGCGTTGCGTGTCATGTCCACATCGTGCAAAATATGAGCGATTATTCGCTTTCGCTACTCGCATTGACGACTTGAAAAAATGGCGCGCAGACCGCTCACAAAAGCCCGGAAAATCGCCACTCAGGACCGATCACGCGCGACGGTCGATGCGCTGGTCGAGGCAACCGCTCGCATTCTCGTCAGGGAAGGCTTTGACAAGGCCAGCACCAACCGCATCGCGGAACTGGCGGGCGTGAGCGTCGGTTCGCTGTACCAATACTTTCCGAGCAAGGAAGCGCTCGTCGCCGCCGTCATCGAGCGTCACCAGCAGGACATCATGCAAACGGTGCGGGGCGAACTGGCGGAGGTCATGACCGAACCGGTGGAGATTGCAATACGCAAGATCGTTGCCCTCGCGGTGAAAGGACACCGTGTCAATCCCAGGCTGCATCGCGTGCTTGCGGAACAGATTCCGCGCGTCGGCAAACTCGAGGACGTGGACGTTCTCAATCGCGAGAACTTCGCTTTGTTCAAGACGTATCTTGAAAGCCGTCGGGACGAACTCCGCGTCGACGATCTGAAACTTGCGTCGTTCGTGTGCGTGACCGCGATCGAAGCGTTGACACACAACGCGGTGCTGCACCGTCCCGAGATGCTTTCGGACAAGGCGATGGGCGCGCTGATCGACGCCGGCGCGCGCCTTGTGATCGGATATCTGAAGGGCTAGCGGGGCTTGGCACGCAAGGCGCACGCGGACCAGTTTGCGCGTTTCGATATGGCGGACCGAATGGGTGCTGGGAGCAAATTCGGCCGTCGCGATTGCGATGCCCCACGCCTCCATTGGTGAAAAATCTCGGGATGTTGTCGGTTTCGCAGGCGCTCGTTCGTCGTTCCGATGTCATGTCGACGACGATGAGATTGGATCGAAACGAGGAGACAGACCATGCGCGTGATGGTGCTGGTGAAGGCGACCGAGGACAGCGAGCAGGGATTCCGCTCCACACCGGAGACGACCGCGATGATGGAGGCGATGGGCCGCTTCAACGACGAACTGCGCAGGGCCGGTATCTTCGTCATGGCCGACGGTCTTGCGCCGTCCGCGCACGGCAAGCGCGTTGCGTTCGACCGTCCCGCCCGCAAGGTGATCGACGGGCCTTTCGCCGCAACTCGTGAACTGGTCGCGGGCTTCTGGCTTTGGGACGTCAAGGACATGGATGAGGCGGTCGCATGGGTGAAGCGTTGCCCCAATCCCATGCCGGGCCCGAGCGAAATCGAAATCCGACCGTTATACGAGCTGGCGAATTTGCAGCCCGGCTCTCACGCGGAACATCACGGACAACCGTGACAGGCCGTGGGAGACAACAATGAGGCCACACGCGACCGTCGCGGGTGGCGACGGTTCGCTCCCGATACAACGTCCATGCGGGTCATGCATCGTATCGATGTGACCCGCCGGATTAAACGGTCTCCGCTAAGCGGTGACCGGATTGTCGGTCGCTGCAATCGACTCGGTTTGCGCCGGTTCGCTTGTGCTCTCGACCGGGTTGGCCGGCAGTTGGACGATTGTCGCCTTCTGTCCCGGAATCAGATCGGTCAGCAACACGATGGTGCCGTTCGAGAACTCGAGGGCGTCGTGATGATGCATCGGGCTGTCGAGGTCGATCTGGCGGAACCGGGCCAATCGGGCGCCGACGTTCTGATGAAACATCATCCGCTCGCGCTGAACGTCCGCCGTGAATGCAATCTCCGTTCCCGGTCGCAGGCAGACGGCGACCCGCGGATTATCCAGCCCGGCAAAACCTCGCGTTGAGGTGAGATCGAACCGGGTTGTGACGAGGGTTTCGCCGGCTGTGGCTGCACGCGATGCGACCGCATGTAAACTGTAATCGCACATGGATGCGCTCCCAATGATCGCCACCCAGCAAACGCGCAACGCGCAGCCTCGCTTTTGGTTGCAAACTTCCGGAGAAAGAAATTTCTGAATAAGCCGGACGTCGTGGGCGTCCATCGCGCTTGCGTTCACGGGTCGATCCGGCGGTCAGCGGCGATGCTTTGGCCGCAGAGAGTGGCGTCCTAGTCCCTGCGGACGGAGAACGACGACGGCGAGGTGCCGAGGCTCTGGCGGAACATGGCGCTGAACGCGCTCGAACTCTCGTAGCCGATATCGAAGGCGACCGAGGTGATCGATGCACCCGACGCGATGCGCGTCACCGCCTCGATCAGCCGCGCCTGTTTCTTCCAGTTGCCGACGCTCATATTGGTTTCAATGCGGAACTGCCGCGTGAAGGTGCGGCGGCTGAGGCCGGCGCGCGCCGCCCATTCGTCGATGTCGTCGCGGCTCGCGGGATCGATCAGGAACGCCTCGCAGATTTTCCGCAGGCGCGGCGATTGCGGCATCGGGATATGCATCGGCCGCGCCGGCATCCGGCAAATCTCGTCGATGATCAGCGCCATCACGCGGCCCTCGCGGCCGTGGAGGTTGTATTCGAGCGGCAGCGATACCGACTCCAGGATCAGCGCGCGCAAAAGGCTGGATACATCGAGCACGCGGCAGGCATTCGGCAGCCATTCGCTGGCATCCCGTTCGATATACAGCGTGCGGAACGACACCGCACCGTGGCAGATCACCTGATGCATGATGCCGCCGGGAATCCAGATCGCCTGATTGGCCGGCGCCACCCACGTGCCGTCGGGCGTGGCGACGCGGAGAACGCCGCTCGAGCCGTAGAGCAGTTGCGAACGGCGATGCGAATGATAGGGGCCGCGGTGCCCGGCCGAATATTCGTCGGCCATCGCTGCGATCGGTCGCGGCAAATCCTGATAATCAACAGCCCTGGTGCTTCGGTTCATTTGGCCCACCAGAAACAATCTTTGCCCTGTTACAGATAGCAGAGCCGCCGTGGCCTGAATAGCGTCAGATCGTCCCGGAGCGATCCGGCAGTAACAGATACTTCGGTCAGGCGGCGATGTACGTACCTGCGCATTTTCAGGCGGCCGATCGCACCCTTGCGTTCGACCTCATCGAGGAGATTCGTCTCGGCACGATGATCTCGTGCGGTGGCGACCTCGATGCCAGCCATTTGCCGCTTCTGGTGCGGCGCGAGCAGGGCGCGCTCGGCACTCTGGTCGGGCATTGCGCGCGCGCCAATGCCCAATGGCCGACGTGGGAGCAATCGCCCGAGGTGCTGGTCACCTTCGTCAGCCCGAACACGCATGTCTCGCCGAGTTGGTACGGCACGCATCCGCGCGCGCCGACCTGGCTCTACGCGGCGGTGCACGTGCGTGGACGGGTGCATCTGAAGACTGACCGTGACGCGATGCGCGAGATCGTCGTCGCCTACAGCAACGAACTCGAGCCGCCGATGAGCGGATGGAGCATCGACAGCATTCCCGATTATGTCGAGAAGCTGCTGCCCGGCATCGTCGGCTTCCACATCGAGATCACCGACATCAAGACGCAGTTGCGGCTGGCGCAGCAGAACGGCGTGGAAGATCGCCTGAAAGTGCTCGACGCCTTGCGACGCGGCAGCGCGACCCAGCGACAGGTGGCCGAACTGATCACGCGGCTGGCCTTCGATGAGGCCGGCAACCTTCTGCGGTCCTGACCGATCCCTTCGATCACAGCAATGAAAGACCAGCCAATGCAAGAGCTGAAGCAAGACTACGTCTACCGCCGCATGACGCAGCCGGTGCTCGATGCGCAGTACAATATCCGCGCGCAGATTCCGGACTTCCCCGAGCTTTTCGAGAGCTGGATGGCGCGGAGTGCGGCGGTATGCGCGGCGCTTGGCGACAACGCGCATCTCGATCTGGCTTATGGCGACGCACCGCTTCAGAAGCTCGATCTGTTTTTGTGCGGGGAGGCGGGCAAGCCGCTCGTCGTGTTCATTCATGGCGGTTACTGGCGCGCGCAGGACAAGTCCGAATTCAGCTATGTCGCGGAGCCGTTCGTTGCCGACGGCATCAACGTGGCGGTCATCAACTATCGGCTTGCGCCGCATGTGACGATGGACGACCTCGTCGCCGACGTGCGCGAGTCGCTGGCATGGCTTTATCGCAATGCCGCGACCTACGGCTTCGATGCGAACCGCATCGCCGTCACCGGCAGTTCGGCTGGCGGCCATCTCACCGTGATGTCGATCATCACCGACTGGGTGGCGCGCGGCCTGCCGCGCGATCTGGTCAAGGGCGGCGTCGCGCTCAGCGGTCTCTACGATCTCGAGCCGATCCGCCTTTGTTATCTCAACCAGGAAATCGGCCTCGATGCGGAGACGGCCGCGCGCAACAGCCCGCTGCTCACCATCCCGGCGTTGGCGCCGATGCTGTACCTGTCGGTCGGCGGCATCGAGTCCGGCGAGTTTCAGCGGCAGGAGCGGGACTTCGCCGAGGCATGGCGGAAGGCCGGGCTGCGCTGCGACGTGATCCGGCAGACCGACGGGCACCATTTCGACATGATCGAATTTCTGATCGATCGAAACGGCGCCCTCTATTCCAGTCTCAAACACATCATCAACATCTGAGGGGAGAGAGACGATGCGTCATGGACTTTGCGGCCGGTCGCTCGCGGCTGTGGCCGGGTTCGCTTTACTGGCCTGTTCGGTGTCCTATCCTGCGCTGGCGCAGGACAAGTTGGTGAAGATCGGCGTGCTCACCGATCAGTCCGGGCTCTATCAGGATCTCGGCGGCGCGGGCTCGACCCTTGCGGCGGAAATGGCCGCCGAAGACTCGGGCCTTCGTGCGAAGGGCTGGAAGATCGAGGTGATCTCCGGCGATCACCAGAACAAGCCGGACATCGGCGTCAACCTGGCGCGGCAATGGCTCGATGTCGACAAGGTGGACGTGGTCGCCGACATCAACAATTCGAGCGTGGCGCTTGCCGTCAACAACGTGACGCGCGAGAAGAACGCGATCCACCTCAACTCCGGCGCCGCCAGCACCGATCTCACCAACGCACAGTGTTCGCCGAACACCGTGCACTGGACCTACGACACCTACATGCTGGCGCATTCCACCGGCAAGGCGCTGGTGAAGGCGGGCAGCGATAGCTGGTTCTTCCTCACCGCGGACTACGCCTTCGGCTCGGCGCTGGAGCGCGACGCGACCGCCATCATCAAGGAGTCCGGCGGCAAGGTGATGGGCGGCGTCAAGCATCCGCTGAATACGTCTGACTTCTCGTCGTTCCTGCTGCAGGCGCAGGCCTCGAAAGCGAAGATTATCGGCCTCGCCAATGCTGGCGGCGACACCACCAATGCGATCAAGCAGGCGGCGGAGTTCGTCATCGTCGCGGGCGGGCAGAAACTGGCGGCGATGCTGCTGTTCATCACCGACGTCAAGTCGATCGGGCTTCAGACCGCGCAGGGGCTCAATCTCACCGAGACGTTCTATTGGGACCTCAACGACAAGACCCGCGCCTTCTCGGAGCGCTTTGCCAAGCGGATGCGCAAGGGATCGCCGCCGACCATGACCCACGCCGGCGTCTACGGCGGGCTGCTGCATTACTTCAAGGCACTTGAGGCGATGGGCGGCAATCCCCATGACGGCGCCAAGGTGGTCGCGAAAATGAAGACGATGCCGACCGACGATCCGTTGTTCGGGCCGGGCGCCATTGAGGCGAACGGCCGCGCCATTCATCCAGCCTATCTGTTCGAGGTGAAGAAGCCGTCGGAATCGAAGGGGCCGTGGGATCTCTACAAGCTGGTCGGCACCACGCCGGCCGACCAGGCCTTCCTGCCGATCGCCCAGAGCACCTGCGCGCTGTTGAAGAAGTAGCGGCACGTAACCGGCGGGCAGACCGGTTTCGGCCGGCCCGCCGTGACATGCGACCGCGTACCCTGGTTCCGGGAGCCACGAAAGGACGGTTGCGCTCTTGTACCGATCGGTCTAATAAAATCCGATCAGTACAGGAGCCGTCATGTCCAGCCTCAGTCCGCCGTTCACGCTCGAAACCGCCACGCGCAAGGTGCGACTGGCAGAGGACGGCTGGAACAATCGCGATCCGGACAAGGTGGCGCTGGCCTATACCGAGGACAGCCGCTGGCGGAACCGCGCCGAGTTCGTCAGCGGGCGCGCCGAGATCGTCGCCTTCCTGCAGCGCAAGTGGGCCAAGGAACTGGACTACCGGCTGATCAAGGAATTGTGGGCGTTTTCCGAGACCCGGATCGGCGTGCGCTATGCCTATGAGTGGCACGGCGACAGCGGCAACTGGTTTCGTTCTTACGGCAACGAAAACTGGGAGTTCGATGCGGCGGGCCTGATGGGGCAGCGTCACTCGTCGATCAACGATCTGCCGATCGCGGCGTCGGAGCGCAAATTCCATTGGCCGCTTGGGCGGCGCCCGGACGATCATCCGGGGCTCTCCGATCTCGGCCTGTAACTTTCGCGATGGAGGCGCGCCGTGCGTATGCTGCATGAACGAGCGGACGTCATTCCGCTGATCGCCGAGGTGTTTCGCGATCTCGGCTTCGAGGGGGCGACCCTTAGCCGCATTACGCAGCGCACCGGGCTCGGCAAGGGCAGCCTCTATCACTTCTTTCCCGGCGGCAAGGACGAGATGGCGCGCGCGGTCCTGGCCGATGTCGATGCCTGGTTCGAACAGTTCGTGTTCGCACCGCTGCGGCGCGATCCGCCGGCGGAGGCGATCGCCGGCATGTGGCGCGCCGTGGACGATTACTTCCGCTCCGGCCGCCGCATTTGCCTGATCGGCGCATTCGCGCTCGATGCCACGCGCGATCGCTTCGCCGCGTCGATTCACGGCTATTTCCAGCGCTGGATCGACGCCTTGCGCGATGCCCTGATCCGTGGCGGCCGCGACGCGGGCGTGGCGATACACGATGCGGAGGAGGCGGTGCTCGGCATCCAGGGCGCTCTGGTGCTGGCGCGGGCGACTGATGACGCCGATCTGTTCGCGCGCACCACGCGCCGGCTCGCGGCGCGCCTCGATGTGCGCGATTGTGCACAACCGGTTTGCGATTAGTCGACACGCGGCTAAAAGAAGCGTCCGACTCCCACACACTGTATCGGTGGTGAACGCGACATGAGCGTGACGATTTACGGCATCAAGAATTGCGACACGATGAAGAAGGCCCGTGCGTGGCTCGATGCCCACGGCGTCGCATATCACTTTCATGACTACAAGCAGGACGGCATCGACAGGGCGCGCCTCGCCGGATGGTGTGGCAAGGTCGGTTGGGACGTGCTGCTCAATCGTGCCGGCACCACGTTTCGCAAGCTTTCTGAGGCTGAGAAAACCAGTGTCGATGAACGCCGGGCGATCGCGCTGATGCTGGCGCAGCCGTCGATGATCAAGCGACCGGTTCTGGAGAATGCGGGCAAACTGCTGGTCGGCTTCAGGCCCGATATTTATCTCAAGGAAATCGCGCCGAAGGGGTAGGCGGGAGCGAGCCGCGTTCTGTCCCGCGATACGGTCGGTGCGAGGGCAATCGGCGCTGGACGGCGCTTTCAAGCCAGACTAAGAGCTAATGCCATGTTGAATTGCGCGCAAACGATCTTGACGTTTTGTGCCTTGCGTAGTTGTAGGCAATAGCGGCATATTCCGGCTCAAAGGGGCTGGCCCGCAATGGTTCCAAAACATTGTCGGGGATGGCTGTTGACACAATTCGGTCACGCGTGGGACACAACGCGCGAAGGCTGAGGGGGAAAACTAATTGGCCGATGAGTTCATTCTCGAAACCCATGGACTGAGCAAAGAGTTCGCGGGGTTCCTAGCGGTTCGCGACGTCAATCTGAAGATACGTCGCGGCAGCATTCATGCGTTGATCGGACCCAACGGGGCCGGCAAGACGACCTGCTTCAACCTGCTGACGAAGTTCCTGCAGCCTTCCGCCGGACGCATCGTCTACAAGGGCAAGGACATCACCGCGATGGCGCCCGCCGACGTGGCGCGGCTCGGCCTGGTGCGGTCGTTCCAGATTTCGGCGGTGTTCCCGCACCTGACCGCGCTGGAGAATGTCCGCGTGGCACTGCAACGCCAGCACGGTTCGTCGTTCGATTTCTGGCGCTCCAAGGCGGTGCTCGACCGTTTCAATTCGCGCGCGCAGGAATTGCTCGAGGATGTGGGCCTCAGCGAATTCTCCAAGACGCCGGCGGTCGAAATGCCGTATGGCCGCAAGCGCGCGCTCGAGATCGCGACCACGCTGGCGCTCGATCCGGAGATGATGCTGCTCGACGAGCCGATGGCCGGCATGGGCCACGAGGACATCGACAAGATCGCCGCGCTGATCAAGCGCATCTCGGCCAAGTACACCATCCTCATGGTCGAACATAATCTCAACGTGGTGGCCAATCTGTCGGACATCATCACGGTGCTGACACGCGGCAAGGTTCTGGCGGAAGGCGTCTATGCCGATCTGACCAAGGACGAGCGCGTCAAGGAAGCTTATCTGGGAGCCGGTCATGGTTGATGTGAAGACGGCGCCCGACGCTCCGGCGAAATCCGCGGGAGCGTCGTTGTTGGAGATTCGTGATCTCCAGGCCTGGTACGGGGAATCGCACGTTCTCCATGGCATCAATTTCGATGTGAAGACCGGCGAGGTGGTCACCTTGCTCGGCCGCAACGGCGCGGGCAAGACTTCGACCTTGAAGTCGATCATGGGCATGATCGCGAAGCGTACGGGGTCGGTTCGGTTCGATGGGCACGAGCTCATCAAGATGCACTCTGACAAGATCGCGCGCCTCGGTGTCGCTTTTTGCCCGGAGGAGCGCGGCATCTTCGCCAGCCTCAACGTGTATGAAAATCTGATGCTGCCGCCGACGGTGCGCAGCGGCGGGCTGTCGGTCGAGCAGATCTTCGAACTGTTTCCCAACCTGAAGGAGCGGCTGTCGTCGAGCCAGGGCACCAAGCTGTCCGGCGGTGAACAGCAGATGCTGGCGATCGCCCGCATCCTGCGCACCGGCGCGCGCTTCTTGATGCTGGACGAGCCGACCGAAGGTCTTGCGCCCGTCATCATTCAGCAGATCGGTCGGACGATCCAGCGGCTGAAGTCGGAAGGCTTCACCATCCTGCTGGTCGAACAGAACTTCCGCTTCGCGTCCACGGTGGCGGATCGTTTCTACATCGTCGACCACGGCAAGGTGATCGACGGCTTCGCCAATTCCGAACTGCAGGCGAACATGGACAAGCTGCATACGTATCTTGGCGTATAAGCAGCCAATAATTTTAATCGGGAGGCGATGTAACGATGGCTATTAAAACAAAAATTTCAGCGTTGATGCTGGGAACGGCGCTTGCGATCGGAGCCAGCACCGGCTCGTTCGCGGGCGACAAGGTCGTCAAGATCGGCGTGCTCAACGACATGTCCGGTCTTTATGCCGATCTGGCCGGCCCTGGATCGGTGATCGCCGCCCAGATGGCCATCGAGGATTCCGGCCTCACCAAGAAGGGCTGGAAGATCGACGTACTTTCCGCCGACCATCAGAACAAGCCGGACATCGGCGTCAACATCGCGCGGCAGTGGATCGACGTCGACAAGGTCGACGTTCTCGCCGACGTGCCGACTTCGTCGGTCGCGCTCGCGGTATCGAACCTCGCCAAGGAAAAGAACAGCATCCTGCTCGATTCCGGGGCCGGCACCTCGGACCTGACCAACAAGGCCTGTTCGCCCAACACGATTCACTGGACCTACGACACCTACACGCTGGCCCATGGCACCGGCACCGCGCTGACCAAGTCCGGCGGCAACACCTGGTTCTTCCTGACGGCGGACTACGCCTTCGGTGCGGCGCTCGAACGCGACACCACGGCGGCGGTCGACGGCGCTGGCGGTAAGGTCGTCGGTGCGGTCAAGCATCCGCTGAACACGGCTGACTTCTCCTCATTCCTGCTTCAGGCGCAGGCATCAAAGGCCAAGGTCATCGGCCTGGCCAATGCCGGCGGCGACACCGTCAACGCGATCAAGCAGGCGGCCGAATTCGGCATCACCAGCGGCGGCCAGAAGCTGGCGAGCCTGCTGATGTTCATTTCGGACGTTCACTCGCTCGGGCTGCAGACCGCCAAGGGGCTGAACCTGACCGAGACGTTCTACTGGGATCTGAACGACGGCACGCGCGCCTTCTCCAAGCGGTTCCAGGATCGCATGAAGAACCATGCCATGCCGACGATGGTGCAGGCCGGCGTCTACTCGTCGCTGATCCATTACTTCAAGGCACTCGACTCGCTGGGCGAAAATCCGCACGACGGCGCGAAGGTGGTCGCCAAGATGAAGACCATGCCGACCGACGATCCGCTGTTCGGCAAGGGATCGATCGAGCCGAACGGCCGCGTGCTGCACCCGGCCTATCTGTTCGAAGTGAAGGCGCCGAACGAGTCGAAGGGCGCGTGGGACTACTACAAGCTCGTTGCCACCATCCCGGCGAACGAAGCTTTCACGCCGCTGGACAAGAGCACCTGTCCTTTGCTGAAGAAGTAAGCTG
>JBARXT010000019.1:0-24890 GCA_049647485.1 Xanthobacteraceae bacterium
ATCCGCGCTTCGATCCGCGCTTCAACTTTCTCGGCGGCGGCGACACCGATTTCTTCGTGCGATGCCGGCAGGCCGGGCTGCCGTTCTACTGGGCGGACGATGCAATCATTACCGAAACCGTGCCGGAAGCGCGGACCCGGCCGCATTGGGTGGTGACGCGGGGCCTTCGCATCGGCGCCATCAACTACCGGATCGAAATCAAAGCCGCGGACACATCGCTGGCGCGCATCAAGGTGTTCGGCAGGATGGCGGCGCGACTGCCGCTCTCGGTGTGGCAGGCGGCGCGCCTCGCCATGACCGAGCCGACGCTGTCCGCCGCCCTTCACCCCGTTATCGTCGCTGTGGGCAGCGCACTCGCAGCCGTCGGCATTGAGCCTCACGCCTACAAAGCCTCGAAGATCGTGTCTTGAGTCGGATTGCGACATCCGGCGCCGCGCCGCGCATATTGGCCCGACAGGTCGGGCAATGGCGGCTGCTCGATGCGCTGCGTTGTGTGGCGTTCGTGACAACCTTCCTGCTGGCATGGATCACGTTGCAACCGTTTCCCGATCTCGGCCAGCTCGATCTCCGCGACCTGACCACCGGAAACGAAACGCTGACCTATGCCGCATTCGGCGGCATAGCACTGCTGACCACATGCCTTGTCTTGCGCGACAATCTGCAGGGGTTGCGCAGCCTGCTCGTCCCCAGCCTGATGGTGTTCGCCGCATGGACCGTGATATCTGTCCTGTTATCTCTTGATGTCAGCACATCCATTCGCCGCTTCGCGCTCACGGTCTGCGTCATCTCCACGGCCGCGAACATGATGCTGTTGCCGAAATCGGAAACCGAACTGGTACGCTGGCTCACCACCGTGACGCTCGCCACGCTTCTGGTCTGCTATATCGGCCTGTTGCTGGCGCCGTACTTTTCGATCCATCAGCCGACCGACGTGCAGGAGCCGCATCTGGCGGGGGACTGGCGCGGCGCTTTCGGCCACAAAAACGTCGCTGCCGCGATGATGGCGATGATCTCGTTCATCGGTCTCTATATTGCTCGCCGCGGCGCGCTGACATCCGGCCTTGCCGTTGCCGGGCTCGCGGCCTGCTTCCTGTACGGTTCAGGCGGTAAAAGCTCGCTGGTCCTGTGGATCGTCGTGCTGGCGGTGAGCGGCTTCGTCGCGGTGATCCGCTCATCGGCCATGAAAGCCGTGGCGTGTTTCACACCGCTGATCATGATAAACCTGCTCAGCGTCGGCACCGTGGTCAGCGACAAGCTGTCCGATCTTGCCGACTTGCTGCCGCTCGACAGCACGTTCACCGGCCGCACCGACATCTGGACGTTCGCGCTGTCGGCATTATCGGAACGTCCCCTCACCGGTTACGGATTCGCGGCCTTCTGGGGCAGCAAGTCGATCAAGGATCTTCCCGAAGGCATGGAATGGGCCGCCACGGCCTCGCACAGCCACAACGGCTATCTCGACACCGCACTGGCGATGGGCGTGCCGGGGATGTTGCTGCTGATTGCCGTTCTGGTGGTCGCCCCCCTGAAAAATTTCGAGGCCGCGAAACGCAACGGCAATCGCGGTCCCCTGGCTACCATGCTGTTCCAGATATGGTTGTTCGGCATCTACCTGTCGTCGATGGAAAGCTTCTTCCTCGACCGCGCCGATTCAATCTGGTTCACCTTTCTTTTCGCCGTGTTCGGGCTGCACTATCTCGCCCGATTCCCGATGCAGGACGACGCCGGAAGACCGTCGCCCGCCGCATAGTCAGAGCCGGGCCCGCACCGCGCGCGCGACATCCTGCCACCATCCGCGAAAATCGAACGACGCCTGCGATGACGGCTGCCGGGCGGCCGCGACGATCGCATCGGCATAGCATTCGTAGCCCGCGCCACGCGGCACGCGAACGATCGCGCCGCTGTCGATCAGAGCCTTGAATCGCAGATGATGATCGAACTCGTCCGGCGCGACGGCATCGGTCACGATCACCGGCCGCCCCGACTGCACCACGGTCAGGATACTCGACCGCCGCGCGGTCACGCCTTCGTCGAGGACGTAGCAGAAGGCGTCGATCTCATCGAACAGGCTAAAGACCTCTGCGTCCGACGCGATGAAGCCGGTCACGATCACATCGTCGCTCAAATCGAGTTGTGCGATGCGTCGTCTGAAACTGGCTTCGACATCTTCAAGCGCGCGGATGAAGGAGCCGATATAGACCACAAGCGGCTTCAGGCCGCGCTGCTTCAGCACCGCCGCGATCTCGAGCACTGCTTCCGGCTGCTTGCCGGGATAGATCGATCCGAAATGTCCGATGACAAGATGCCCTTCGGCGCGCGCCGCCGCGAGCTTGCGACGCAACTCGGTATCGGTGACGACGGCCGGCGCGACGATATTCGGCGGCAGCGGCGCCAGCACGCTTTTTCGCGCAAGCCATCCCACGATCGGAGCAACGGCCAGTTCGCGCTGAACCAGCGGCGAAAACATGATGATGATATCGGCCAGCAGCAACGCTGGCAGATAGGTTAACCGCCGCAACCAGTGCAGCCCTTCCCACTCGTGCTGAATCAGCACCACGCGCCGCCGCCGCAACCGCGCCATCGTCACGGCTGCCAGCGGTTTCAAAATGACACGCTTCCAGGCAACGATGGGAAAGTTGCAGACAATCGTCTCCGCCTCGTCGATGGCGCGCCAGATCTCCGACAGCGAGCCTTCAGATGCCGTCAAGGTTAACGACGCGGAATATCCCGGTTCGATCGCCTCGACAGCATCCTGCAGCAGGCGCGTGAATTGCCCGACGCCGCACTGCATCTGCGCCCCTGCGCCGAGGAAAAGCGCGTGAAATCGCGGTTTGTTGGTTGTCATCGGCTCCCGCAAAAGGCCCCTGAGAAGATCCGCCGCGCGCGCGCGCCGCCTTGCCGCCCGGTTGTAGGGCTCGGACGTTAGCTTCGGGTAAGCGCGACTGGTGAATCCGGCATTCTTCTTGCTCCCCAAAGGCAACGGACCGTCTCGCCGTCCCGCAACGGGACACGCGACGCGGCAACGCGCAGACGGCCAAGGAGGCAGCATGACCAAAGGACAATTCTTCCCGGCCTGGGACGAGACCCATTCGTCGCTGTGGGGCCATCAGCCGATCCGGCTGGTCCACGAATTGCACAAGTCGCCCCTGTTCGCGATGGATCGTCTCGCCGAACTGATCGAGCGTTATCCGCGCGAGCATTACAGCCTGGTGCAGACCGGCGCACGCGAGGCGCGGCGCCTGTGGCGCGAAGGCGAGATCGGCAACCTCAGCGGCCGGCAGGTGATCGACGCGATCGCCAAAGGCGGCCTCTGGCTCAACCTGCGCAACGCCTCCGGCGTCGATCCTGACTACAAGACCATGCTCGATGCCATGTTCGACGAGATCGCCGCCCATGTACCCGGCTTCCAGGCGCCGAAGCATCAGTCCGGCATCCTGATCTCGTCGCCCGACGCCCAGGTCTATTATCACGCCGACCTTCCCGGCCAGGGTCTGATCCAGATCGCCGGGCGCAAGCGGGTCTACCTCTATCCGAATTCCGAACCGTTCATCCGGCCGCAGCATCTGGAAGACATCGCGCTCTACGACGTCGAGGTCGATATGCCCTATGCGCGATGGTACGACGAATACGCCACCGTGGTCGATCTCGAGCCGGGGCAGATGCTCAACTGGCCGCTGAACGCACCGCATCGCGTAGAAAATCTCGGCACAGTCAACATCTCGATGACGGTGTCCTACGTGAACGACGGCATCCGCCGCAACGAGATCGTCAATCTCGCCAACGGCCTGCTGCGTCGCCGCTTCGGCTACGAACCAAAGAGCCGCAGCATCCACGGGCCGTCATTCTTCGCCAAGGCCGTGATGCAAAAACTGATGCGCGACAGCGGCTGGGTGAAGCGCGAACGCAAGGCGCGCCGTCCGATCGATTTCCGTCTCGACAGCGCCGAACCCGGCAGAATCGTCGATCTTCCCAAGGCGGCCTGACGAGGCAAGCGTGGCCGTTATCATCACCGAAAATCCAGGATCGGCGCGGGCCCACGCGCGCCGGTCGCGGTTCGCCATCGACATCCTGCAAAACTGGGCCGAAGCGGCGACCCGCTGGGACTGGTCGCGTCCCACCGGCGAAGGCGCCTCGTTTCAGGATCCGAGTTGGCTGCGCAACTGGTACGGTGCCTTTGCCCATACCGACATCGAGCCGCTGATCGCGATCGTCTCCGACGCCGCGACCGGCGAACGCATGGCGCTGCTGCCTTTGAACCGGCGGCGAGAGCATGGCATCCGCATTGTCGAATTCGCCGATCTCGACCTGACCGATTACAACGCGCCGCTGCTGACGAAGGCCGCGCGCGATCCCGCTTTCGCGAAGCCGATGTGGCAAGCGCTACGCAAGGCGCTGCGCCGCTCACTTGGCGGCGCCGACCTGATCCGGCTGCGCAAGATGCCGCTGACGATCGACGGCACAGCTAATCCGCTGGCGACGCTTGCGGCGGCGCGGACCTGCTCGTTGAACGGCAACCTGCTCATCGTCGGCGACGATTTCGAAGCTCATCGATTTGCGCGGGAGCGGACGTTCCGGAAAGAACTGGAGCGAAGCTGGCGCGTGTTCATGCGAAACCCCGACGCTGCGTTCCAGATGGTCACCGGACGCGATGAGGCGCTGCGCGTTCTGGCCACCATCGAGCGGCAGCAGGATGCGCGCATGCACGACCTCGGTCGCAACTTCGTTCTCAACGACGAGGTTTATGCCGCGTTCTATCGCAATCTGGTGCGCGACGGCATCGAACGCGGTTACGTGGCGATCGCGACGCTCTCTGTCGGCGAGGAGATCGTGGCCGCGCTGCTCGGTATCCGCTGCGGCCGGCGCTACACCATGATCCGCATCAGCAATGGCGGAGCGCGCTGGTCGAACTGCTCGCCGGGTCGGCTCATCATCGAACGCACCATGGCGGCGCTGCATCAGGATGGCGTGCGGGAGTTCGATTTCAGCGTCGGCAACTACGCCTACAAGCGTCGCTTCGGGCCAGCGCATGTTCCGCTCGCCGACCTCACGTCGGCGCTGACATGGCGCGGCTTGCGGTTTGCGCTGCGTGACGCCGCGGCGTTCCGGCTGCGCCGGTACCCACAACTTGCCACCCGCATACGCCGCCTGCTCGGCAAGCCCGCGCGTCACGAAGAAACTCACGCGTGACCGTCGCGCCGCAGCTCGGCTGTTAACCTCACGTCGACAAACAGCGCACTGCGACATTGTCGCAGCTTATGCCGGCATTCCACGCAATCTACCCTTGCTATCGAACACATCACGGCTTGCGGCTGCACTTATGCAGTAGCTTCTGAAGTTTCGTGCCGGCTCGAGACCGCGCATCTGGCGCCTATCACGACCGTCACCCAACCAGAGTTGATGCAACGACATGGTGGATTTGGCTGTCCCGGCAAAAATCGGATCGCTCGAACATCAAGCTGCCCGCGGAACATGCGTCGCGGTCAAACTGCTCTCCGATTGGCGGCAAGCCGCGGCCGAGTGGGACTGGTCCGGCCCGGCAGGGCATCACGCTCCGTTCCAGCATCCGCGTTGGCTTGCAAGCTGGTATTCCGCCTTCGCGGAGACGTCCATCGAACCGCTGGTCGCTTTGATCTCCGATTCCGGTAACGGCAAGCAGATCGCGCTGCTGCCCCTGATCCGTCATCGGCGGCGCGGCGTTCGCATCGTTGAATTCGCCGACCTCGACCTGACCGACAACAATGCTCCGCTGCTTGCCGCGCCGGCGCGCGATCCGGCGATCAGCGAGGCGATCTGGCCCGCTCTGCGCAAGGCCCTGCGACGCGCGCCCGGCGGCGTCGACGTGATCCGATTCCGGAAGATGCCGCGCACCATCGACGGCACCAGCAATCCGCTGGCGTCGTTGCGAGCCGCGCGACGCTCCCCGCTCAACGGCAACCTCGTGACCTGCGACGACGATTTCGAGGCGCACCGCTTCGCGCGCGGCCGCAACGAACGCTCACAACTCCGCCGGAAATGGCGCGCCTTTGCCAGCGAGCCTTCCGCCGCTTTTCGCCTCGTCACCGATCGCGACGAAGCGCTGCGTGCTCTGGATGTGGTTGCACGACAGCAGGAAGCGCGGATGAGCGAACTGCGCCAGAGGTTCGTGCTGAACGACGGCGCCAACGCCGCCTTTTATCGCGATCTGGTGAGCGAAGGCGTCGGCTCCGGCTATGCGACGATAACGGTATTGAGTGTCGGCGACGAGATCGTTGCCGGATCGCTCGGCGTACGCAGCGGGCGACGCTGGACCTTGATCCGCAGCAGCATGGGCAGCGAACGCTGGCTGAAATACTCGCCGGGCATCCTTCTCATCGATCAGACGATGGCCGCGCTTCATGTGCAGGGCGTCCGCGAATTCGATTTTTCGATCGGCGAATACGATTACAAGCGACGCCTTGGCGCCTGCCACGTTCCTTTGCACGACCTGACCTCGGCGCTGACGCTGCGGGTCCTCCCCTTCGTTGCGCGAGACCGGCTGGCCTACCAGATGCGCCAGCACCCGCAGCTCGCCAACCGGGTGCGCCGCCTGTTCGGCAAGCCTGTTTCCCGCGAGGAAAAGAGCTGATCGGCCGATGATTTTCGTTGCGCTGCAACGAACTTCGGAGCGACGCCAACACGACACACCGCTTACTGCAAATTTGCGCATCGGGTGTGCGCAGCCGAGTCGAAGGTCGAAGGCCGGCGACCGTGACTCATTAGGCGCGGTTTGTTAAAGCCGAGATGATGAGGAAGCTCCGCAGAACGGCGCAGCTTCCATCGATTGACGCATCGGAACAAATTTGCTGGGAGGCAACAGATGGCACCTGGAATCAGGAAATTGGGAGTTTTGTCGGCGGCGGTTGCAACATGCAGCCTGCTCGCCGCCGTGCCGGCGCTGGCGCAAGGCGTCAAGATCGGCATTCTGAACGATCAGTCCGGCGTTTATGCCGACTACGGCGGGAAGACCTCGATCGAAGCCGCCAAGATGGCCATCGAGGATTTCGGCGGCGAAGTGCTGGGCCACAAGATCGAGATCGTCGCGGCCGACCACCAGAACAAGCCCGATCTCGCGGTCAGCATTGCGCGTAAATGGTACGACACCGAAGGTGTCGACATGATCACCGAACTGACGACCTCGTCGGTCGCGCTCGCGGTGCAGGAAGTCACCAAGGAGAAGAAGAAGATCGACATCGTCGTCGGCGCCGCCTCGTCGGCGATCACCGGTGCGTCCTGCTCTCCTTACGGCTTCCACTGGGCGTTCGACACCCACGCGCTCGCGGTCGGCACCGGCGGCGCGATGGTGAAAGCTGGCGGCGACAGCTGGTTCTTCCTGACGGTGGACTATGCCTTCGGTCACGCGCTGGAGAAAGACACCAGCGAGATCGTGAAGGCCTCGGGCGGCAAGGTGCTCGGCGCGGTGCGAACCCCGCTCAACACGTCCGACTACTCTTCCTTCCTGCTGCAAGCGCAAAGCTCGAAGGCCAAGGTGGTGGGTCTCGCCAATGCCGGCGCGGACACCATCAACTCCATCAAGCAGGCGTCGGAGTTCGGCATCGTCGCCGGCGGCCAGAAGCTCGCTGCGCTTCTCTTGACGGCGTCCGAAGTGCACGGCCTCGGTCTGAAGGCCGCGCAAGGCACCGTGCTGACCGAGAGCTTCTACTGGGACCTCAACGACAAGACCCGCGCTTTCGGTGAACGCTTCTTCAAGCGCACCGGCCGCATGCCGAGCATGATCCAGGCCGGCACTTATTCGGCGACGCTGTCTTACCTGAAGGCGGTCAAGGCCGCCGGCACCAAGGATTCGGACGCCGTGGTGAAGAAGCTGAAGGAACTGCCGGTCGACGACGCGTTCACCTCCGGTGGCAAGGTTCTGGCGAACGGCCGCATGGTCTCGGACCTCTATCTGTTCGAGGTCAAGAAGCCGTCGGAAAGCAAGCGCGATTGGGATTACTACAAGGTGCTCGCCAAGGTCCCCGGCGACACCGCCTATCCGTCCGCGAAGGACAGCGGCTGTCCGTTGACGAAGTAAGCACGCTTCACCCCTGCGGGTAATCTCATGAGAAGCAAGGGCGCGATCCGCACCGGATCGCGCCTTCGCGTTGATCGGGGCTATATCAATACCCCGTCATCTCCAGATAGCCGACACCGCCATGGCTGCCGCGAAAGGCGATGGGGCCTTCCCAATACGGAAAGCTCGTGCCCATCCAGCTCCGCGCATTCAGCGGCGCGCAATCGACGGTGAGGCCTCGTGACGGCACCGCGACGCGCCATTGCGTCGGCACGCGCCGCTGCGCGACGTCGGTGAAGGCCAGCGGCGTCATCGCGATCGCGTCCGACGACAGCGCAACCGACCGGCCGTCACCGCCGATCCAGTTGCCGGCGAAGTAGTGTCCGCCATCCTTCTGCCGCAGCCGGAACAGCATCACCTTGTCGCCGCCATCGAGATGCAGCGAGAACCAGTCCCATCCGGTCTGGTCCGCCGCGAGCGGCTGGCTCGACCATTCGCGATCGAGCCAGGCCGGCCCCGACACCGCGATGGATTGCCCGTCGATTTTGATACTGCCGGTCGCGGTGAAATAGGGCTGGCTGTAGTAATACGACGCCTGACCACGCTCGGATTTGCGGCTGTAGCCATGATCGCCTTGCAACACCAGCGGTCGGTCGGCATCGAGCCGAAGCGCATATTCGAAGTCCGCACCCGCCGCATCCAACTGCAGCGGTGCAACGGTTTCGTTCGACCACGACGATAGCGCCGCCATCCGCCATGCATCGATCCACGCCTCGAAGGGCGCGGCCTTGACGCCCGCCTGCCCGACGCCGCCGCGCGCGAAGGCCTCGCTGAAGCGATGCGCGGTGGCGCTGGTAACAGCGGCATGGCCCATCCAGACCTGCTGATTGGCCCAGCCCTCGCGTTGCGGACCCGGCGCCATCGCCTGTCGGAACAGCGTCCACTGCGCACCATATGCCGCACCGCTGACGTCTCGCAGGTTGGCAGTGACGTACCACCACTCGATGCGGAACTCCGGATGCGCGCCGAAATCGTCGGGAAACACGAACTTCCGCCCCGGCACCACCGAGGCGAAGCCTGCCGCCTCGCCGCCCAATCCGGCGAAGCCCTGCGCCCGCGCGCGCGCGACGCCGAGCCCGAGCCCGAGCCCGAGCCATGGAATGCCGGCGAGAATCGTGCGGCGTGAGATTCGATCAGCGCTCATTGGCGAAAATCTTGATCAGCGTCGCGGGCTGCATCCGCGCCAGTTTGAACATCGGCAACAGCGTCGCAAGCAACGCCGCCAGCATGGCGACACCGAGCAGTTCCAGCAACTGCATCGGGAATACCTGGAAAGGCAGCCGCCAGCCGAACGCCTTGACGTTGACCACCGCGATCAAACACCACGCCACCAGCAAGCCGAGCGGCAGCGCCAGCAGCGCGGTGACGAACGCTACCGCCATGGTCTTCAGAAGTTCGATCACCGCGAGCCTCTCGCGCGTGACACCGATGGCCCACAGCGGCGCCAGTTGCGGCAGGCGCGATCCGCTCAGGGTCAACAGGCTGGTCAACAGTGCTATTCCGGCGACGCCGAGCGTGAAGGTGTTGAGCGCGGCGGTGACCGCAAAGGTGCGATTGAAGATACGTTTCGATTCCGCTTTCACCGTCGCCTGATCGGCCAGTTGCCGCGCATCGAGATGAAAACGTTCACGCATCGCGGCGATCACGCCCGCGACATGCTCCGGCGTGACGCGCAGCCCGAAGCGGGTCAGCGGCGTGTCGGGGAAATGTCGCAGCAATGCATCGATGTCGATCGCAAGCTGCCCTTTCGGATTGCCGTAATCGGCATAGACGCCAACCACCGCCACCGACCATTCGCCGCCGGGCGTCGAAATTCGCAAGCGGCCCCCCACATCAAGATGAAGCCGGCGCGACAGTTGCTCGCTGATGAACGCGGCGTCGCCCGTATGCAGGCGATCCCAGCCGTTAGATGCAGAGCGCAACAAGGGCCAGTTCTCGCGATAGGTGGCGTGATCGGGCAGACCCATGATCTCGACCGGCGCACCGTCGATCTGCACATTGGTTCGTGCGCCAGGCAACACGGCGGCGACATCGCTGCGCGCGGCGAGCCAGCGCCGGATCTCGGCGGCCTGCGTTTCGTTCGCGGCGCCGACATAGACATCCGCGGCCAGCCGCCCGTCGAGCCAGCGCACGAATGTCGTGCTGAAACTCTGCACCATGGTGCCGACGCCGACATTCACCGCCAGCGCCAGCAACAACGCCATCAAGGCGAGCGACAGCCCGGGCAATTGCTGGCGGCTGTCGGCCCAGAACCATGCGGGCAATGCGCTGCGTGCGTAACGAGCACCGAGCCGCAACGTAACGTCGAGCAGCACTGGCAGCGCCAGCGCCGCCGCCAGCAGCAACGCCGCGAGTACGGCGAAGCCGGCCAGCAACGAATCTCCGAATACCAGGACGCCAATCGCCGCCGTCGTCATCACAAGCGCCAGCATGCCCTGACGCAGCAGCCAACGCCGCTGCGCCTGTTGCCACGCGTAAGGCTGTGCGGCGGCAAGCAACGGCAGTCGCGCCATCCGCATGAGGCTCGCGGCGGCAGCGGCCAGCGCGCCGACCACGCTCATGGCGATTCCCGCGAGCCACCATTGCGGCCGCAGCGACAACGCGCCGGGCAGTTGCGCGCCGTAAAGTCCGCGCAGGCTGGCGGCAACATCGGGCAGGAGCGCGGCGGCAATGACATAGCCGACGATCAGTCCGACCAGGCCGCCGATCAGTGCGAACGCCACCAGTTCGATCACCACCACGATATTCAGCAACCGCGCGGAGACGCCGCAGGCGCGCAACGTTCGCAGCGTCGGCAGCCGCTGCTCGAAGGCAAGCCCGATGGCCGAATTGACGATGAACAGCCCGACCAGAAACGACAGCAGGCCGAACGCGGTGAGGTTCAGATGAAAGCTGTCGGTCAGCCGCGCCAGATCGGTCTCGCTGTCCGGCGCGACCCACTGCAGCGTCGTGCCCGCAATTGTTGCCGGCAGATCGCGTTGGCTGCGTGCCGTCTTGCCGACCAGCAAACGTGAAATCTGTTCCGGCTTGCCGAGCACGCGCTGCGCCACGCCGATATCGACGATCAGCACGCCCGGCGCGAGCCGCGGTTGCGCCCTCAAGGGCGGCAATTCAATTGCGTCATCGACGCGCGGCGTCGTACCCTCCGCAAGATCGAGATCCGCCAACGTCTCCGGCGCCACCAGCGTCTGCCCCGGCGGCGCGACGAACGCATGCAGATCGCTACGGCCGATCGCCGATCCTGACGCCGTTTCCGCCGGCACGGTCACCGGCTCGATACCAAGCAGCCGAACAGAACGGCCGCCGATCCGCACACGATCCTCCAGCACTGGTGACACCGGCCAACCGGCGCGCCGCAATGCGACGAACACCGCTTGTGGGAATGTCGCGTGCGCGGGATCGATCAGCATCGCGGTGCGCGCGCCGCCGAAAATTGCGGCGGCGCGGTCGTAGCTGACGCGCGCCTGCTGATTGAGCGCCTGCACGCCGCTCCACAACGCGGTGGCGGCGATCAATCCCACCAGTAAGGTCGCCAGTTGCATCGGATGCCGCCGCCAGTGGCTCAGCAACACGGCGAGCACCCATGCGGCGCGTGTCATGTCAGCTTTCCGCCGCTCAGATGCAGTTGCCGGTCGAGCATCGCCGCGAGCCGCGCCGAATGCGTCACCATCAACAACCCGCAGCCGGACCGTGCCACCAGATCGCGAATGAGATGCACGACCTCGTCGGCGGTCGCCTCGTCGAGATTGCCGGTAGGCTCGTCGGCCAGCAACAATGCCGGCTTGACCGCGAGCGCGCGGCCGATGGCAACCCGCTGCTGCTGGCCGCCGGACAGTTGCTCCGGATAGCGCATCAATAGCCCATCAAGTCCAAGTCGTGCGATCAGTTCGGCCAACCATGCGGGATCGTGCCGCCCCGCAAGGCGCGCCTGAAATGCGAGATTGTCAGCAACCGACAGGCTCGGCACCAGATTGAACTGCTGAAAGACCAGGCCCAGCCGCGTGCGACGCAGCGCTGCGCGCCCGGCATCCGGCAATCCGTTAACGCGGGCATCCTCCACCCACACCTCGCCGCCGTCGACCTCATCGAGCCCCGCGATCAGATGCAGCAGCGTGCTCTTGCCGCTGCCGGACTCGCCGGTGAGCGCCACGCTTTCACCGCGCGCGACGGTGAGGTCGACGCCGCGCAGCACGTGAACATCCTCCTGCGCCGAGCGATAGCTCTTGCTGAGATTGACGACTTTCAACATCGGACGGCATTCGATCTCATAGGTTCGAGAGCAACAAGCATAGTCGTGTTGCAATGCCAAATCACGATCCGCCCGACCGTCACCTTGCCGATAAGACACCTGCAAAATCGACGATTGCCACGAAACCAAATCAGCGGTTAGCATCGCGGCGGCCCTCATCGAACCGGCAGAAGCCGGAGACGGGCCGGGGGTAACGCGCATGACGGCACAACCAACTCCGAAAGGAGCGTGGCGAATCACGTTCCTGCTGTTCCTGTTCATGGTGGTCAACTTCGCCGACAAGATCGTGGTCGGCCTCGCCGCCGTCCCGATCATGACCGACCTCAAGCTCGACGCCGAACAGTTCGGATTGCTCGGCTCGTCGTTCTTCTTCCTGTTTTCGATCTCGGCCATCGTCGTCGGCTTCATCGTCAATCGCATCGCTACGCGCTGGGTGCTGCTGGCGCTGGCGCTGATCTGGGCCTTGGCCCAGTTTCCCATCGTCGGAACCGGCAGTTTCATGACGCTGATGGTCTGCCGCATCATCCTCGGCGCTGGCGAAGGCCCCGCCTTCTCGGTCGCGGTGCATGCGATCTACAAGTGGTTTCCCGACGAGAAGCGCACGCTGCCGACCGCGGTGCTGTCACAAGGCTCGGCCTTCGGCGTCATTCTTGCGGTGCCGTCGCTGAACTGGCTGATCGTCAATTATTCGTGGCACCATGCGTTCGCTGCGCTCGGCATCGTCGGCCTGCTGTGGTCGGCGGTGTGGCTGTTGCTCGGCAAGGAAGGACCGCTGGTGCCATCGGCCACCGACGCCGCCAACGAAGCCCGCTTTTCCTATGCGCATCTCCTGACCTCGCCGACCTTCATCGGCTGCTGTGTCGCCACCTTCGGCGCTTATTGGGCGCTGTCGCTGGGCCTGACCTGGTTCACTGCCTTCATCGTGCAGGGACTCGGATTCACGCAACACGCGGCGGGCCTGATCTCGATCCTGCCGTGGGTGTTCGGCGCCTGCATCGTGATCCTGACCGGTTGGCTGTCGCAGCGGCTGGTGGCGCGCGGCATGTCGACACGCGGCGCGCGCGGCGTGCTCGGCGCGACACCCTTGATCATTGGCGGCTTGATCCTGTTGACGATGCCCTATGCCGACAGTGCCGGATTGCGCATCGCGCTTCTGGTGATCGGCTCCGGTCTGTGCGGCGCAATCTATGTGGTGTGTCCGCCAATGCTTGGCGAGTTCGCCCCGGTGTCGCAACGCGGTGCCGTGATCGCGATCTACGGCGCGCTCTATACGCTCGCGGGCATCATCGCGCCGGCCGTGATGGGAAGCATCATCCAGCATGCCGGCGGCGACATCATGCAGGGCTATCTGCACGGTTTCGTCATCAACGGAATCGTCATGATCTCCGCAGGCGCGCTCGGCCTGCTGCTGCTTTGGCCGAATACCGAGCGCGCGCGGCTCCTGCGCCGCAACGCCGCCACGACGCCGCAACTGGCACAGGGCTAGTATCGTACAAGGGCGATCCGCTCAGCGCCGCCACTCAGGACGGCTGGATTCCGACCGCCGGTTTCTTGGCGACAGCGGTGCTGCGTTCCGGGACGAGCGCCAACAGCACCGTCAATCCCATGAAGATCGCGGAGGCACCGAACACCCAGTGCGGCACGTGCTGGTCCATGATCCAGCCGAACAGCAACGGCCCGGCGATCCCGCTGAGATTGAAGCCGGTCGAGACGATGCCGAAGGCACGCCCGGCCGCGCCGGGCGGCGCGGCGTTTCGCACCATCATGTCGCGCGACGGCGCGATCACGCCGCTGAGAAAGCCCGCGACGGTCAGCGCCGCAACCAGCAGCAGCGGCGGCAAGGTCGTCACCGCGATCGCCAGCACGATCAGCGCATTGACGGCGAAGCAGACCGCTGCGACCTGACCGTGGCGCGCGGTGCGATCGGCGAGCCAGCCGCCGGCCAGAACACCGGTGGCGCTGGCGCCGAGAAACGCCGTGAGCGCCAGATTGGCGCTGGACAGCGAACTGCCATAGCCGCTCATCAAGGCTACCACGCCAAATGAGCCGATGCCCGACGTCGACAGACCGAGCAGCAGGAAGAATGCCGTCAGCAACAGAATCGCCGGCGTCATCATCGACACCTTCGGCGCGGGTCCGCCGGATGCAGGTGCGGCGGCGCCCGCATCGGGAATCCTGATGGCGGCCAGCAGCAGGGCAACCAGCGGCCCCACCATGCCGATGACGATCAGCGCACCGCGCCCACCCAGCGCCAGCAGCAGACCGGCAACGATGGCGGGCGCGACGGCGCCTCCGAGAAAACCGGCAAAGGTATGGATCGAGAAAGCCCGGCCCATCCGCGTCTCGTCCATGTGCGCCGAGAGAATCGCGTAGTCTGCCGGGTGATAGACGCTGTTGGCGAGCCCGAGCACCGCCGCGCAGACGATCAGGTTGATATAACTCAGGTGGGCCGCTAGCAGGACGAAGGCGAGACCGCCGACGGCAAGACCGAGCAGCAGGATGAGCCGCGCGCCGACGCGGTCCACCAGATAGCCGATCGGCGCCTGCGTCAGTCCGGACACCACCGCGAAAACCGTCAACGCGAAGCCGAGTTCGACGAAGCCGACGCCGAGCTGCGCCTTGAGGAACGGAAACAGCATCGGCAGCACAAGGATGTAGAAATGACTGACCCAGTGCGCGATCGAGATTCCCGTCAGCGTGCGCAGCGTCGCATCCGGCTCCCGCGGAGGATTGGCAACTCCATCAACCATGCCGTGCCCGGGCTCCTTTCAACCCGCGCGGAAACTATCGTTCGATATCGTAATTTGTCTATCAGCGGCGGCGCATGACAGACCATCCGCGCGGCAGCCTGCGATCAAAGGCCGCGCTGCTCGTCGTCGCGATCCGGCTCCGGGGTGGCGATATCGCCGGCATCCTCCAGTTCGTCGGGCGGCGGAGGCGGTTTCGGCTTCGCCGGCTTCTGCCCGGATTGGCGTTTATCGGGGTGGCGCTTCCCGCCAAACATCTCGCATTCCTCCAACGCCGAACGATCGCCGGCTCGTCATTATATATAGCAACCGGGCGCGAGAAGCGGAAAGCGGGCGCCGAATGGCAAATTCGCTCCACTGGCCGAAATCGGCGCGGGAACTCGCAATCCGGGGGCGCACGCGACAATCTTTCCGTCGCGAAACCCTTTGTGCCTTTGCCGCGCACGGTATAAAAAGCCCGCAATCCGCAACGCACACAGATTCGTCGACGCTCCCGATGGGCGTACCGGCGAACCGTTGCCCCTCAGGACATGCCGATCAAGGCGATCTTGTCACAGCGCCGCGTTTGTCGCGGCGAATGCGACCGCGCCATGGGAGATGATATGAAGAAGCCGAAGCTCGAACTGGAAGAACCGCAAGCGCGCAAGGCCGTCGTGCGTGCCGACAAGGCGCCGACCGAAGGTTATTCGCTGGTGGTGGATGGTCACTTCAAGTCGCATCACGACACCGTCGAAGCCGCGGAAGAGGCCGGGCTGGCGCTCAAGCATCGCTATCAGATGTTGCAAGTGCAGGTCTACGACGCTGCGACCAAGACGCGGTCGATGATCCAACTGCCGACCGGCTAGAGTCCTTGAGGCGTTTTGTTCGCGCGAACCGGTGTTCACGCCGCTCGAAAACGCCATAGCTCACTGTGCCGAGTGCGCGCGTCGCGCGCTTCGATCAGGTGCGATAGCCGCCGCTGCGCTGGCCGGCGAGCCAGGCCGACAGGTCTTGCGCCTTCCCGGCTTTGCCCGAGGTCTTGCCGGTTGTTTTTCCCGCGGCTTTCGAACCGGCTTTGGCGCGCGGCTTGATCGTTGTCGCAGATGGCGACGCGGCTTCCTGCGCCAGCCGCAACGCCTTCAATCTCGCCATGTTGTCGCGCACCGCCTTCGCGGCCGCATCACGCTCCGCGCTGGCATCCATCGCCTGACCGGCCTTGCCTGGACGCGCGGGATTGTTGCGATCATGTTTTGTCATGCGGGCACCGTGCATTCTCTGTCGGGATTCCAGCCGCAATAACAACCCGGCTGACGGTCGAGCGGCTTCGCGGCAACGAATACCGGGAAATGCCGTGCAGACAAGCAACAAATTCCGACAATCGTATTATTCGAACACAGACGCCCCCGCCGTTCCCAAATCACAGTTGCGCGATCGACGTGGCTGTGCTTGTTTGGCGCCGTCATCGGTGCCTCCCGAGGATTTTCCAACGGAGGTGAAACGGGAATGCGGTGCGGGGATGTCTCTTGAGAGAGTATCTCCAATTCCGCGGCTGCCCCCGCAACTGTAAGCGGTCATCCGATCCACGATGCCACTGGACCTCACACGAAGGTCCGGGAAGGCGGATCCGGATAACGACCGCGAGCCAGGAGACCGGCCGTTGACGAACTTAACACGTTCGACGGTGGGTCGACGAAAGGGGCTACGATGAATCTGCGAAATGTCGCTGCCGGCACGGCAGCCTGTCTTGTGTTGTCTCCGTTCTGCGGAGGCGCGAATGCTCAATCTCGCCTGGAGCAACTTCCCGATATCGTGGTGACGGCGGACCGCGCGCCGGAGCCGATCGGCTCCACTGGCAGCGCCATCAGCGTGGTCAGCGGCGAGACGCTGACCACCAGCAATCCCGCCTCCCTCACCGACGCCCTGCGCTCGGTACCGGGCCTGACGGTGACGCAGGCCGGCGGCCCCGCCGGCACCACCGGCGTGATGCTGCGCGGTGCCAACACCGGGCAAACGCTGGTGCTGATCGACGGCATCCGCGTCAACGATCCCAGCGGCGCGGCCGGCGACTTCAACTTCGCACTGGTTGCACCGGGCACCATCGACCGCGTCGAGGTACTACGTGGCCCGCAGAGCGCACTGTATGGCTCCGACGCCATGGGCGGCGTCATCAACATCATCACCAAGAAGGGCAGCGGCCCGGCGCAATACAGCATTCGCACCGAAGGTGGAAGCTACGGCACCGCGTCGACCACCGCGTCGATGAGTGGTTCGAGCGGACCGTGGAATTACGCCGTGACCGGCAGCGGCCAGCACACCAACGGCTTTTCCAGCTACGGCTATCGCATTCCCTCGATCGAGGCGAAGTATCCGAATCTCGAGAAGGACGGCATGGATCGTATCGGCGGCTCCGCCCGCGTCGGCTACGATGCCGGCGAAGGCTTCCGCTTCGATGCCGGCGTGATGTCCACTTTCACGCGCGGCGCCTACGATGCCTCGTTCGGCGCAACGCCGGATACGCCGTCGAACTCCAACCAGTTGCAGCAGCAGATCTGGGCCAAGGCCGCAGTGGATTCGCTCGGCGGCATGCTGACGCAAAGTATCACCGCGTTCGCCAGCCAGATCGACCGCACCTTCAACGACTACTCGTCCTACGGCATCAACGTGCTGCCGGCGAACAGTTCTGCCACGTCGACGGATTTCCGCGGCAACAGCTTCGGCGCCGAATATCAGGGCGACCTGCGTATGGGTGCCGCCGGTTCGCTGGTCTACGGCGCACGCACCCAGCACGAAACCGCCGACACCTTCGGCTCGACGCTCCTTCCCGTGCCGACGCCGCGCCTGTCCACGATGAGCGCGACGCAGGACACCAATTCGGTGTTCGCGTTATGGAAACTGCCGATCGGCGACCGGCTCACCGTCACCATGGGCGGCCGCGTCGATGACGTGGTGGACGTCAGCACCTTCACCACCTGGCGCACCACGGCGGCCTACAACATCACCGAGACCGGCACCAAGCTGCGCGCCAGCGCCGGCACCGGCGCCAAGGCGCCGACGCTGTATCAGCTTTATGCGGCGCCTTACGGCAACCCGAACCTCAAGCCGGAAGAGAGCTTCGGCTACGACGCCGGTATCGATCAAAGCCTGTTCGACGGCCGCGTGACGCTGTCGTTGACCGGCTTCGCCAACGACTTCAGCAACCTGATCGACTTCGTCTTCGACGCGACCAATCCGATGGGGCATTATGTCAACGTCGCCCGCGCCGAGACCTCCGGCATCGAGGTCGGTGCCGACGTCAATATCCTGCCGGGCGTGCTGCGGCTGAAGACCGCCTACACCTGGCTGCGCGCCAAGGATCTCTCGACCGGCCTAACGCTGGCGCGGCGGCCCGAACATCTGGCGCGAATCGCGCTCAGCTACAATCCGACGCCAAACTGGCTGATCGAGCCGCGCATCCTGATGGTGTCGGATCGCTTCAGCAGCTCCGGCGAACGCAGTCCCCTCGCGGCCTACACGCGGGTCGATCTCTATACGGAGTACAAGATCGACAATAACTGGAAGGTGTTTGCGCGCGGCGAGAACATCTTCAACGAGCGCTATCAGGAAGTCCTGAACTACGGCACCACCGGACCCGCGATCTATGGAGGCTTCCACGCCACATGGTGACGGAGCGCGCCGCAGTCAAACGACGGAGCAGCACCATCATCGTCATGGCGTTGCTCGTCGTGCTGCTGGCGCTGATCTCGTTCGGCGTCGGGCCGGTGCGGATGTCGCCGCTGGAGGTGCTCGACACCTTGTTCGGCGGCGGCAGCGATGTCTATCGCGTGATCGTGCAGGAGATACGCCTGCCACGCACGATTCTCGCGGTCGCCATCGGCGCCATCCTCGGCCTTTCCGGTGCGGCGCTGCAAGGCCTGCTGCGTAATCCGCTCGCCTCGCCGTCGCTGTTCGGCGCGCCGCAGGCGGCGGCATTCGGCGCGGTGCTGGTGATCGCGCTAGGTCTCGCCGACGTGCGCTCCTACGCGCTGCCGGGCGCGGCCATCGTGATGGCGTTCCTCTCGGTGTTCGCGCTGCTGGTGGTGGCGGGGCGCAACGCCGGGCTCTTGATCCTCATTCTCGCAGGCCTTGCGATTTCCAGCCTCGCCGGCGCTGCGACTGCGCTGGCGATGAACCTCTCCAGCAATCCGTTCGTCGCACTGGAGATCGCGTTCTGGCTGCTCGGTTCGCTCGAGGACCGCAGCTTCCGCCACGTCATGCTGGCGCTGCCGTTCATCGGCATCGGCGCGATCATCCTGATGAGCCAGCGCAATGCCTTGCGCGCGCTGAGCCTCGGCGAGGAAACCGCGCAGAGCCTCGGCGTGCATGTCGGCGCGCTGCGGCTGATCGTGATCACCGGCGTCGCCTTCGGCGTCGGCGGCGCAGTGGCGGTGACCGGCACCATCGGCTTCATCGGCCTGATCGCGCCGCATTTGATGCGGCCGCTGGTCGGCTACGATCCCGCACGCCTGTTGATCCCGAGCGCGCTGACCGGCTCCGCGCTGCTGCTGGCGGCGGACATCGCGGTGCGCATCATTCCCTCGACCAGCGACATCAAGGTGGGCGTGCTGACGTCGCTGATCGGCGTGCCGTTCTTTCTTTACCTCATCATGCGCGAGCGTCGCGCGCTGGGAGGCGGTGTCGGATGACGGTTGCCTTCCTTACCGCACACAAGCTCGGCGTCACGCTTGCCGGACGCGAAGTGCTGCACGACATCTCGCTGGCGCTGCCCCGCGCGCATCTGGTCGCGCTCGTTGGCCCGAACGGAGCCGGCAAAACCACGCTGCTGCGCGCGCTCGCCGGGCTGCTGCCGTCACGCGGCACGATCCATGTCGGCGGCGATGCGCTTGCATCATTGTCGCTGCGCGAGCGCGCCAAGCGCTTCGGCTATCTGCCGCAGGGCCACATGGTGCACTGGCCGCTGCCGGCGCGCGACATCGTCGCACTGGGGCGCTATCCGCACGGCGCCACTGACCCGGCGCGGCTCTCGCCCACCGACGAGGCGGCCGTCGAACGCGCGATGCAGGCGACCGACGTGACGCAGTTCAGCACCCGCCCCGCCACCGAACTCTCCGGCGGCGAACGCAGCCGCGTCGCGCTGGCGCGCGTGCTGGCGGTGGAAGCGCCGGTGATTCTCGCCGACGAGCCGACCGCCGCGCTCGATCCGCGTTTCCAGATCGAGGTGATGAAGAACCTGCGCGCCGCGGCCGACAGCGGCATTCTCGCCATCGTGGTGACGCACGATCTCGGCCTCGCCGCGCGCTATGCCGACATGGTGATGGTGATGCAGGAGGGACGACTGGTGGCGCAAGGCGCGCCGGCCGAGGCGCTGTCCGATACCATCCTTGCCGACGTGTTCCGTGTCACCGCCTATCGTACCGGGCACGAGCACCGCATGATCATCGTGCCGTGGGCCGGCGTGTGAGCGCAATGAGACTAGATATCCGCCAGCGCCCGCGCGAGGCATTCGAGCGCCGCGTCGTCCGGCGGCAGACCGAAGCGCAACAGATCATCCGCCCAATCGAACCGGCGGCACCAGATCTGCCGCCGCGCCAGCGCCTTGTGATAGGCTGACGCATGCGGATGCCGCACCAGACGAAACAGCGCGCTGCCGCCGGTCGGCACGAACCCGGCGCCCTGCAACACGCCATCAAGCTTCGCGGCCTGCTCGCGCAGTTTGTCGCGCATCTCGTTCGCCCATCGCTCGTCGTCAAGCGCGGCGCGGCCGATGACGAGCCCCGGGCCGGAGCAGACCCACGGCCCCATGGCCTCGCGAATCCGTACGCTCAACTCCGGTGCGGCAACGGCGAAGCCGAGGCGCAACCCGGCGAGACCATAGAATTTTCCGAACGAACGCAGCACGACAATCGGGAGAATGTTGCACAATGCAGCCGCACCGATGGCCGGATCGAGATCGGCAAAGGCTTCGTCGATCACAAGCCAGCCGCCGCGCGCCGCGACAACCTCCGCAACCCGCACCAACGTGGAGTGATCAACAACGCGGCCATCGGGATTGTTGGGGTTGACGATCACAACGTGACGGATAGTCTCCGGTATCCCCTCAATCGCGCCGATGGCGATCACTTCATGTCCTGCCAGCCGCCACGCGGCGGCGTGCTCGTTGTAGGTGGGCGACACGACCGCAACAGTGCCACGCGCGGCGAGGCGCGGCAGCCACTGGATCAACGCCTGCGTGCCGGGCGCGGCCGCGATATCGACATCATCCGGCACGGCGTAAGCACGACGCGCGGCGGCGAGCAGCGCGGCTTCGTCGGCTTGCGACGGCAAGCGTCGCCACACATCATTGGCCAATGGCGGAAGCGGATACGGATTCGGGTTGATGCCGGTCGACAGATCGAGCCACGCATCCGGCGCGCCACCGAACTGTCTCATCGCTTCACTGAGATCGCCGCCGTGTTTCATGCGCTTGTCATGCCACGGCGCGGCGCACGATGCGAGAGCCCGCAATATATCCGTGCCGGTTTTCTTGCGATGACGTTTCTTGCCGCCGTTCTGCCTGCGCACGCAGCGGAATTGCCGCGCATCGCGTCGATCAACGCCTGCACCGATCAATTGCTGGTGGCGCTGGCGGACCCCGAACAGATTCTCGGCCTCGGCCCCTATTCGCGTGACGCCACGCGCTCGTGGAGCGCCGCCGCCGCGCATCGCTATCCGCGCCTGTCGGGCGAGGCCGAGGACGTGCTGGTGCTGAAGCCGGACGTCGTGGTGGCCGGCAGCTTCACCAAGCGCGCCACCCGCGAACTCCTGAAGGAACAAGGCCAGAAGCTGGTCACCTTCGACGTCGCGCATTCCCTCAACGAGGTGAAGGCGCAGATCCGCAAGATGGGTGAAGTGACGCAGCATCCCGACCGCGCCGAAACCTATATCGCGCGGATCGATGCCGCCATCGCGCGGACGCGCAAATTCGTCGCGAAGCACCGCTACCGCGTGCTGTCGATCTCGCGACGCGGCTGGGTGTCCGGCAGCCGCAGCCTGATGAGTTCTCTGGTCGCGGAAATCGGCCTTTCGAATGCCGCCGGCGAGCTCGGCCTGAAATTCGGCGGCTTCGCCTCGCTCGAAGCCATCATCAAGCTTCAGCCCGACTTCATTCTGGTTTCAAGCGACAGCGACTTCGCCGAGGACGAAGGCCGCGCCTTCCTGCTGCATCCCGCGCTGGAGCATTTCTATCCGCCGTCAAAGCGCCTCGTGGTGCCGGAACGATTCACCGTCTGCGGCGGCCCCGCGGTGGTCGACGCGCTGGACCGCATCGTCAGCGAAATCGCACGCGCCGAGCGCGAGACGGCGACCGCCGCAGCGGCGCACTGACGTGTTGTCGTGGAGCGACACTCTTGTTATCACGCTGGTCGCTTTCGTCGCCGACGCCGTGATCGGCGATCCGGATTGGCTGTGGCGGCGGCTGACGCATCCGGTGGCGGTGATCGGCCGCGCCATCGGAGCGCTCGATAGCAGGCTCAATCGCGAAACGTGGTCACCGAGACGACGCAAGTCGCTCGGAATCGTCGCTATCCTGCTGCTGGTGATCGTTGCGCTGTTGATGGGATACGCCATTGAGGCGATCATCCCGCGCGGCCTTGCAGGCAATATCGTACTGGGCCTGCTGGCCGCGACGCTGATCGCGCAAAAGAGCCTCTATCAGCACGTCGCGCGGGTGCATGCGGCGTTCGGTACCGGCGGGCTTACCGCGGCGCGCGAAGCGGTCAGCCTGATCGTCGGGCGCGATCCAGACAGCCTCGATGAGAGCGGCGTCAGCCGCGCCGCCATCGAATCCTGCGCCGAAAATTTTTCCGACGGCGTGGTGGCGCCGGTGTTCTGGCTGGCGCTGCTCGGCCTGCCAGGGCTGCTCGCCTACAAGGCGATCAACACCGCCGATTCGATGATCGGCCATCGTAGCGACAGGCATCGCGATTTCGGCTGGGCGTCGGCGCGGCTCGACGATCTCGTCAATCTCGTGCCCGCACGGATCGCAGGCCTGTTGCTGGCACTCGCCGCACCGGTCGCGCGCGGATCGATCGCAGCGAGCCTGAAAGCGATGCGGCGCGATGCGCGACACCATCGCTCGCCCAATGCCGGCTGGCCGGAAAGCGCGGTGGCCGGCGCGCTGGGAATCAAACTCGCCGGTCCGCGCCGTTACAATGAAGGGGTAGTCGACGATCCTTACCTCAATGCCGATGGCCGGGAGGCCACGCCTGCCGATATCCGCCGCGTATTGCGGATATTGGTGGCGGCGTGCGTGATTCAGTTCGCAGTTTTTGCCGTGCTTGCATTGCTGCCCTGACGTCGCCGCGCAATCGCCAAGAGCGCCTCGATATCGAGATGCGCTTCGAGATGATCGGCCAGCGCATCGAGCGCGGTTTCGACCCGTGCTTCATAGGCCAGCGACGAAGCTGCACCCAGCCCCTTCAACCACGCCGCGCGAAATGCATCGCTGGAAAACAGCCCGTGCAGATATGTTCCCTGCACCCGGCCGTCACACGACGTCGCGCCGTCATGGCGCGCGCCGATCTGCAGCATCGGCCGCGCGCTGTCCGGTCCCTCGCTGCGGCCAAGGTGAATCTCGTAGCCTTCGACCGGCAGGCCGCTGGCGCAATGAATGCCGTGCGCCAGCGTGGTGGATTTGTCGCCGTGCATCACGGTGTCGATATCAAGCAGGCCCAATCCTTCGACGCGACCCGGCGCGCCGTCGAGGCCATCGGGATCGGCAATCGTCTTGCCCAGCATCTGATAGCCGCCGCAGAGACCCAATACATGACCGCCGCGCCGGACATGCGCCGCGATATCGATGTCCCAGCCTTGCGCGCGCAGGAAGGCAAGATCGCCCAACGTCGATTTGCTGCCGGGCAGGATCACCACATTCGCCTCCGACGGAATCGGCTCGCCCGGCCGCACGAAACGCAAGGCAACGCCTTCCTCCATCGTCAGCGGATCGAGGTCGTCGAAATTGGCGATGCGCGCCAGCATCGGCACCGCGATCACGCAAGCCGCGCCGTCACGCGCGGTGTTGCTTTCGAGATCGAGCGCATCTTCCGCCGGCAGCCACGCCGCCTGCGGCAGCCACGGGACCACGCCGAGCGAGAGCCAGCCGGTCATCCGCGTCACCGCGTCGAGCCCTGCATCGAACAATTTCACCTCGCCGCGAAATTTGTTGATGAGGAAGCCGTGGATCTGCGCGCGCTCCTGCGGCTCCAGCACCGCATGGGTGCCGACCAGACTGGCGATGACGCCACCACGATCGATATCACCCGCCAGCACCACCGGCACATCGGCGGCGATGGCGAAACCCATGTTGGCAATGTCACCTTCGCGCAGGTTGATTTCCGCCGGGCTCCCGGCGCCTTCCACCAGCACGATATCGGCCTCGCGTGAAAGATGCGCGAAACTCTCCAGCACCAGTGGCAACAGATCCTTCTTCTTGTCGAGGAAATTCTTCGCGCGCAGCGTTCCAATCCGTTGCCCGCGCACGATTACCTGCGCGCCGGTGTCGGTTTCGGGTTTCAGCAGCACCGGATTCATGTGTACGCTCGGCGGCAGCCGCGCCGCGCGTGCCTGCACCGCCTGCGCGCGGCCGATCTCGCCGCCGTCCACCGCGATCGCCGCATTGTTCGACATGTTCTGCGGCTTGAACGGCGCGACGCGCAGACCCCGCCGCACCAGCACGCGCGCGAGGCCCGCCACCAGCGTCGACTTGCCGGCGTTGGAGCCGGTGGCCTGAATCATCAGCGCCGGCGTTGGAGTCAAAACTCGATGCCCTTCTGCGCCTTCACGCCCTGCCGGAACG
>JBARXT010000020.1:0-6817 GCA_049647485.1 Xanthobacteraceae bacterium
AACCTGGTTTTGGCGGGCGACTGGACCGACACCGGTCTGCCGGCAACCATCGAAGGCTCGGTGCGCTCGGGCAACCGCGCAGCCGACTTGCTCCTGAAGAACTGACGAGCCGCTTTAGCCGGCCCGCGCTGTCTCATTGGACCACGAGATCGAGATGCTCAACACCACCGCTCAATCCGTCATTGAAAAAGCCGAACTCGACCGCAGCATCGCCGCGGCGACGAAGGCGCTGCACGGCCATCAGCAACCTGATGGCCACTGGGTTTTCGAACTCGAAGCCGACGCCACCATCCCTGCCGAATACATTCTGTTCCGGCATCAGATCGGCGAACCCGCGTCGCCGGAGATTGAAGCCAAGATAGGCAACTACCTGCGCCGCATTCAGGGCGCGCATGGCGGCTGGCCGCTGTTTCAGGACGGCGCGCTCGATGTCAGCGCCAGCGTCAAGGCGTATTTCGCGCTGAAGATGATCGGGGATTCTCCCGACGCGCCGCATATGGTGCGCGCCCGCGATGCCATTCGCGCGCACGGTGGTGCGGAGAAGGCGAACGTCTTCACACGTTTCCTGATGGCTTTCTTCGGCGTCGTGTCGTGGCGCGCGGTGCCGGTGCTGCCGATCGAGATCATGCTGTTGCCGCGCTGGTCGCCGTTTCATCTCACCAAGATTTCGTATTGGGCGCGCACCACCATGGTGCCGCTGATGATGCTGGCCGCGCTAAAAATCAGGGCGAAGAACGCGCGCGGCGTCGACATCGACGAGTTGTTTCTCGCGCCGCCGTCACAGGTGGGGTTCTCGCAGAAAGCGCCGCATCAGAGCATGGCCTGGTTCCTGCTGTTCCGCGGCATCGATGCCGTGCTGCGCGCGATCGAGCCGATGTTTCCGAAGAAGCTGCGCGCCCGTGCCATGGCCGAAGCGCGAGGTTTCATCGAGGAACGCCTGAACGGCGAGGACGGCATCGGGGCGATCTTCCCGCCGATGGTCAATGTCGTGCTGATGTACGACGCGCTCGGCTATCCGAAGGATCATCCGCCGCGCGCCACCACCTTGCGCGGGATCGACAAGCTGCTCGCGATCCACGATGACGAAGCCTATTGCCAGCCTTGCGTCTCGCCGGTGTGGGACACGGTGCTGACCGGCCATGCGCTGTTAGAGGCCGGTGATGCCGAATCGGTCGCGCGAGCACGGCGGGGGCTGGACTGGCTCAAGCCGTTGCAGGTTTTGGACGTGAAGGGTGACTGGGCCGCCAAGCGTCCCGACGTGCGGCCCGGCGGCTGGGCGTTCCAGTACGCCAACCCGCATTATCCGGACCTCGATGATACCGCCGTGGTGGTAATGGCGATGGATCGCGCCCGCCGACTCGACGGCGGCAAGGACTACGATCCGGCCATTGCCCGCGCGCGGGAATGGATCGAGGGGTTGCAAAGCAAGGACGGCGGTTTCGCTGCCTTCGATGCCGACAACCTCGAATATTACATCAACAACATCCCGTTCGCCGATCATGGCGCCATGCTGGACCCACCGACCGAGGACGTCACCGGCCGCTGCGTTTCGATGCTGGCGCAGCTCGGCGAGACGGTCGAATCAAGCCCGGCGATGAAGCGGGGGGTCGAATATCTGATTCGCACCCAGCTCGATGAAGGGTCGTGGTACGGCCGCTGGGGCCTCAATTATATCTACGGGACCTGGTCGGTGATGTGCGCGCTCAATGCCGCCGGCATCGATCACAAGTCTCCGACGATGCGCAAGGCGGTCGACTGGCTGGTCAGGATCCAGAACCCGGACGGCGGCTGGGGGGAGGACGGCGACAGCTACAAGCTGGATTATAAGGGGTATGAGGCGGCGCCGAGCACCTCGTCGCAGACCGCATGGGCTTTGTTGGCGCTAATGGCGGCCGGTGAGGTGGAGCACCCGGCTGTTCATAAAGGTGTTGCGTATTTGTCACAGACGCAAAATGAAGCGGGTGAGTGGGACGAGACCCGCTATACAGCGACCGGTTTTCCGCGTGTATTCTACTTGAGGTACCACGGTTATCGGAAGTTCTTCCCCCTTTGGGCGCTAGCCCGATACCGCAACCTTCATTCGACGAACAGCAGGCTTGTAGGGGTCGGGATGTGATCTTGGGGACAGGGGACGGAGTTGCGCCTGCGGGTGAATTTGACTCGCGGCCCGTCCTGATCGTGACCGGTTTGATGCAGGAGGCCCGCATTGCCGCGGGCCCCGGCATGACCGTTATCTGCAGCAGCAGCAATCCGACACAGCTTCGCGCCTTGCTGGCGGGCTTCGATCCCGGCACGGTTCGCGGTGTGATCAGCTTTGGCGTAGCCGGCGGCCTCGATCCCGAACTCGAATCGGGCGACGTCGTGGTGGCCACGGAGGTCACGGCGGGCCCACAAAGCTGGCTGGCGGGGGCGGCGCTCAGCGAGGAATTGATCGACGGCAACGGGCTCGTCGCCGGGCGGCGTATCGTCCGTGGACGACTGGTCGGCGTCGAGCAGGTGGTGCCCGCGCGATCGGCCAAGGCGGCGCTGCGGCATGAGACCGGCGCCGCGGCGGTCGATATGGAAAGCCATATCGCGGCGGCCTATGCGACCGATGCCGGCCTGCCGTTTGCGGCCTTGCGCGTGATCAGCGATCCGGCGACTCGTGCGCTGCCGGCGCTCGCCGTCAACGCCGTGAAGCCGAATGGCAATATCGATCTGGCGGCCGTCCTGCGCGGTATCGCGCGCAACCCGATGGTTGTCCGCGCCCTGATGACGACCGGCCGCGATTTCAATCGCGCCCTGCGCAGCCTGCGCGGTTGCCAGCCGGCGTTGATGATGCAGCGGACGACGGTATTCTCGCAGGCCCATCACAATCGCAATCACGCGGCTGCGCGACGGCCTGCGGAGGCCGCACCGGCCATCTCCGCGATCGGGCGTCAACTCGCTGCGGCGGGTTCTTAGAGCATGATCCCGAAAAGTGGAAACCGGTTTTCGGAAAAGATCATGTTCAAATAAAAAGATAAGCGACGGGTCTAATTCAACGCAGTTGGATCAGGACCTTAGCAAACCTCTTGCGCGTGAAGTGAAACGCGCCTCGCCATCACCATGAAAACGAAAAGCCTCGTTTCCGATCCGGAAACGAGGCTTTGAACTTCAGTAGGCAGACTCACCGCTTACGCGGCGGTCGAGGTCTTCTGCTTGGCGGCGGCTTTGGCGGCCGCTTCCGCTGCTTCGTCGCGGCGAATTTCCGTCAGCGTCTTCTGAACCTGCTGCGCGAAGATGTACTGCGCCGGGCGCTGGTTGGAGAGGTCGATCTCCGGGGCCAGCGGGCCGACCGTGCGCACGCCACGCAACGCGACCCAGGCCGCCTTGAACGGATTGCGGAAGGCCGCGTCGGCCGCGGTCGGCTCGTAGCCGCAATGCGCCATGCAGTTGGCGCACTTCTCGTACTTGCCGGTGCCGTAGGTGTCCCAGTCGGTCTCGTTCATCAGTTCCTTGAAGGTCTTGGTGTAACCTTCGCCGAGCAGGTAGCAGGGCTTCTGCCAGCCGAAGATGTTACGCGCCGGCATGCCCCACGGGGTGCATTCGTAGCTCTGGTTGCCGGCGAGGAAGTCGAGGAACAGGCCGGAGTGCATGAAGTTCCACTTCTTGCCCTTGCCGAGCGCGAAGACATCGCGGAATAGCTTCTTGGTCTTGGTGCGGTTCAGAAAGTGCTCCTGATCCGGCGCGCGTTCATAGGCATAGCCCGGCGACATCGACACGCCGACGCCAAGCTCGGTGGTGAAGTCGAGGAACTTGGCGATCTCTTCGGCCGGATGGTTGTCGAAGATCGTGGCGTTGACGTTGACGGTGAAGCCGCGCGCCTTGGCCGCCTTGATCGCCGATACGGCGCGGTCGAATACGCCCTTCTGCGACACCGAGCGATCGTGATGCTCTTTCAGGCCGTCGAGATGCACCGAGAAGAACAGGTACGGGGAGGGCTCGAACAGATCGAGCTTCTTTTCCAGCAATAGCGCGTTGGTGCAGAGCGAGACGAACTTCTTGCGTGCCACCAGGCCGCGCACGATCTCGCCGATCTCCTTGTGGATCAGCGGTTCGCCACCGGGGATCGCCACCATCGGCGCGCCGCATTCCTCGGCGGCATCCCAGCACTCCTGCGCCGACATGCGGCGGTTGAGGATTGCGTCCGGGTAATCGATCTTGCCGCAGCCGGCACAGGCCAGATTGCAGCGGAACAGCGGTTCAAGCATCAGCACGAGCGGATAGCGCTTCCGGCCCATCAGCTTCTGCTTCATGATGTAGCCGCCGATACGGATCTCTTTCAGAAAAGGTATAGCCATTCTCAAGGTTCTTTCTGGCCGTAGCGCAGTCTACCGTTCAGGCGACGTCGGCCCGCGTCAGTTCGGCAGGAAGCCGGAATTCGATGTTCTCCTCGCGGCCGGGCAGTACCGATACGGCCACCGGACCGATTCGCCGCAGCGTTTCGATCACGTCGTCCACCAGCACTTCGGGAGCCGAAGCACCTGCGGTGATGCCTACAGCTTTTGCGTTCGCCAGCCAATCGGGATTTAGTTCGCTGCCATCCGCGATGAGATAGCTTGGGACGCCGGCCTCGGCTCCGATTTCACGTAGACGGTTCGAATTTGAACTGTTTGTCGCGCCGACCACGAGGATAACGTCCACCAGCTTGCTGAGGTCTCTTACAGCAGATTGACGATTTTGTGTCGCATAGCAGATATCCCGCGTGTCTGGGCCTTGAATGTCTGTAAACCGCTGCTGGAGCGCGGCAATGATGTCCCTGGTGTCGTCGACGCTGAGCGTGGTCTGGGTGATATAGGCGACGGGGGCGTCGGCGGGCAGGCCGAGTGCGGCAACATCCGCGACATTTTGCACCAGCAGGACCGGGCCGGGGACCTGTCCCATGGTTCCCACCACCTCCGGGTGGCTCTCATGGCCGATCAGGATGACGATTCGGCCCTTGGACATGTAGCGCTTGCCCTGGTTGTGCACCTTGCTCACAAGCGGACAGGTTGCATTCAGGACCGGCAAGCCACGGCTGGCGGCCTCGTCCTCGACGCTTTTGGCCACGCCGTGGGCGGAGAAAACCGTGACGGCATTGGGCGGAACTTCATCGAGATCCTCGACAAAAATGGCCCCTTTGGCCTTCAGACTTTCGACGACGTATTTGTTGTGAACGATTTCGTGCCGGACATAAACGGGAGGGCCGTATTTCTCGAGCGCACGTTCGACAATCTCGATGGCGCGCACGACACCGGCGCAAAACCCTCGGGGTTGAGCGAGAAAAACTTCCATTGCGGGACCTTCAGCAAGAATGCGCCGTGCGCATCGGATTCTCCGTGGATCAGGTGCGAGAGCTATTTGTCGTTTCCTGCCATATAAGGGTTCAGTCCAATGCCGCCAAACTATGGTGCCATGCGGACGATGCAACTCGCGATATGGTTACCGGAACAAGGTATTATTTTACTCTAGTCGCCAAATCCACCCGTGCGGCGTCATCTTGCCGCCATTTAGTCCTGACTATTCGGTTCCCGAGGCGTCACGGCCGTCCCAGGGTCGGCGACAAATCGCCGCTCAGTGGATGACGTGCTGAACTCATATATGGCCCGCGTGTCATAGGGGGAATCGCTCGGCTGGGACCGTTCGAGTCTTCACCAAGCCAATGACCGTGAATGTTTCAAGGAAGTCTCACCACGTTGTCGCAGCGTTCGCGGTCGAACGTTTCTTCAAATCCGAAGTTTGGTAAGACAGCCCTCCGCTGAACGTATTTCGATTCCCCATCTCCTGACGAACTCACTGCGCAACAGGTAGCGAACGTCAGATCCGCACCACTCGCTGGCCGCCAAAAGAAAGAAAGACCGTGCTGACACGCCTCGTTGTTTCCATCGTCGGGTTTTGTACGCGATTTGCTATACCGACCGTACTGGTTGCCGTTATCGCGACAGCGTGCGCGGGTGTCTACGCCGTCCAGAACTTCGCCATTAACACCGATATCAACAAGCTGATTTCGCCAGATTTGGATTGGCGGCAGCGTGATATCGCGTTCGAGAAGGCATTCGACCAGGAGCGGCTGATCATCGCGGTGGTGGAAGCGCCGACGCCGGAATTCGCCAGCGCGGCCGGTGCGGCACTGGAAAAGAAGCTCAGGGAAAATCACGTCAATTTCGAATCCGTGCAGCGTCTCGGCGGCGGCCCTTTCTTCGAAAAGAACGGATTGCTGTTTCTGCCAACAGCAGAAGTAGCACAGGTAACTGGTCAGTTCGAAGCCGCGGCGCCGCTGCTTGAGGTTATAGCCGGCGATCCCACCTTGCGTGGGCTGACCGGCGCGTTGGAGATTGCGTTGACCGGCGTGAAGCGCGGGCAGTTTCCGCTCGATACAGCGGCACGGCCGCTGGACGCCATCGCCGGAGCGGTTGAGCACATCCTGGACAAGGGCTCCGCGACTTTTTCCTGGCGCGAACTGGTCAGTGACAAGCCGCTGACCGATGCCGACAAGCGAGCCTTCATCGAGGTCAAGCCGATCCTCAATTTCGACGAGTTGGAGCCCGGCAAAGCCGCGACCGATGCGATCCGAAAGGCAGCTAACGATATCAACCTTGCCGGCGAATTCAGCGCGCGCGTCCGTTTGACCGGCCCTGTACCGATCGCCAACGAGGAATTTGCCACCGTTCAGGAAGGCGCACTCGTCAACGGTATCGGGACGGTACTCGTCGTGCTGTTCATCCTCTGGCTGGCGCTGCGCTCGCCGAAGATCATTTTCGCGGTGGCGACGACGCTCACGATCGGCCTTGCGATCACGACCGCAGCCGGTCTGATG
>JBARXT010000021.1:0-29632 GCA_049647485.1 Xanthobacteraceae bacterium
TGGCGCGCGCGCCATCGACGATAGTGGAATCGAGCGCCGGGTTGGCGGGATTACAAATGAGCGTAGCGACGAGGGACATCGTGGATTCGCGGAAAATGAGCACCAAGGCCGTGCTTATCGCAGGGCCGACCGCGAGCGGCAAGTCGGCGCTGGCGCTCGACCTGGCGCGAACGCATGGCGGCGTGATCATCAACACCGATTCTATGCAGGTCTATCGCGATCTATGCACCATCACCGCGCGGCCGACCCCGGAGGAGGAGGCCCAAGTTCCGCATCGGCTTTACGGTCATGTCGATGCCGCGGTGAATTGCTCCGCTGGCATGTGGGTCACCGATGCGGAGAGGACGCTCGCGGAAGTGCGGGCCGAGGGGCGCTTGCCGATCTTCATCGGCGGCTCCGGTCTTTACTTCAAGGCGTTGACGCGGGGGCTATCGGCGGTGCCGGCCATTCCACCCGAGGTGCGCGACGCGGTGCGGGCGCGGCTCGAGCGCGATGGTCCCGAGGCGTTGCATGAGGAATTGCGAAGGCGCGATCCGGTTTCGGCGGAAAGATTGAAGCCGCGCGACCGGAGCCGCATCGCCCGCGCGCTGGAAGTGATCGAGGCCACCGGGCGCTCGCTGACCGACTGGCACCGCGAGGGACTGCCGCCGCTGTTGCCGCCGGACCAGGTCACGGCTGTTTTCCTCGCCCCGGAGCGCGAGCAGCTTTACAGGCGGATCGACGCCCGCTTCGGAACGATGCTGGAGAATGGCGCTCTGGAGGAGGTGCGGCGATTGGCCGGCCGTCGTCTCGATCCGTTGTTGCCGGCCATGAAGGCTCACGGCGTTCCGGCGCTGATCCGGCATCTCGTGGGCGAACTGTCATTGGAGGACGCCGCCGCCATCGGCTGGCTTGATACCCGACGCTACGCCAAGCGGCAGTTCACCTGGTTTCGGCATCAGCTTCCCGAGTTCGAATGGGTGGCCCCGGCGGACGCCGCCGCATGGTTGACCCGCGCAATTTTCTCCTAGCCGAACCGGACCCGGAGGCGTACTTTCTCGATGCTGCGGTGTTGACCTGTGGATTTCGGGCTTCTATAACCGCGCAACCTTTGGGAAATTACGGCGATCCATGCGCAATAAAGTTACCAGCCTCCTTATTATCGTCGTCGTACCCTGGCACACCGCCGGGGGTGACTGACGTCACCCCGAATTCGGGCGGTGTGTGCAGGGCCTCTTGGGCCCTTTTTTATTTTGGACTTCTCGAAACTGGACTTCCGACTTCAAGCCGCGCCAGCCGGCGCATCCGGAGAGAGCTATGAGCGACAGCAAGAGCCACGATGCCAATCAGATGACCGGTGCGGCGATGATCGTCCGCGCGCTGGTCGATCACGGCGTCAAACACATCTTCGGCTATCCGGGCGGCGCGGTACTTCCGATCTATGACGAGATTTTCCAGCAGGGCGATGTCGAGCACATTCTGGTCCGGCACGAGCAGGGCGCCGGCCACGCCGCGGAAGGCTATGCGCGTTCCACCGGCAAGCCCGGCGTCGTGCTGGTGACCTCCGGTCCCGGCGCCACCAACATGGTGACGCCGCTGGCCGACGCGCTGATGGATTCGATTCCGCTGGTGTGCATCACCGGACAGGTGCCGACGCATCTGATCGGCAACGATGCCTTCCAGGAATGCGACACCGTCGGCATCACGCGGCCCTGCACCAAGCACAACTGGCTGGTCCGCGATATCAAGGACCTGCCGAAGGTATTGCACGAGGCGTTTTACGTCGCGACCTCCGGCCGTCCCGGTCCGGTCGTTGTGGACGTGCCCAAGGACGTCCAGTTCGCGACCGGCACTTACACGCCGCCGCGCAAGTCCGACGTGCACGTGTCCTACAAGCCGCAAACCAAGGGCGATCCCGGCCAGATCCGCAAGGCGATCGCGCTGATGGTCAATGCCAAGCGGCCGGTGATCTACACCGGCGGCGGCGTCATCAACGCCGGCAGCGACGCCTCGCAGACGCTGCGCGCGCTGGTCGAAGCCACCGGCTTTCCGATCACCTCGACCCTGATGGGATTGGGAGCCTATCCGGCTTCGGGCAAGAACTGGCTCGGCATGCTCGGCATGCACGGCACCTACGAGGCTAACATGGCGATGCATGATTGCGACGTGATGCTGTGCATCGGCGCGCGTTTCGACGACCGCATCACCGGTCGCACCGATGCATTCTCGCCGGGGTCGAAGAAGATCCACATCGATATCGATCCGTCGTCGATCAACAAGAACATCCGCGTCGACGTGCCGATCATCGGCGATGCGGGCAGCGTCATGGCCGACCTCCTGAAGGCGTTCAAGGCCGAAGGCAAGAAGCCGAAGATCGATCCGTGGTGGTTCGAGATCGGCCGCTGGCGCGCGCGCAACTCGCTGGCCTATCGGAAGAACGATGACGTGATCCTGCCTCAGTTCGCGATCCAGCGGCTGTTCGAGGCAACGCGTGGCCACGATACCTATATCACCACTGAGGTCGGCCAGCATCAGATGTGGGCGGCGCAATTCTTCGGTTTCGAGGAGCCGCACCGCTGGATGACCTCGGGCGGTCTCGGCACCATGGGCTATGGTCTGCCGGCCGCGCTCGGCGTGCAGGTGGCGCATCGCGACAGCCTCGTCGTCGATATCGCCGGCGACGCCTCGGTGCAGATGACGATGCAGGAGATGTCGTGTGCCGTGCAGCATGAACTGCCGATCAAGATATTCATCCTCAACAACCAGTACATGGGCATGGTGCGGCAGTGGCAGCAGCTGCTCCATGGCAACCGGCTGTCGCATTCTTACACCGAGGCGATGCCGGACTTCGTCAAGCTGGCGGAAGCCTATGGCGGCGTCGGCATGCAGGTGATCAAGCCGGGCGATCTCGACGGTGCGCTGCACGAGATGATCAAGGTGAAGAAGCCGGTGCTGTTCGACTGCCGCGTCGCGGCGCTGGAGAACTGCTTCCCGATGATCCCGTCCGGCAAGGCGCACAACGAAATGCTGTTGCCGGCCGAAGCCAACGACGACGCCACCGCGAAAGCGTTCGCCGGCGGCAAGGCGCTGGTGTGAGTTCTTTTCACCTCTCCCCGTTAGAACGGGGAGAGGGAGCGCCCGATGCCAAACGACAAGCTAACGCGAGATGATTGCAATGACTCAGCCTGCCTCCGCCTACTTCATGGAAGAGCGCCACGACCCCAACGAGACCCACACGCTGTCGGTGCTGGTCGCCAACGAGCCCGGCGTGCTCGCGCGCGTGATCGGTCTGTTCTCCGGCCGCGGCTACAACATCGAAAGTCTCACGGTGTCGGAGACCGAAAGCCAGAAGCACGTCTCGCGCATCACCATCGTCACCACCGGCACGCCGATGGTGATCACCCAGATCAAGCACCAACTCGACCGCATGATCCCTGTCTATCAGGTTGTCGACATGACGATGACCGGCCGCTCCATCGAGCGCGAACTGGCTATGGTCAAAGTGAAGGGCTCCGGCGATCAGCGCATCGAGGCGATGCGGCTTGCCGAAGTGTTTCGTGCCCGCGTGGTCGATGCTACCAATGAGAGCTTCGTGTTCGAGATCACCGGCGCGACCTCCAAGATCGATCAGTTCGTCAACCTGATGCGGCCGATCGGTCTGGTCGAAGTGTCGCGCACCGGCGTCGCCGCCATTTCGCGCGGCCCCGAAGGGATGTGAGCCGCGCACCCGCATGAAGCCGGTCGATATCTTCCTTGCCGTTCTGGTGGCGGTGATCTGGGGACTGGGGTTCATCGCCAGCCGGCTGGCGCTGGATGAACTCTCGCCCTCGATGATGACGGCGCTGCGCTTCACCATCGCGGCGGTACCCTGCCTGTTCATCCGCAAGCCGAAGGTATCGTGGCCGATCCTGATCGTCATCAGCCTGACGCTGTTTCTGTTTCAGTTTCTGGCGCAGTCCTACGGGATCGCGAAGGGCGTGCCGGTCGGGTTGACCAGCGTCATCGTGCAAAGCCAGGCGCTGTTCACCATTGCCTTTGCCGCCATCGCGTTTCGCGAAAAGCCGACGTCGATCCAGATGCTCGGCATCGGTATCGCAACCGCCGGGTTGTTGATGATCTGCGGCACCGTCGGCTTCGATTTCTCGGTCGGTGCGTTCGCGGTGCTGATGATTTCGCCTATTAGTTTTGCGGTCGGTAACCTTCTGCTGCGGCTCGCGCCTGACGTGCCGATGTTCGATCTGTTCGCGTGGCTGTATCTCATTCCGCCGCTGCCGCTGTTCGCTCTGGCGCTGGTTGTCGATGGGCCGCAGGCGACCTGGCATGACCTCACGCATATGAGTCTTACCGGCGTTGTCAGCATGCTGGCGATCGGTGTCGTTACCACCAGCTTCGGCTACTGGCTCTGGGGCCGGCTGCTACGGACTTACACTGCGGCGCAGGTGACGCCGTTTGCCTTGCTGGTGCCGTTCGTCGGCGCGGCATCGTCGGCGGTGGTGTTCCACGAGAAGTTCGGGTTTCTTCGTCTGAGCGGCATGCTTACTGTCGTTCTCGGGATCGCGGTGATGTTGCTGTCGCGCCGACCACCCGCGCCGACCGGAGTGGGATGAGCAACATCATGGAAGCGATGTCCCAGCAATTGCTGCTCGCCTTTCTCGTGTTCGCCATCGTGACGTTGTTCACGCCGGGGCCGAACAACGTCATGTTGTTGTCGTCCGGACTGACCTTCGGCGTCCGACGCACGCTGCCGCATGTGGCCGGCGTAACGATCGGCTTTGCGGTGATGGTCGCGGCGGCGGGGCTCGGCTTCGGCGCGATCTTCGTCACCTATCCGGTGCTGCAAACGGTTCTGAAATATGCGGGCGCGGCCTATCTGGTTTATCTCGCTTTTGCGATCGGACTATCCGGGGCGCCCGATCCGGGCGAGGCCTATCGGCGAAAGCCGATGACCTTCCTGGGCGCGGCGGCATTCCAGTGGGTCAACGTCAAGGGCTGGGTCATGATCATCGGCACCATCACGGCCTATGCCGCGATGGCGACCTACCCGTGGAACATTCTGACGCAGGCCGGGATCTTCCTGTTTTTCGGCTTCCTGTCCTCGATAACCTGGGCGCTGTTCGGCAGGTGGCTGCAGCCGCTGGTGAAATCCCCATGGGCCGTGCGAACGATCAATTGGCTGATGGCGGCGCTGCTGCTCGGCTCGCTCTATCCTGTGCTGATGGAGGGCTGAAACGAGGCCAGGCCATGCGGAAAACCGGTTTCCCCTTTGCGGAAAAATGCTTTAGAGAACGGCAGAATTTTCAGTTGGGCCGCTGCGACGCCGGAGGCCCGCTTCCATCCGAAATCCGATCCATCCGGGCAATCGTGCCCGCCTGACACAGAGGAACGACCATGCGTGTTTACTACGATCGTGACGCCGACCTGAACCTGATCAAGGGCAAGAAGGTCTGTATCGTCGGTTACGGCAGCCAGGGCCATGCCCACGCGCTGAACCTGAAGGATTCCGGCGTCAAGGAGGTGGCGATCGCGCTGCGCAAGGGTTCGGCCTCCGCCAAGAAGGCGGAAGCCGCCGGCTTCAAGGTGCTCGAAGTGGCGGAGGCCGCGAAGTGGGCCGACGTCATGATGATGCTGACTCCCGACGAATTGCAGGGTGACATCTATCGCGATCACCTCCACGCCAACATGAAGAAGGGTGCGGCGCTGCTGTTCGCTCACGGCCTCAACGTCCACTTCAACCTGATCGAGCCGCGCGCCGACCTTGATGTGCTGATGGTGGCGCCGAAGGGTCCCGGCCACACCGTGCGTTCGGAGTATCAGCGTGGGGGCGGCGTGCCGTGCCTGATCGCGATTGCGCAGGACTCGTCCGGCAACGCGCACGACCTCGGCCTGTCCTATGCGTCGGCGATCGGTGGTGGCCGCGCCGGCATCATCGAGACGACGTTCAAGGAAGAGTGCGAGACCGATCTGTTCGGTGAGCAGGTGGTGTTGTGCGGCGGCTTGGTCGAACTGATCAAGGGTGGCTATGAGACGCTAGTGGAAGCCGGCTACGCGCCGGAGATGGCCTACTTCGAGTGCTTGCACGAAGTGAAACTGATCGTCGACCTGATCTATGAAGGCGGCATCGCCAACATGAATTACTCGATCTCCAACACCGCCGAATACGGCGAGTACGTCACTGGTCCGCGCATCATCACCGCCGAGACCAAGGCCGAGATGAAGCGCGTGCTGGCCGACATTCAGGGTGGCAAGTTCACCCGCGACTGGATGCTGGAAAACAAGGTCAACCAGACCTCGTTCAAGGCGACTCGTGCGCGGCTCGCCGAGCACCCGATCGAGCAGGTCGGCGCCAAGCTGCGCGACATGATGCCGTGGATCAAGAAGGGTGCGCTCGTCGATAAGACGAAGAACTGAGACGCATTCACGTCCTTTATGATGAAACGCGCGGGCTTGACCCGCGCGTTTCTTTTTTGGGAAGCTGTATCGTCAGCTTGCGCGTTGGAGCTTGCCATGCCGCATGGACGATTGTTGTGGACCACCGTTGTCGCCGGCGTTCTGGCCGGTGCTTCGCTGGCGTATGCGGTCGACGATGTGCGTTACGGTACGGAGTATCAGACCTGTGCCAGGGGTTCGACCGTCGATATCGAGCAATGCGTTGGCCGGCTCACCAAAGCGTGGGATCAACGGCTCAACGCGGCCTATCAGAAACTGATCAAGGGCAATCGCAACGCCTACAAGATGCGGATCGCGCAGCGGCTCTGGGTCCAGTTCCGCAACGCCAATTGCCGTTACTACGGAGCGGGCGACGGCACGATCCGGCGACTGCATTTCGCGGAATGCATGCGCAGTGCCACCGCGCATCGCGCGCTGGAGCTTGAAGATCTGCTGAAGGGGCCGGGCGGCTAGCAAAGGTGCTAGGGTCCAAACCCAATCAGTGGCTTGATAGCGGGCGGCCTTTCTGATTCACGTCGTGCGTAGATGACGGGTTGTCGAATGAAGCGTGGGCGGCGATCGAGCCGCACCTGCCGAAGAACCAGAAGCTTGGTGACAAAGGCTATGATGCCGACCGGCTGCGCCGCATGGCTCGCGAGGCCGGTGCCATCCCTGTCATCCCCGGCCGCCGCAACCGCAAGCGCACCATCCGTTACGACAAGGATCGCTATCGCGGCCGGCACCTCATCGAGAACGCCTTCTGCCGCCTCAAGGACTTCCGCCGCGTCGCTACTCGCTACGACAAGCTCGCCGCCAACTTCATCTCAGGTGTAGCGCTCGCAGCCACCATCGCGTTCTGGACCTGATCGGCTCCGCTTCAGTGGAAGCGCTCACCACGATCAAGCTGGGCAAGGATTTGCGACAACCTGTTGGCGCGCGTCTCAGGGCGCTTGGCCGTGTGGAGCCGATAGTAGATTGTATAGAGGTTCTTGCGATCCAGCGTCTGGAAGAAAGCTTTAGCGGCCGGCATTGCCTCCAGAGCATCCAGGAAGTCTTGCGGGATGGTCATGGTGGCTGATCCTTCGTAGGCGCTGTCCCATCGACCATCAGTCTTTGCAGTCTCGACATGGGCGAGGCCCGCAGGCGTCATCCGCCCCTCTGCGATGAGCCGAGTCGCATGTTCGCGGTTTTTGGCTGACCAGTTTGACTTCAGCTTTCGAGGCGTCAGGCGTTGCAGAAACGAAGCCTCATCTAGCGGCAGCTTCTGTCCATCGGTCCAGCCAAAGCGAAGTGCTTCGATCACGCAGTCTGTCCACGTTACCGACTGCCTGCCGGACCCTTTCTTGAAGATTTGCACCCAAACCTCGCTGCTGCGCTGATGATGGCTCATCAACCACTCGCTCAGTTCTGCAGCATTCTGGAAAGCAATCGAATCCCGGTCGCTCTTGGACATGCTTTAGGTTAGCAGAACTGAGAACGTGTCGGAAGCAAACTGACTGACGAATCGCGAGCACGCTTTAGCGATTGAGTCTGAACCCTAGCGCTTCGCGTGGCTGGCACCCGTCCTCTCCCACAGCCATTTTGCGACATCGGCGGCTGAGTGGCCGCCGCTGGCGCGTAAATTGGCCTCGCGCATCGTGGCGATATCGATCCTGCCGAGCAGTGGCGCGAGGGCCTCGCGCAACGCGGCATCGTTCTCCCGCTTCGGCGCCAGCAGCACCACGGCATCGTAGGGTGGAATCGCGCGTTTCGGATCGTCCAGTACCGCGAGATCGTATTTCGCGATCAGGCCGTCGCTGGTGTAGCCGGCAATCACATCCACCTCGCCGGTGGCGACGGCGGCGTACATGAAATCCGGCTGCATCTGGCGTTGCGCGCGAAAGCGCAGACCGTATGTCTGTGTGAGCACCGCCCATTCCGGGCGCGAGAAAATCTCGTAGTCGCCTGCGATCGACATCTCGCCGGCATGGGCGGCGAGATCGGCGATGGAATGGATGCCGAGCGCCTCGGCGCGCGCACGCGGCATCACCAGCGCGTAGGCGTTCTCGAAGCCGAGTTCGCCGAGCAGCGTGACGTGCTGGTTTGAAATCTCTGATTTCAGATCGGCCAGAAGTTCGGCGCGGGGCTTGATATCCGTGCGATGCATCTGGTTGGCCCACAACGTGCCGGAATAGTCGACATAGACGTCGATATCGCCGCTTTTGAGCGCGTTGAAGATGACGCTGGAGCCGAGACCTTCGCGAGTCGTCGCCGGCAAACCCGCCGCTTGCAGCCGCTGCGTCAACAGCGCGGCGAGGATATATTGCTCGGTAAAGGTCTTGGCGCCGACGATATAGGTTTGCCGCGCGCGCGACAACGACGGCATCAGCGCCGCCGCGATCAGCAGCACAACGCCAATCACGCCCATCGTCACGCGCAGGCGGCTGCGACGCTGCGCGCCGGTCTCGATCAGCGCCAGCACCTGATCGACGATCAGCGCCAGCACCGCCGACGCCGCGCAGCCGAACAGCACGAACACCCAGTTCTGTGTCTGCAAGCCGGCGAAGATGTAATTGCCGAGACTGGTCTGGCCGATCGGCGTCGACAGCGTCGCGGTGCCGATCACCCACACCGCAGCGGTGCGGATGCCGGCCATGATCACCGGCAGCGCCAGCGGCAATTCCACCATCCGCAGCGATTGTCGTGGCGTCATCCCGACGGCCTGCGCCGCCTCGAGGATCGCGGGATCGATTCCCTGCAGGCCGGTAATGGTGTTGCGCAGCACCGGCAGCATCGAATAGAGCGCCAGCGCCAGCATCGCGGGGAGGAAGCCAAACGCTGAAAAGCTGAAACCCAGCCATCGCGCCGTCAATGCCGTGAGCGCCAGCAGCAGCGGATAGAACAGCGCCAATAGCGCGAGACCCGGCACCGTCTGCACGACGCTGGCGAAACCGAGCAAAGCGCCGCGCAGGCCGGCGCGATGCCGCGCCAGCAAGGCCAAAGGCAGACTGACCAGCAGCCCGAGCGCGAGCGCCGCAAGGCTGACGCGGACATGATTGCCGAGATAGTCCGGCAGATGCGCCAGCGCGTCGCTCCAGCGCGGATCGGACCAGGAGTTCATCGCGCGGGATTCCGTGGCAGCAGCGCGCCCAGGCGTTCGGCCTGACGTCGTGGCGTCTGCAGCAGGGCCTCGACGTCGGCGTCGCTCACATTGGCGAGTTCGGTGGCCGTGCCTTGCGCGATGATGTGCCCCTCTCGCATCACCGCGATGCGATCCGCCAGCAGCACGGCTTCCGCCATGTCGTGGGTGATCATGATGGTGGTCAGGCCGAGTTCGCAGTGCAGGCTTCGATAATCTTCGCCTAGCGCATCACGCGTCAGTGGGTCGAGCGCACCGAATGGCTCGTCCATCAGCACGATGCGCGGACGCGCCGCCAGCGCGCGAGCGACGCTGACGCGTTGGCGTTGGCCGCCGGACAATTGGCTGGGCAGGCGATCGCGATGGGTGGCAGGATCGAGCCGCACCAGCGCCATCAATTCATCGATGCGCGCGGCGATTTGCGTAACCGGCCACCCCAGCAGTTTTGGTGTGATGCCGATATTGTCCGCGACACTCATATGCGGAAACAGGCCACCGCTCTGAAATACGGTGCCGATGCTTCGCCGCAACGCGATAGCGTCGACGTTCGCAATATCGGAGCCATCGATCACGATACGGCCGTCATCGGGCGCGATCAATCGGTTGGCGAGGCGCAGCAGTGTGGTTTTGCCGGAGCCGGACGCACCGACGATGGCGAGAAATTCGCCGGATGCGACCTCGAGCGAGACATCATTCACCGCCAGCACCGGCGGCACACCGCGACCGCTATCGAAGCGCTTGCGGACATGCTCGAATGCGATCAAGGGCGATGGAGCGCTCATGCAGGATTGCAGTATCACGGCGGCAATGTCGCACCAAGCGATCGTGGTGCTTGCATGTTCCATCGCGGCAGTGAATTCTCTGCCGGGGACCGGATTTCGCAACCACCATCACGGATAACGGACATTTGGCGCAGAGGGCAAACACCACAGCGGCGGCAATCGAGCTTGACGAGGCGAGCGTGGCATTTCGGCTTGCCGACTCGCGCATCTATACGGCCGTCGAACGCGCCAGCCTCACGGTGCGCGACGGCGAATTCGTCGCTATTGTCGGGCCGACCGGCTGCGGCAAATCCACCTTGCTCAATGTCGCCGCCGGGCTGCTTGCGCCGGCGTCGGGCGCAGTGCGGATTTTCGGCGAGCCGTTGACTGCGCTCAACCGGCGGGCCGGCTACCTGTTTCAGGCCGATGCACTGTTCCCATGGAAGACTGCGCTGGAGAACGTCGCCATCGGGCTCGACATCGCGGGCGCGCCGCAGGCCGAGGTGCGCAAACGTGCGGAGGGCTGGCTCAGCGCGGTCGGTCTCGGCGCGTTCGGCAATCGCTACCCGCATATGCTGTCGGGCGGCCAGCGCAAGCGCGTCGGCCTTGCGCAGGTTCTGATCCGCGATCCGAAGATTTTGTTGATGGATGAGCCGTTCGGTCCGCTCGATGCGCAGACCCGGCAGATCATGGGCAATCTGTTACTGGAGTTATGGACGGCGGATCGCAAGGCAGTGCTGTTCGTCACGCACGATCTGGAGGAGGCGATCGCGCTGGCCGATCGCGTCGTCATCATGTCGGCGGGACCGCATTCACGCATTATCGGCAATTGGCCGATCGCATTGCCGCGCCCGCGGGATATTTTCGAGATTCGCCTCGACAAGGATTTCCACGCACTCCATCGCGAGATCTGGAGCGTGCTGAAGGCCGAGGTCGCGAAAGGCTATACGCAGGCGACGACCTAGCGGACGCAACGACGAAGCTATCCCGGCACCATGATGCGGCTCCGCAGCATCAGCCGCGCACGACCGAGCTTGCGCAGCAGCGCCCGTTCGGCGTCGGGCCGCCCGGGCGGATAGCCGCCGAACGCATCGAAATGCCGGCGCGCGATCACCAATCCCTGATCCGGCAATGGGCCGGTCAGCCGGCGCAGCAGGTGAGTGATTTGCGATCCCGCGCCACGGTCGGCATAGGGCGAGCGAGCGTAGCGCAGGATGGCGGCGCGTGGCTTGGCCGCATTCATCATCCGGTCGATGAACTGCGCGGTTTCGTCGATCCAACTCGGATCCGGCACCGTGCCGGGATGCAGGAACATCAGCCACGGCGCGCGGGCTTCTTTAGCGCCGGCGGCCAGCGCTTCGGCCCGTGATCCTTGACAGACGAGGTAGCCGCAGCCGGCAACGTCTGCCACATGCGCGATGGTATCGGTGTCGCCGCGGTCGACCAGCACCACGTCCCGGATCAGGCCGGCAGTGACGCCAGGAACCAGCGCGGCGAGGGTCGCCACCACCGGCGACTCCTGGCCCTCGGTCGGGATGATGACGCTGAGCATCGGCACCTTCCGGCTTCTCCTCCAAATTAATCGCCGTCCCACCTAGCACTTTTCGTGGTGGTGGGGACGGCCTTCAAGAACGATCTGTTGGCCGAAGTTATCCACAGGCTGCCGTTCGCTAATGTTCTTGATATGTTCTTATGATGTGCTAGCATCCCCGACATGAGCAAAGCCTCCAGCGCCCTCAGGCACCCGCCGGTCTCCCCAGCCTCGGTTCCTCCAGTCCTGGCCCCCACCGGACCGGCGGGTGCATCCCTTTCGTTTTCCGAGATCGCCATCGCGATCGACCGCGAGCGGCGGCGCGGACGAGGGGCGCAATCGAACGCCAGTGGGCGCTTCGAGGCGGAGGCGCGCGTCGCTTTCGACGACGGCTGGCAAAGTCTCGACGAATTGCCGCCGTTCAAGACAACGGTAGCGCTTGATACCTCGCGCAAGGTCATCACGCGCAACGATTCGCCGGATATTGGCTTCGACCGTTCGATCAACCCTTACCGGGGTTGCGAGCATGGTTGCGTTTATTGTTTCGCGCGGCCGACCCACGCTTATCTCGGGATGTCGCCCGGGCTGGATTTCGAATCGAAACTGTTCGCCAAGCCGGATGCGCCGGCCTTGCTGGAAAAGGAACTGGCGGCGCCCGGCTACGAGCCGAAGATGATCGCCATCGGAACCAACACTGACCCCTATCAGCCGATCGAACGCGAACACAAGATCATGCGCGGCATTCTTGAAGTGCTGGAGCGCGCAGGACACCCGGTCGGCATCGTCACCAAGTCGGCGCTGGTGACGCGCGACATCGACATCCTGTCGCGGATGGCTGCGCGCAATCTCGTCAAGGTGGCGCTGTCGGTCACTTCGCTCGATCCGAAACTGGCGCGTGCAATGGAGCCGCGCGCCGCGACACCACAGAGGCGGCTGGAGGCACTGCGGCAGTTGTCCGCCGCGGGCATCCCGACCACGGTGATGGTGGCGCCGGTGATCCCGGCGCTGAACGACTCGGAAATCGAGCGCATCCTCGATTCCGCCGCACATGCCGGCGTCAGGGAGGCGAGCTATGTGATGCTGCGATTGCCGTTGGAAGTTCGCGACCTGTTCCGCGAATGGCTGATGGCGCATTACCCGGACCGCTATCGCCACGTCTTCACGTTGATCCGCGAGATGCGTGGTGGCCGCGACTATGACTCGCAGTGGGGCGCGCGGATGAAGGGCACCGGGCCGATGGCCTGGATGATCGGGCGCCGGTTCGAGATGGCCTGCGAAAGGCTCGGTCTCAACAAGCGGCGGTCGAAACTGACCACGGATCATTTCTCACGGCCTCCGCGCGCGGGTCAGCAGCTAAACCTGTTTTGACGATGTCGATCCCGATGAGTTTGAGCCAGTGGCTCTTGCTTAGTGTGCGATCTTGGTAGTGAGGTTGAGGCCGACAGCACCGATCACGATCAGCGTGATGAACAGCATTTGTATAGCGCTGAGTGACTGGCGCAGGAACAATGCGCCGATCAGTGAAATCAGGACCACGCCGGCGCCGGACCAGATCGCGTAGGTGACGCCGACCGGAATGCGGGTCAGCACCTGTGACAATGCCCAGAAGCAACCGGCGAAGATGGCGAGGGAGAGCAGGCCGTAGATCGGTTTGCTGAATCCTTCGGATTTGGTGAGCAGCGTGGTTGCGGTCACCTCGGCGACAATGCTGACGGCGAGAAGTCCCCAGGCGTTCATGATCGATCCTCTGTTATCGGGTCGGCGGATGCCGGTCGGTAACTGTCGCATCGCCGTGCGACAATCCCATGCGTGATGGAGGGCGAGGAATAGCGGGAACATCGACCGGTTCCCGGTTGCACGGGGCGTGACGTTTGCCGCACCATCGCAGCATGATTCGAGCGACCCCTGCCAGCATCGAGCCGAAGAAGAAAGCAAACGCCGCCGCGCCGACGTTCTCGCGCGAGCGCGCTCTGGTCGAGCGGGGCATCTGGCCGGTGGCGGGATGCGACGAGGCTGGCCGTGGGCCGTTGGCCGGGCCGGTGGTGGCCGCCGCCGTGGTGCTCGATCCAAGGCGTATCCCCAAGGGGCTCGACGATTCCAAACGACTGACCGCGACAAGGCGCGAGGAGTTGTTCGAAGAGATTTGTGCCACCGCCTCCTGCGCGGTGGCGTTCGCCTCGCCGGCGCGGATCGAGCGCGACAACATCCTGCGAGCGTCGCTGTGGGCCTTGGCGCGCGCGGTCCATGCATTGCCCGAGATGCCGCAGCATGTCTTTGTCGACGGCCGCGACCGCATCGACGTGCCGTGCGATTGCGAGGCCGTGATCGGCGGGGACGGGCTGATGCTGTCGATCGCGGCGGCCTCGATCGTCGCCAAGGTGTCGCGCGACCGGTTGATGTGCCGCCTAGCGCAGGATTGTCCCGGCTACGGGTTTGAGGATCACAAGGGCTATGGCGTGCCGGCGCATCTGGAGGCCCTGGGTAGGCTCGGCCCGAGTGTTCATCATCGGCGGCTTTTCGCGCCGGTGATGGCCGCAGCCGAGCGATTGCAGGTCACGGTCGAAGCGGATCGCATCTCCGTCGAACACACGGTGATTTCGGTCGACGCGGCAGCCGGCTGAGGTAGTTGCCCCTTCCGCGAAGGGGCATTATCACTGATCGCTCTCTGTCGACCCTGCGACGGCGTCGGAGACAGCCACCATTCTTGAGCATGATCCCCGAAAAGTGGAAACCGGTTTTCGGACAAGATCGTGCTCAAACAAAAAGATAAACGACGGGTCTGATACAACGCAGTTGGAGCGGACCCTATGGGCGGCAAGCGCCAACGCAGCCGGGGCTCATGCGATTTTCCTCCCTTATCGTCGAACTGATCCGCGCCCGGCCACGTCTGGTGATGTGGATTGCGGTGCTGGCGCAGGCGGCATTGTGGCTGCTGGTGCCGCTCCTGATCTATCGTAGCCCGCCGGGCGCTCTCGCCAGCCTGCTGGCGTTCGGTCGCGAATATCAGGTCGGGACCGATCTCGGTCCGCCGTTGGCGTTCTGGCTGGCCGATCTGGCGTTTCGGCTCGCCGGCAATCACATGTTCGGCGTCTACGTCCTATCGCAGCTTTGTTTTGTGGTGACCTTCGCAGCGCTCTATGCGCTGGCGCGCGCCACGGTCGGTGGACCGCATGCCGCACTGGCAGTGCTGTTGACGGTCACAGCAACGGCATTCGGCGCGGCCAATGTCGAATTCGGCCCGGCGGTGCTGGCGTGCCCGCTCTGGGCGCTGATCCTGTTTCATGCGTGGCGGATCATCGGGCAGGGCCACCATCAATCGTGGTTTGCGCTGTCGATCGAAGCCGGACTTTTGCTGCTGACCACGTCCGCCGCCGGATGGTTGCTGCTGCTCGTCGTCGGTTTCGCGCTGGCAACGGCACGCGGACGCCGCGCCTTCGGCTCGCTCGATCCATGGTTCGCGGCGCTGGTCGTCGCGGCGCTGGCGCTGCCCTATGCGGTATGGCTGATCCGCGCCGGCGCGGTGATCTGGCCGGCCTGGCCTGATGTGTCCGATCCGCAAGGAATGGCGCGGACCTGGGGTTGGATGATCGGCAGCCTGTTGTTGGCCTTGCTTGGCATGGCGTTTCTCATCGTCCTCAATTCGCGCATCGTGCATCGCAAGGTGCTGCGCGGTCGCGACAGCGCGCCCGGCGTCCGGCGGCTGCCGGTCGATCCGCTGGCGCGATACTTCATCTACTTCTTCGCGCTGGTGCCGGCACTTGTCGGTAGCCTGATCGCTGTGCTGTTCAGGTTCGATGGCATCGCCGGCGGTTCCGGCATCGTGCTGTTGATGTCCGGGCTTGCGGTGGTCGTCATCGCCGGCGACCTGATCTACCTGCGACGTCAGCAACTCCTGCGCGCGATCTGGGCAGCGACAATTGCGGCCCCGGCATTGGCGCTGCTGGTTATGGCCTTGATTCAACCCTGGATCGGAGGCACGCAATTGCCGATTTCGCTGCCGGGCAGCACGATCGCGCAATTCTTCAACGATAATTTCCAGCGCCGCATCAATCGGCCATTGCCGGCGGTGATCGGCGATCCGCAACTTGCCGCGCTGATCGGTCTTGGACCGGCACGGCCTCATCTCGTGCTCGCCACCGCGCCGGAGCGCGGGCCATGGCTGACGCCAGAGAAGTTCAGCGAGGTGGGCGGTGTCGTCGTGTGGCGCGCGTCGGATACCGCCGGCACGCCGCCCCCCGATATCGCCAAGCAGTTCCCCGGCCTCGTTCCGGAAGTGCCGCAAAGTTTCGACTGGCTGGTGAACGGCCGTACCGCGCCGCTGCGGATAGGTTGGGCTATCGTGCGGCCGAAGGCACCGTAATCAGGTTGTGGGGGCGCCTGCTGCGCCGTTCAGCGCTTTCGAAATCGCGCGCAAGTCCTGCCAGGCGAGCCGCTTGTGGATCGGCTGCCGCAGCAGATAGGCCGGGTGGAAGGTCGCCATGGCGCGAATGGTGCGCGTGCCGGTGTCGTAATTGTGCCAGCGGCCGCGCGTGCGCATGATGCCGTCTTTCAGTTCGAGCACGGCCTGCGATGACGGCTTGCCGAGGCACACCAGCACGTCCGGATCGACCAGTTCGATCTGCCGCTTGATGAAGGGCAGGCAGATTTGCGTTTCCTGCGGCGAGGGATCGCGGTTGCCCGGCGGCCGCCACGGAAGGACATTGGCGATGTAAGCGGTGGTGCGGTCCAGTCCGATCGCCCCCATCATGAGGTCGAGCAGTTTGCCGGAACGGCCGATGAACGGGATACCTTCAAGGTCCTCGTCGCGGCCGGGTGCTTCGCCGACGAACATGATCCGCGCCTGCGGGTTGCCGTCGGCGAACACCAGCCGCGTCGCCGTTTGCTTCAGCGCGCAGCCCTCGAAGGTTTCCAGCAAGGCCCGCAGCGCTTCCAGTGTCGGCGCGGTCCGGGCCGCGTCGCGTGCCGAAGCGATGGCCACGTCCGGCGCGGGTGTCGCTGACGCCGGCGCACGGGCGATGACTGCGGGGGCCGGGGCGGGGCGGTTCGTGGGCGGCGATGGAACAGTGGCCGGCGGCGGTGCGATCTCCGGGTCGAGCAGCCGGTTCGGCGGCTCGTCCAGCAAGGCACAGTCCACCCCGGCTTCGAGGTAAAACGCCAGCAGTTCGCGCACGGTCGGCGGCGGCTCGGCGGTCAATGTCGGGGAGGTGTCCATGCGGGGATATTAGGACATCGGCTGTCCGGGGTGAAATATTCTTCCTGCATTTCCGTGGTTGTTCTTCCGGAAAAAATCGGAAACAAGAGGGCTTAGAAGCATTCTCGTTTGTCTGAGGTCAGAACATGAGCACCGAAGAGCTGCCGCCGCGCGAGTCCATGGAATTCGATGTCGTGATCGTCGGCGCCGGACCATCCGGCCTCTCTGCGGCGATCCGCCTCAAGCAACTCAACGCCGATCTGTCCATCGTCGTGGTCGAGAAGGGCTCCGAGGTCGGCGCGCATATTCTGTCGGGTGCGGTGATGGATCCGACCAATCTCGACAAGCTGATCCCGGATTGGCGCGAGGACCCCGACTGTCCACTCAAGACTCAGGTCAAGGACGACCAGTTCTACCTGATGACGAAGACCGGCGGGTTCCGGCTGCCAAACTTCATCATGCCGCCGTTGATGAACAATCATCATTGCTACATTACGTCGCTCGGCATGGTCTGCCGGTGGCTTGGCACGAAAGCGGAAGCGCTCGGTGTTGAAATTTATCCGGGTTTCGCTGCCGCCGAAGTGATCTACGGCGACAACGGCGAAGTGCGTGGTATTGCAACCGGTGACATGGGCATCGCCAAGGACGGTTCGCACAAGGATTCCTATACGCGCGGCATGGAACTGCTCGGCAAATACACGTTGTTTGCAGAGGGTGCGCGCGGCAGCCTGACCAAACAACTGGTCGCCAAGTTTGCGCTCGACAGAAACTGCGAGCCGGGCAAGTTCGGCATCGGCCTCAAGGAAATCTGGCAGATCGATCCCGCCAAACACAAGAAGGGCACGGTGCAGCACTCGTTCGGCTGGCCGCTCGACAACAACACCGGCGGCGGCTCGTTCCTCTATCACTACGATGACAACCTCGTGGCGATCGGCTTCGTCGTGCATCTCAACTACGACAACCCGTACCTCTACCCGTTCGAGGAATTCCAGCGCTTCAAGACGCATCCCATGATCAGGGATACGTTCGCAGGCGCCAAGCGTCTCGCTTACGGATCGCGCGCCATCACCGAGGGCGGTTATCAATCGGTGCCGCGTCTGACCTTCGCAGGCGGCGCGTTAATCGGCTGTGCCGCGGGCTTCGTCAACGTGCCGCGCATCAAGGGCATCCACAATGCGATGGCGAGCGGCATGCAGGCTGCCGAGCATCTGGTCGCCGCGCTTGCTGCCGGCCGCGCCAATGACGAACTGGTCGAATACGAAAACGGCTGGCGTTCGTCCTCGATCGGCAAGGATCTCTATCCGGTTCGCAACGCCAAGCCGTTGTGGTCGAGGTTCGGCACTTTGCTCGGCAACGCTCTCGGCGGCTTCGATATGTGGTGCAACACGCTCGGCTTCTCGCTCTTCGGCACCATGTCGCACGGCAAGAACGACGCCAAGTCCCTCAAGCCGGCGAAAGACTATCAGCCGATCGCCTATCCCAAACCGGATGGTAAGCTGACCTTCGATCGCCTTTCATCGGTATTCCTGTCGAATACCAACCATGAGGAAGACCAGCCGTCTCATCTCAAGGTGAAGGATCTGGCCTTGCAGAAGTCGTCCGAACTGGAAGTCTTCGCCGGGCCGTCCAATCGCTATTGCCCGGCGGGTGTGTACGAGTGGGTCGAGGAAAGCACCGGCCCGCGTTTTCAGATCAACGCGCAGAATTGCGTCCACTGCAAAACCTGCGACATCAAGGACCCCAACGGCAACATCACCTGGGTGCCGCCCGAAGGTGGCGGTGGGCCGAACTACGAAGCCATGTAGCCCATGCTCAACACGAACGCGTGAGCGGGGTGGTCGCTCCGCCGGCCACGTTCCCGCCACAGTGCGGGTGCCAGCAGGAGCGATCTTGAGCAACGGCTCGAAGCGGCTGGGCGGCTTTGCCGGTTCCGGCCGCGGGAGCGGCCGTCGCCTTGCGATTGAGGGCCAAACACTGCATTGTCCCGCCGTCCGATGCGGTCGTGTCGATAATGATTCCGGTCTGTCCGCTAACTCCAGGAGCTAGACTAGTCGTGATGTTCTCCCGTTTCAAAAGCCTGACGGTGATCGCGCTCGCCGCGTCTGTGCTGGTGGTGCCGGGTCCGCTCGCGGCGGAGACACCGGATCACCCGACGGACTCGTCGGCCACGTTTCCGACGCGCGAGGACCTTCGCGACATGACCGTGGCGGGTAGCTATCTCGCCGCCCGTCATGCCAGCATCGAGCGCGACGCCACCGCGGCTGCGGAGTTCTATCGCTCGGCGCTGCGCAAGGACCCGAAGAACAACGAACTGCTGGATCGCGCTTTCATCTCGTCTCTGGCCGACGGCAACATCGACGAAGCCGTCAAGCTGGCCGGACGCGTGCTCAAGATCGACAAGTCGAACCGTGTGGCGCGACTGGTGATCGGCGTGCACAATCTCAAGGTGAAGCGCTACGAGGCGGCGCGCCGCAATATCAATCAATCGGTGCGCGGGCCGATCACCGATCTGGTCGCGACGCTTCTGGCCGGCTGGGCTGAATTCGGCGCGGGAAATCCGCGAGGCGCGGTGGCCGACATCGACAAGCTGACCGGCCCTGAATGGTATCCGGTGTTCAAGGATTTGCATTCTGGCCTGATCATGCAACTGGCGGGCCATGAGAAAGATGCAGGTGTGCGTCTGGAGCGGGCCTATAAGCTCGATGAGACGGCGTTGCGGGTGATGGATGCCTATGCGCGCTGGTTGTCGCGCGGCAAGGACGGTCCGGCCGCGGCGGAAGCGGTCTATGAGGCGTTCAACAAGAAACTTGCGCGCCATCCGCTGGTGGTCGAAGGCATTCGCGAAACCAAAGCCGGCGCCAAGCTGGCGCCGTTGGTCGATACTCCGCAGGCAGGCGCCGCCGAGGCGCTGTATGGCATCGGCGCCTCGCTGACGCGGCGTGGCGGCGAAGATCTCGCATTGGTCTATCTGCAACTGGCGCTGTATCTGCAGCCCAATCACGCACTGGCGCTGCTGTCGCTCGGCGATCTTTACGAGTCCGTGAAGAAGCCGCAGATGGCGATCAAGGTCTATGAGCGCGTGCCGGAGCGTTCGGCTCTCCACCGCAACGCGCAGGTGCAGATGGCGACCGATCTCGATGCGTCCGACCGCAGCGATGAGGCGATCAAGATTCTGCAGGCCGTGACGCAGGACGACCCGAAGGACGTCGAGGCGATCATGGCGCTCGGCAATATCGAGCGCGGCCGCAAGAAGTTCGCCGACTGCGCTGTCACCTACTCGAAGGCGATCGATCAGTTGACCGGGTCGGAGAATAACAACTGGGTCTATTATTACTTCCGGGGGATTTGCGAAGAGCGTTCCAAGAACTGGGACAAAGCCGAGCTCGACATGAAGAAGGCGCTCGAGCTGAAGCCCGAGCAGCCGCACGTCCTCAACTATCTCGGATACTCGTGGATCGATCGTGGGCTTCACCTCGACGATGCCATGAAGATGATCAAGCGCGCCGTCGATCAGCGGCCGGACGATGGTTACATCGTCGACTCGCTTGGCTGGGCCTACTACCGCATCGGCAACTATCAGGAAGCGGTGAAACATCTTGAGCGCGCCATCGATTTGAAACCGGAAGATCCCACGATCAACGATCACCTCGGTGATGCATATTGGCGCGTCGGCCGCACGCTGGAGGCGCGTTTCCAATGGGCGCATGCACGCGATCTGAAGCCGGAGCCGGACGAACTGCCGAAGATCGAGGCCAAGATTGAAAACGGCCTGCCTGCGGATGAAACGCCGGCGGCAGCGTCGGCGGACAAGAAGAAAGACGAAGGCAAGGGCGGTTGATCGAACAGCAGATCGGTCGCGCCTTAATCGCTCCCAGTATGGTTTTGGATTTGACGGTCGTATGACAACGCGCGGCAATACTGATGCGAACGGCAAATCCGCCATTCTTGCGGACGAAGCGCGAGCCAAGGTCAACCTGACGCTCCGCGTGCTGGGGCGTCGTATTGACGGTTATCACGACCTCGCAAGCCTGGTGGTCTTTGCCGATTGCGCCGACCGGCTGACGCTCGAAGCAGCATCGGATTTGCGGCTTGTCACGAGCGGCCCGGGCGGTTCCGACTGCGGCGATGCGTCGGACAATCTCGTGTTGAAGGCGGCGCGCCTGCTGGCCGAGCGTGTGCCTGAATTGCGGGTCGGCACGTTCACGCTCGACAAGCAGTTGCCGGTGGCGGCCGGAATCGGCGGCGGTTCGGCGGACGCGGCGGCGGCATTGCGGCTGCTGGCTCGGCTCAACACGCTCGCGCTTGAGGATCCGCGTATCACGGAAGCGGCGCGTCTGACCGGCGCCGATGTGCCGGTCTGTGTCGTCTCGCAGAGTTCGGTGATGACCGGGATCGGCGAGCAGTTGTCATCGCTGCGTGTGCCGAAAATGCATTGCGTGATGGTCAACCCGCGCGTGCCGGTTGCTACGGCAGACGTGTTTTCCGCGCTGGGATTGCGCAAGGGCGAGATCCTGACCGGCGTCACCGACGTCGTCCGCTCGCGGAAATGGCCCACCGAGGAGTCATCAGTCGAAGAATGGATGAAGGCGTTGGGGCACGCCGCCAATGATCTCGAAACCCCGGCGATCAAGGTCCAGCCGGTCGTCGGCGACGTGTTGTCGGCGCTACGCGACGCAAGCGGGGTGCGGCTTGCGCGGATGTCGGGATCCGGCGCGACATGCTTTGCATTGTTCGATGGCGATGCGGAGGCCCGCGCGGCGGGCCTGGTGCTGCAGTCGAGCCATCCGGACTGGTGGGTCCACGCCGGCACACTCGGCTGAGCGGCGGCCGCCATTGCGGCGAGCGACCAGGCGGCGATTGCGGTGATGACTTCGCGCAATCACCTTTAAGCCTTGTCGCGACGACTATCGATGATCTGGCGAAGCTGGTTCCAATTGAAATCTGTGCGCGAACTCGCGATGATCATGTCGGCACTCGATTGGTCCGACAACTCGCACGACCCGTTCCCTCGTTTCATTCGACCAGGCCGCGCAGTCGCTGTTCGACGCGGTCGGGCGATTGCACCCGTTGCGCTAGGATGATTGGGAGTACGGAGGCAAGTGCCTTCGCCGTCTGATGTCAGCTCTTCGCCGCCTGCAATCGCGCGGCCATAGCCTTGCGCGTCGCCTCGGGCAGGCCGCTCGGATCCAGCAGCATGTCGAACACCTTCAGATTGTGCGTATGCGCGAGCTGATGAAGATGGAAGGCGTTGCGCAGCGCCACCTGCCGCCCCTGTGCATCCTGCACGCCGTTGACGGCGAGCTTGGTCAGCTTCAATGCGAAGCGTGATTTCGCGGCGACCTTGCGTGCCATCGCGAGCGTCGCGTCCATCAGTTGCGCGCGGGGCACCACCTGATTGACCATGCCGAGCCGCAGCGCATCGTCGGCCTTGATCTCGTCCGAGGTGAACAGCATCTCCTTCGCCTTGCGAATACCGACTTCCCAGACATGGGTGAAGTATTCGTGGCCGCAGACCCCGAAGCTCACGGTCGGATCGGCAAAGGCGGCGTCGTCGGCCGCTATGATGATGTCGCACGGCCACGCAAGCATCAGCCCGCCGGCGATGCACTTGCCCTGCACGGCGGCGATGGTCGGTTTCGGAATGTTGCGCCAGCGGTCGGAGAAGCCGAGATAGATCTCTTCCTCGCGCGCCATCTGCGCTTCGGCGCCGGCGCAGCCGAAGCCGCACACCGGGGCTACCGTCTCATGCGTGCGCATCGCGCCGTGTCCGTCGGTTTCCGACAGATCGTGACCGGCGGAGAAGTGCTTGCCGTTGGCTGCGAGAATGATGACGCGGATGTCGTCGTCATGCGCGGCATGGTCGAACGCGTCGTTCAATTCGTAGAGCAGCGCGGTGTCCTGCGCATTGGCCATGTTCGGCTTGTTGAGCGTGATGCGCGCGATGCCGGGTTCGGGCACGTCATAGATCAGCGCCTTGAAGTCAGGCATGATTTCTCCCCGCGTTTTTTGAATGTGCTAGTGCGAGCGCGCGAGGCAGAATGCGACGACCTGCTCCAGCGCGGCCTTCATCGGTGACGGCGGAAACAGCGCCAGCGCATCGACCGCCATCGCGCCGTAGTGCTGCGCGCGCGACAGCGTGTCCTCCAGCGCGCGATGCTTGGTCATCAGGCCGACGGCGTGATCGAGGTCGCCTTCGCCAATCTCGCCGCGCTCCAGCGCGCGAATCCAGAATTCGCGTTCCGCATCGTTGCCGCGACGGAAGGCGAGCACGACGGGCAGGGTGATCTTGCCTTCGCGGAAATCGTCGCCGACGTTCTTGCCGAGCTTGGCGGCCTTCCCGCCGTAATCGAGCAAGTCATCGACCAGCTGGAAGGCGATGCCGAGATTCATGCCAAAACTCGCGGCGGCGGTCTGCTCGGCCTTGGGCCGTTCGGCGATCACCGGGCCGACCTCGCAGGCAGCGGCGAACAGTTCGGCGGTCTTGCCGCGGATCACCGCGAGATACTCGTCCTCGGTGGTGGCGGTGTTTTTCGCGGCAGCAAGCTGCATCACCTCGCCCTCGGCGATAGTGGCGGCGGCGGACGACAGGATGTCGAGCGCGCGCAACGATCCGACTTCGACCATCATGCGGAATGCCTGGCCGAGCAGGAAATCACCGACCAGCACGCTGGCCTCGTTGCCCCACACCATGCGGGCGGAGAGCTTGCCACGCCGCAACTCGCTTTCGTCCACCACATCGTCATGCAGCAGGGTCGCGGTGTGCATGAATTCGACCGAGGCGGCGAGCTTGATGTGGCCTTCGCCGCCGTAGCCGGACAGGCCAGCCATCGCCAGCGTCAGCATCGGCCGCAGCCGCTTGCCGCCAGAGGAGATCAAGTGGTTGGCGACCTCCGGGATCATGGTCACCTCGGAACCGGTACGGGACAGGATGGTGGCGTTGACGCGCTCCATGTCCGTCGCAACCAGCTCGACAAGCTGATCGATCGATGCTGTCGAGGGGGTCTCGAAGGGAACAATTACCGCCACGCCGAATCTCCACGCTGCCGTTGTCGATTGGCTGCATCCATATCGCGGCCAAGGCATCGCGGCCAAGGCGCAAGGCCCATAGCTGGGACAATTCGCGCCGGCTCCGAAAGCCGCTATAACCATAGAAACTGCGGGGTAGGGCGGCAAGGGCCGACCGTGCTTGACAGGCCGCTCGGGCTGCTCAAGGCGGGGTTGAAGGAGGCGTTTCGGTGCGCGAATTGGTACGGACCAACGACGTGGTGCTGGTCTCGGCGATTGAGGCGCTGCTGAATGGCGCCGACATTCATCATCTGGTGCTGGATCAGAACATGAGCGTGCTCGACGGCTCGGTCGGGGCGATTCCGCGCCGGATTCTGGTCCATGACGACGACAACCGTCAGGCCCGCCAGCTTCTCACCGATGCTGGCCTCGCCCACGAACTGCGACCCGATGTCTGAGGCAGGGTCTGGTGTGACCGAGGATGCGTTTCTCGGGGGCCGGTTGCGGCTACGCCAGCCGGTGTCGGGGCATCGTGCCGGTCATGACGCGATTCTGCTGGCGGCGGCGACCGCCGCGCGGCCCGGTCAACGGATCGCGGAGTTCGGTGCCGGCGTCGGTGCGGCTGGGCTTGCGGTCGCCCGGCGCGTTACCGGTCTCGAACTGGTGCTGGTCGAAATCAATGCGGAGCTTGCCGCGCTGGCGTCCGCCAATGCCGCTGCCAACGGCATCGGTGCCCGGGTGCTGACGCTTGATCTCGCGGCAAATGCCGCCGCTTTCGCCGCGGCCGGTCTCGATCCGGATAGCGTCGACGGCGTGCTGATGAATCCGCCGTTCAACGATCCGGTGCGGCAGCAAGCCTCACCAGACACGGATCGACGTGTGGCGCATGAGGCCACGACCACGACGCTGGAGGGATGGACGCATGCAGCGCGGCGCGTGCTTAAGCCGAGCGGAACGCTGACGCTGATCTGGCGCGCGGAGGGATTGGCGGATGTTCTGGCGTGTCTCGCGCGCGGCTTCGGCAGTGTGGCGGTGCAACCGGTCCATGGAAAGACTGGCGCGCCGGCCATCCGGATTCTGGTGCGCGCAATCAAGGGAGGGCGTGCACCGCTGCGGATTTACCCTGGGTTGATGCTCAATGAGGCCGCCGGCGTGCCTACGGAACAGGCAAGTGAGTTACTGTCCGGTGAGGCGATATCGCCGCTCGGAGCCTTATGAACGAGATCGCAAAAATTCAACTCGGCAACCTTTCGCGGCGCGGTTTTGCCGCAGACGTGAAGCGAATTGCGGTCCAGAGCGAGGCCATCAGTACCATCAGCAGATAGATTTTCATGTCATGCTCCGCTGCAAATCACATCGAGGATATCTCCGAAATGCAAATCGCGTTCCACACGTCCGATGACAGTGTCGTGATCGAGAATGTTGAGTTTTCTGTGAAGCGGGCGCGGAGGGGGTGATCATGAACATGATGAGCGGTGTGAAACATCTGATGCCGCGACGTTGGCGCAAGAGCGCTGTCGTCGTCCCGGTGGTGCGGCTGTCCGGCGCGATCGGCGCGGTGACGCCGCTGCGCCCCGGCCTGTCGCTGGCAGGTGTCGCCAAACTATTGGAGCGCGCGTTCGCGATGCCGAATGCGAAAGCCGTGGCATTGGCAATCAATTCACCCGGCGGCGCGCCGGTGCAATCGCGACTGATCTATCTGCGCATCCGGCAACTTGCCGAGGAGAAGAAACTTCCCGTGTTGGTGTTCGCGGAAGATGTCGCGGCCTCCGGCGGTTACATGATCGCCTGCGCGGGAGATGAAATCTTCTGCGATCCGTCGTCGATCCTCGGCTCGATCGGCGTGGTCGGCGGCAGCTTCGGATTTCAGGAGGCGATCAAGAAGATCGGCGTCGAGCGGCGGCTCTATACCGCCGGCGCGCACAAGGCGACGCTCGATCCGTTCCTGCCGGAAAATCCGGATGACGTTGCGCGGCTCAAGGCGATCCAGCGCGATATCCACCGAACCTTCATCGAACTGGTCAAGCGCAGCCGTGGCGCGCGGCTGCGGGGCTCCGACGAGCATCTGTTCAGCGGCGAATACTGGGCGGGTGAAACCGCGGTCGCGCTCGGCTTGGCCGACGGCATCGGCGACCTGCGGTCGGTGGTGCGGGCGCGTTTTGGCGACAAGGTTGAGATGCCGGTGATCGAGCAGCCGCGAGGTCTGTTGAACGGGTTGCTGGGCCGCAAATCCGGGGCCGGTGGAGCGATGCTGGGGGAGGGAATCGGCGCTTTGCCGGAGAGCCTGATCGGCGCGGTCGAGGAACGCGCGATGTGGGCGAAATTCGGGCTGTAAGTCTGATATTTCCGCGCCCTTTGGTCGCTTGCGCAAGCCGGGCGGCTGCGCGAAAATAATGATCGGAGGGCTGATGACTGCGAACCAGAAGGATCGACCGATGCCGCCAATCGTAGCCTTTGCCGGTGCCCTGGGTGGGCTGGCCGTGGTCCGTTGGGCGTATCGCACCGCCCGCCGGATCAATGACGAGCTGGAAGACGCGCGCCGCGTCAGGATGGCGGAGACGGTTCGCGTGCAGGAAGTCCCGACCCTGCGGCGTGATCCGCGCACCGGCACCTATCGGCCGGGCTAGTTGCTTTCGGCTTGTTCGGTCGGCGCTCTCGCCGGCCGTCGGGTGGGGCATCACCCGCGAAACCGGCGAGCAAACGTTGGAGGTATATCCGGCCTGGAAGGCCGAACTTCAACGATTGGCGAGCTTTTATCAGCTTTCAGGCCGCACGTTGACCCGCTTGCGGGTAGAATTGCTCGAATTACGTGAGTTGCTTTATCCGGAGGTTGCCTTGATTCCGGGGGGCACCGCCGATACGGTCCGCGCGACTCGTGACCTCCGACCTCATCCAGAAGCTGCTTATGGACTCCATGCCATCTCACATGCGTCCCGAACGCTCGTTCCAGGGACTGATCCTGACGTTGCAGCGCTATTGGGCCGACCACGGCTGCGTCATCCTGCAACCCTACGACATGGAGGTGGGGGCGGGCACGTTCCATCCGGCGACGACCTTGCGGGCGCTGGGACCGAAGCGCTGGAACGCGGCTTACGTGCAGCCGTCGCGGCGGCCGAAGGACGGCCGCTACGGCGAGAACCCGAACCGTTTGCAGCACTACTATCAGTTTCAGGTGATCCTGAAGCCGTCGCCGCCGGACATCCAAGATCTTTATCTGAAGTCGCTGGCTGCGATCGGCGTCGACGCCGCGGTGCACGACATCCGTTTCGTCGAGGACGATTGGGAAAGCCCGACGCTGGGTGCATGGGGACTCGGCTGGGAGTGCTGGTGCGACGGCATGGAAGTGTCGCAGTTTACCTACTTCCAGCAGGTTGCCGGCGTCGAATGCGCGCCGGTGGCGGGCGAACTCACCTACGGCCTCGAGCGTCTTGCGATGTACGTGCAGGGCGTCGAGAACGTCTACGATCTCAACTTCAACGGCCGCGAAGGCGCCGACAAGGTGACCTATGGCGACGTGTTCCTGCAAGCCGAGCAGGAATACTCGCGGCACAATTTCGAGCATGCCGACACCGCGATGCTGTTCGAGCAGTTCAAGATGGCCGAGGGCGCCTGCCGCAAGTATCTCGAAGCGGGATGGGAAGGTGGCAAGAAGGAGCGCCATCTGATGGCGCTGCCGGCTTACGACCAGTGCATCAAGGCCAGCCACGTCTTCAACCTGTTGGATGCGCGGGGCGTCATCTCGGTGACCGAGCGGCAGAGCTACATCCTGCGGGTGCGCGAACTGGCGAAGGCCTGCGGCGAAGCCTGGATCAAGACCGAAGCGGGTGGAGTGTAAGCGATGCCCGATCTTCTTCTCGAACTGTTCTCCGAGGAAATTCCCGCGCGAATGCAGGCGAAGGCCGCCGACGATCTGCGCAAGATGGTGACCGACAAGCTGGTCGCCGAAGGCCTCGTCTATGACGGCGCGAAATCCTTCGCGACGCCGCGCCGCCTCGCGCTGACCATTCACGGACTGCCGGCACGGCAGCCGGACCTGAAGGACGAGCGCAAGGGACCGAAAGTCGGCGCGCCGGACGCCGCCGTGCAGGGCTTCCTTAAAGCGACCGGATTGAAGTCGCTCGACGAGGCGACGATTCAGAAGGACCCGAAGAAAGGCGATTTTTACGTCGCGCTGATCGAGAAGACCGGGCGTCCCGCCATCGACGTGATCGCCGAGATCATTCCCGTCATCATCCGCACCTTCCCGTGGCCGAAGGCGATGCGGTGGGGTGAATTGTCGGCGAAGCCCAGCGCGCTGCAATGGGTGCGCCCGCTGCATTCCATTGTCGCGACGTTCGGCATGGAAACCGAGGAGCCGGACGTCGTCGCGTTCGACGTCGCCGGCATCAAGGCAGGGCAGGTGACGCGCGGCCATCGTTTCATGGCGCCCGCCGAATTCAGCGTGCGCCGCTTCGAGGACTACGAAGCGAAACTGTTCGGCGCCAAGGTGGTGCTCGATTCCGCCCGCCGCAAGGGCATCATTCTCGCCGACGCCAAGGAGCTGGCGTTCGCGCAAGGTTTCGAGCTGATCGAGGATCAGGGACTGCTCGATGAGGTGTCGGGCCTCGTCGAATGGCCGGTGGTGCTGATGGGCTCGTTCGACGAGTCTTTCCTGTCGATTCCGGGTGAAGTGATCCGCGCCACCATCCGCAACAACCAGAAGTGCTTTGTCGTCAACGATCCGAAGACGGGTAAGCTTGCCAACCGCTTCATCCTCGTCGCCAACATCGAGGCGAGCGACGGCGGCAAGGCCATCGTCGGGGGCAACGAGCGCGTCATTCGCGCGCGGTTGTCGGACGCGAAGTTCTTCTACGATACCGACCTCAAGACCAAGCTCGAAGCGCGGTTGCCGAAGTTCGACGGCATCGTATTCCACGAAAAGCTCGGCACCCAGGCGGAGCGCATCGCGCGTATCGAACGCCTCGCCGCCGAGATCGCGCCGCTGGTCGGCGCCGATGTCGAGAAGACCAAGCGCGCGGCGCGTCTGGCGAAGACCGACCTGCTCACCGAAGTCGTCGGCGAATTCCCCGAAGTGCAAGGTCTGATGGGAAAATACTACGCGCTGGCGCAAGGCGAAGATGCCAGCGTCGCGCAGGCGATTGAGGACCATTACAAGCCGCAGGGCCCGAACGATCGCGTGCCGAGCGATCCGGTCGCGATCGCGGTCGCGCTGGCCGACAAGATCGATACGCTGGTTGGCTTTTGGGCCATCGACGAGAAGCCGACGGGTTCGAAAGACCCCTATGCGCTGCGGAGAGCGGGTTTAGGTATTATTCGCTCTATCCTTGATAATAAGCAGCCTCTTGAATTGACATCTTTGTTGATCAAGCACGGCGATCTTTTTCCGAACCATGATTCAGCTAGCACAGCATTTTCATTGATTGATTTCATTGGAGACCGATTGAAAGTTCAATTGCGCGATCAGGGCGCGCGGCATGACCTTGTCGATGCAGTTCTTGCTCAAGGTGCAGGGAGAGACGTTCCAGGCAGTGGAAATTCCCGAGATATCTTGATGGTCGTGCGCCGCGTCGAGGCGCTCGGCAAGTTTCTGGACACCGATGACGGCAAGAACCTGCTCGCGG
>JBARXT010000022.1:0-1639 GCA_049647485.1 Xanthobacteraceae bacterium
TTTGTGCCACGCGGCCCGGCACGGCCGGGCGGGCCCGGCAGTCGTCCACAGGCTGGCCTCGCTCAGGGGCTCGGCCGGGGGCCCTATCAGGTGGCCAGTCCGCATCTCGCCAACAGCCCGATCATGCGCGGCCAGCGCAGCACGCTGTCGCGGCGCGAGGCGCTGATCCTGCAATGTCTGCTCAATCACCCCTGGCTGCTGCATGATCGGCTTGAGCAGGTCGCCGCGCTCGAATTCGCCCACCCGGAGGCGCACCGGCTGCGCGCCGGGATCATCGGCTCGTTCGCCGACGACAGCCATGCCGACGATGCGGCGGCGGATAGCGCGCGGCTCCGGGCATGGTTGGAGAAATCCGGATATTCAAAGCAGATTCAATCGGTTGAGCACGCGCTGACGACCCGAAACGTGTGGGGCGCGCAGCCGGGCGCCGCTGCCGAGGATGTTCTTTCGACGTGGCATCAGTTGGTTACCTTGCATCGCAAGGAGCACTCCTTACTTAGGGAATTGAAGGATGCCGAATTGGCGCTGAGCGAAGCGCAGACCGACGCCAATTTCGCCTGGCTCAAGGATGTCAACGCCCGCCTGGAATCGATAGAAGGCACCGAAGCCCTGATCGAGGGGTTCGGCGAATCCTCGGGGCGCATCCAGACGACGACATGACGGCAGGCGGGCGTGAGGCGGCGGAACCGCGAAAAGACTCGCCAAGACGGGAATTTGGCTGCAAATACAGGGTTAAGCGAGACTTAACGGCTTTGGCTCATGGTCCGGCCAAAGTGCACAATCGGCAAAGCTGATGTGGGGGTGGCGAGAGGTGCGCCGCCTTTTCCGCGTCTGCATGAAAGTGATAAGGGGCGGGCGACGTCGCCCCGGCGTGAGCGCGTTTCAGGAGCATTGAATGGCCACCAAGGCAAAGACGCTGCAAGTCAAGGACAAGGAAAAAGACGACAAGGCGGCGGATGCGCCGGAGAAGGACAGCGCGGACGCGCCGTCCCCCTTGCTCGACCTGTCCGATGCGGCAGTCAAGAAGATGATCAAGCAGGCGAAAAAGCGCGGCTTCGTCACCTTCGATCAGCTCAATGAAGTGCTGCCTTCCGACCAGACCTCGCCCGAACAGATCGAAGACATCATGGCGATGCTCTCCGACATGGGCATCAACGTCTCCGAAAACGACGACGACGCCGAGGAAGAGAACAAGGAAGACGCCGAGGAAGAGACCGACAACGAATTGGTCGAGGTCACCTCCAAGGCCGTCACCGAAACCAAGAAGTCCGAGCCGGGCGAACGCACCGACGATCCGGTGCGGATGTATCTGCGCGAGATGGGCACCGTCGAGTTGCTGTCGCGCGAGGGCGAAATCGCCATCGCCAAGCGCATCGAGGCCGGCCGCGAGGCGATGATCGCAGGCCTGTGCGAAAGCCCGCTGACCTTCCAGGCCATCATCATCTGGCGCGACGAACTCAACGAAGGCAAGATCTTCCTGCGCGATATCATCGACCTGGAAGCGACCTACGCCGGACCGGACGCCAAGAACAACATGATCGCCGCCGCGCCGAACGGCGAGGGTGAAGCTGGCGAGGCTTCCGCCGCTGCGCCGGCGCATGTTGCGCCACCGGCCGCGCCGCCGGCCGCCACCCCGTTC
>JBARXT010000023.1:0-12296 GCA_049647485.1 Xanthobacteraceae bacterium
GCCGCGTTTGAAGGCCTCAGCGCTGATGACCGGCTCGAGCGCGCCGAGGATCGCCAGCGACCAGTCGCGCAGGGGGCCGCGTTCGTCATGCGGCACGTCGAGCAGGTTGCCGATCACCTGTATCGGAATGGCGGCCGCGAAGTCCTCGATCAGTTCGGCGTGGCCCTTGGCTTCCATGGCGTCGAGCAGGCGGTCCACCAGCGCGATCAGGCCCGGCTCCATCTCGGCGATGGCGCGCGGCGACAGCGCACCCATGATCAGACGGCGCACCCGCGTATGCGCGGGAGGGTCGTTGAATACGAGGCTGGTGGTGTGGTGCTCGTAGAGCAGCGACGAGCCGTATTTCGGTGCGAACTCGCGCTTCTTGTCGGAACTGTAGGCACGTGTGGTCTTGTAGGCGGCGACGAGGTCGCCGTAGCGGGTCAGGAAATAGCCGCCGTTTGGCAGCCGCTTCAGCGGCGCCAAGTCCCGCAGCGCACGATAGGTCGGGTAGGGGTCGGCGTAAAATTCCGGCGTCAGTTTCTCGATGTCGAAATTGTCTGCCAGTTCTTTCGCCGTCGGTCTGCGCAGGGTTTTAGTCATGCCGGTTCTCGTTTGTCGAGGACTATACCGGTTTGCCGGCTCGACGAAATGGCAGGGAACCGATTGGCGGTCGCGGAGTAATGGTGCGTTGCAGCAAGGAACTTGACATTTTACAAGTGAGTGTTTACTCACGTCGAATGACCACCATTCGCATGACCAGCGACCTGCGGCGAGAACTGATCCTGTCGGCGGCGAAGCGGTGCTTTGCGCGGACCGGATTCGCTGGCACCACCACAAAAAGCATCGCTGCGGCGGCCTCGATTTCGGAAGGATTGCTGTTCAAGCATTTTCCGACTAAATCCGCGCTCTACGCCGCGATTCTGGCAGAAGCCTGCGAGGCGGATCCGAAGCTGGTGACGTTGCTCGGATTGGCGCCGTCGACCGAAACGCTCGTGGTGCTGATCCGCGGCATGGTAGGCCACTTTCTTCAGACATCCGATGCGCCGGATGAGGAGGAAGCCCAGCGCTTGCGGCTCATGATCACGAGCCAACTGGATGACGGTGAGTTCGCGCGCGTTCTTTATGAAAAGGTAGGAGACCTCATCGGGTCTGTCTTCACGGCGTCGCTCCAGCGGGCGGTAGAGGCAGGAGATGCATCGGAAGTCGGACAACGGCCGATCAATCTGTTCTGGTTCGCTCACCACATGGTGCTGCAACTGGTACTGACGAAGCTGCCGCCGACGGATTGTTTGTCTTACGGGGAGGCCGCTCAGTTCGAGCGGCAAGTCTGCGAATTTATTCTTCGCGGAATTGGATTGAATGAGAAAGCGATCGCCGCGCATCTGGACCGCGATCTTCCGCCGGACCTGATGCCGCAGAGAACCGCGGAAAGTGCATGACATGACACTAGCGACGGAATCGAACATGCCGGCCAACGCCGAAAAGATTCAACACGAGACAAACACACGTGGCCCCGGCGAGCAGCCGCGCGGTAGCAAGCCGGTCCGGCGCCTGCGCTGGTTCATCATCGTCGGCATCCTGCTGGCGATCCTCGTCGGCGGGCTGGTCGGCTTCAATGCCTTCCGCAGCCACATGATCGCGCAGTTCTTTGCCAACAATAAGCCGCCGCCGGTGACGGTGAGCGCCGCCGAAGCCAAGTCGGAAGTGATTCCGAACCTGCTTCGCGCGGTCGGCGAACTCGCGGCGGTGCATCAGGTCAACGTGACGTCGGACGTCAACGGCCGCATCACCGACATCATGTTCACTGCGGGCAGCCACGTCACCAAAGGACAGCCGCTGGTGCAACTGTTCGACAAGCCGGACCAAGGCGATCTCGCCAATTACAAGGCGCAGGCCAAGGTGGCGGAACTGTCGCTCGATCGTGCCAAGCAACTGGCGGCGCGCCAGTTCGGGCCGCAGGAGACCGTCGATCAGGCACAGGCCGCGTTCGATCAGGCCAGCGCCGGCATCGCCAAGAGCGAGGCGATCATCTCGCAGAAGCTGGTGCGCGCACCGTTTGACGGCGTGCTCGGCGTGCGTCACGTCGAGGTCGGTCAATTCCTCACCGCCGGCACCCAGATCGTCTCGCTGACGGATCTGTCGAGACTGTTCGCGAACTTCACGGTAACGGAGAAGGACAGCGGCAAGCTGGCGGTCGGGCAGGTGGTGCGCGTCGAAGTCGACGCCTATCCGGGCAAGACCTTCGACGGCAAGATCACCACCATCGAGCCGCAGATTTCAACTGACACCCGCAACATTCGTGTGCAGGCGACGATCCAGAATCAGGAAGGCATCCTGAAGCCTGGCATGTTTGCCACCACCACGGTCGTGCTGCCGGAGAAGCCGGCGGTGGTCACCGTTCCGGAAACCGCCGTCGAATACACGCTCTATGGCGACTCCGTCTATCTCATCAAGGAAAAGAAGGAAGAGGACGGCAAGACCAGCCTCACCGCCGAGCGGACCTTCGTCCGCACCGGTGACCGCGTCAACGGCCGCGCGGTGATCACCAAGGGCGTGGAGGCGGGCGACAAGGTTGTCGCGGTCGGACAATTGAAACTGCAATCCGGCGCCGCGGTGGAAGTCTCGAAGGACCCGCTGCCGCAGATCAAGAATCCGCCGCCGCGGAACTGATGCACGAAACTGATAGCTGAGGCCGCGTCCCGCGGCCTCAGTCCGATCCAAACGTTTGCCGGTCGAACCCGAGAGGGCGCCGACCGTCCATGGAGCGCCTGCAATGGCATTCACCGATATCTTCATCAAGCGGCCGATATTGTCGGTTGTCATCAGCCTGCTGATCCTGCTGATCGGCGCTGCCGCCGCATTCAAGCTGCCGATCCGGCAATATCCGAAGCTGTCGAATACGGTGATCACCGTGACGACGGCCTATCCGGGTGCGTCGCCGGAATTGATGCAGGGGTTCATCACCACGCCGATCGAGCAGGCGGTGGCTTCGGCCGAAGGCGTCGATTACATCACGTCGAACTCGACCCAGAGCCAGAGCCAGATCAAGGTTTTCGTCAAGCTGAACTTCGATCCGAGCGCGGCGCTGACCGAAGTGCTGTCGAAGGTCAATTCGGTGAAGTACCTGATCCCGAAGGAAGCCAACGACCCGGTGATCCTGAAGTCGACCGGCGAAACCACGGCGGTGATGTATCTCGGATTCTCCAGCGATGAATTGTCGGGATCGGCGATCTCCGACTATCTGACGCGCGTGGTGCAGCCGATCCTGTCGACGGTCGACGGCGTGGCGTCGGCGGATATTCTCGGTGGCCAGACCTTCGCCATGCGGGTGTGGCTCGATCCGGTGAAGATGGCGGGCCGTAACGTGACCACCACCGAAGTCACCGCTGCGATCGCCGCCAACAATTTCCAGGCGGCGGCCGGTCAGACCAAGGGCTACTATACGATCTCCAACGTCTCCACCAACACCGACCTGCAAAACGTTGAACAGTTCAAGCGGATGACGGTGAAGGCGAAAGATGGCGGTTTCGTCCGCATGGAGGACATCGCGGAGGTCGAACTGGCGGCGCAAAGCACCGACGCCAGCGTCGCTTTCAGCGGTCAGCGAGCCATCTTCATCGGTGTGCAGGCGACCCCGCAGGGCAACCCGCTGAACATCGTGCGCGGCGTGCGCAAGCTGTTCCCGGATATCGAGCGCAACCTGCCGCCGTCGATGAAGATGAAGGTGGCCTATGACTCCACAAAATTCATCACCTCGTCGATCGAGGAGGTGCGCAACACGCTGGTCGAGGCGGTTGCCATCGTCATCGTGGTGATCTTCCTGTTCCTGGCGTCGCTGCGCTCGGTCATCATTCCGGTGGTGACGATTCCGTTGTCGCTGGTCGGCGTCTGCGCGCTGATGATTGCCGCCGGTTTCAGTTTCAACCTGCTCACGCTGCTGGCGATGGTGCTGGCGATCGGTCTCGTCGTCGACGACGCCATCGTTGTGGTGGAGAACATTCACCGCCATCTCGAGGAAGGCAAGACGCCGGTACAGGCGTCACTACAAGGCGCGCGCGAAATCGTCGGGCCGGTCATTTCCATGACCATCACGCTGGCGGCGGTGTACGCGCCGATCGGCTTCCTCGGCGGCCTCACCGGCGCGCTGTTCCGCGAATTCGCCTTCACCTTGGCCGGCGCGGTGATCGTCTCCGGCATCGTCGCGCTGACGCTGTCGCCGATGATGTGTTCGGTGTTGCTCAAGCACGAGTCGCAAGGCTGGTTTGCGCGCAAGGTCGATACCGTTTTCACTGCGGTGACCAACTGGTACGGTCGGCGGCTGGATCGTTCGCTCGACTATCGGCCGATCACTGCGCTGTTCGCGGTCGCCATCCTCGGGCTGGTCGGCTTCATGTACATGCACACCTCCAAGGAACTGGCGCCCGAAGAAGATCAGGGCATCGTGTTCTCGGTGATCAAGGGGCCGAAATACGCCAACATTGATTACATGGATTTCTACGGCGACAAGCTCGACAAGGCCTTCGCGAGTTTCCCGGAAACCGACCTCCGTTTCATGATCAACGGCATCGCCGGCATCAACAACGGCATCGCCGGCATGCTGCTGAAGCCGTGGGATGAGCGCAAGCGCTCGTCGATCGCGCTGAAGCCGCTGGTGCAGGCCGAGATCAGCAAGGTCGAGGGTGTTCAGGCCTTCGCCTTCAACCTGCCGCCGCTGCCGGGCGGGCCAGGCGGTCTGCCGGTGCAGATGGTGATCTACTCCACCGCCGGCTTCCAGGCGGTCTACGAGGAGATGGTCAAGCTGAAAGCGGCGGCGCAAAAGAGCGGCCTGTTCATCGTCACCGACAGCGACCTCGACTTCAACCAGCCGGTGGTGCGCGTCGCCATCGATCGCACCAAGGCGAACGATCTCGGCGTGACCATGCAACAGCTCGGCGCGACGCTGGCAACGCTGCTTGGCGGCAACTATGTCAATCGCTTCAATCTGGAAGGGCGTTCCTATCAGGTGATCCCGCAGGTGCCACGCGAATTGCGGCTGTCGCCGGAATCGCTCGACGGCTACTATGTGCCGAGTTCGAGCGGCCAGCAGATTCCGCTTTCGACGCTGGTATCGGTTCAGACCGGCACCGATCCGAACGCGCTGTCGCACTATAACCAGCTCAACGCCGCGACCTTCCAGGCGGTGCCGATGCCCGGCGTCACCGTGGGGCAGGCGGTCGACTTCCTCGAAAGCCAGGCGAAGAATCTGCCGGCGGGTTTCAGTCATGACTACCTCGCGGACGCGCGGCAGTATGTGACGGAAGGCAACCAGTTGGCGATTGCGTTCGGCTTCGCGCTGATCATCATCTTCCTGGTGCTGGCGGCGCAGTTCGAGAGCTTGCGCGACCCGCTGGTCATCCTGATCAGCGTGCCGATGGCGATCTCCGGTGCGTTGATCCCGCTGTTCTTTGGTATGGCGACGATCAACATCTATACGCAGGTCGGGCTGTTGACGCTGATCGGCCTGATCAGCAAACACGGCATCCTGATGGTGGAGTTCGCCAACGAATTGCAGCTCAACGAGAACCTCAACAAGCGGGCTGCCATCGAGAAGGCGGCGCGGGTTCGGCTTCGGCCGATTCTGATGACCACCGCCGCGATGGTCACCGGCCTGTTGCCGCTGCTCACCGCCACCGGCGCCGGCGCGGCGAGCCGCTTCTCCATCGGTCTTGTCGTTGTGGCCGGCATGACTATCGGCACGCTGTTCACGCTGTTCGTGCTGCCGGCGGTGTATGTGGCCATCGCCACCGATCACCAGGCGGAGTTGACCTCGCAGCGGACCAAGGAGATCAAGGCGTTCGAACTCGGCCGCGCATAAGTTCAGCGAATTCAGAATGCGAAAGGGCGCGGAGGAAACTCCGCGCCCTTTTTCTTCGCCGTTGCTTTCGTGTCCCGGAGGCGATGCAATCATCCATCGTCATGCGTGGACTTGATCCGCGTATCCATCTTTTTGAAAGGATGGATTGCCGGGTCAAGCCCGACAATGACGGCCCGTGCTACCGCGCGTCCGCCAAAATCATCGCCGAGGCCTTCGAGGCGATCATCGCGGTCGGCGTGTTGGTATTGCCGGAGGTGATGGTCGGCATCACCGACGCATCGACCACGCGCAGGCCTTCGATGCCGTAGAGCCGCAGCCGTTCGTCGACCACGGCGGTCGGGTCGCTTTGCAGGCCCATCTTGGCGGTGCCGACCGGATGGAAGATCGTGGTGCCGATATCGCCCGCGGCCTTCGCCAGCGAGGCGTCGTCGTCGCCGACCTTCGGGCCGGGCAGATATTCATCCGGCCGATAGGGTGCGAGCGCCTTCTGCTTCATCAGTCGGCGGGTCACGCGAATGGCATCGGCCGCGACCTGCCGGTCTTCGTCGGTGGCGAGATAGTTCGGCGCGATGATCGGTGCCGCATCCGGCGCGGCGGAACGCAGGCGGATGGTGCCGCGCGAGGTCGGTTGCAGGTTGCAGGCGCTGACCGTCACTGCCGGGAAGCGATGCAGCGGATCGCCGAATTTTTCGAGCGACAGCGGCTGCACGTGGAACTGGATATTGGCGCGCTCGCGTCCGGGGCTGGAGCGCGTGAAGATGCCGAGTTGTGACGGCGCCATGGTCATCGGGCCGCGGCGGCGCAGCAGATATTCCGCGCCCATCAGCCCGCGGCCGATCAGCGAAGTATAGGTTTCGTTCAGCGTCTTGACGCCGGACACCTTGTAGATCGCGCGTTGCTGCAGATGGTCCTGCAGATTGCCGCCGACGCCGGGCCGGTCGGCAATCACATCGATGCCAAGCGCGTTGAGCCAGTCGGCGGGACCGATGCCGGAGCGTTGCAGGATTGCGGGCGAGCCGACCGCGCCGGAGCACAGGATCATCTCGCCGTTGGTGCGGGCCTCGAAGGTTTCGCCGCCGCGCGAGAAGCGCACACCGACGGCGCGGCCGTTCTCGACGATCAGGCGATCGACCAGCACGCTGGTTTCAAGCCGCAGATTGGGGCGGTTCAGTGCCGGCTTGAGAAAGCCGCGCGCCGCCGACCACCGCCGCCCGCGCTTCTGGTTGACGTGGAAATAGCCGACGCCCTCGTTGTCGCCGGTGTTGAAATCGTCGCTGCGCGGAATGTTCATTTCGACGGCGGCATTGCGGATCGCGTCGAGGATGCTCCAGGTCAGGCGTTGCTGCTCGATGCGCCAGCCGCCGCCGGTTGCGTGATGCTCGGTGGCGCCGAGGAAGTGATCCTCCAGCCGCTTGAATTCCGACAGCACGTCGTCCCAGCCCCAGCCGGTGAGGCCGAGTTGCCGCCAGTGATCGTAATCGGCGGCCTGGCCGCGCATCGAGATCATGCCATTGATGGCCGAGCAGCCGCCGATCACCTTGCCGCGCGGGTAGTTCAGCGCGCGGCCGTTGAGACCCGGCTCCGGTTCGGTCTTGAACAGCCAGTCGGCGCGCGGATTGCCGATCGCGAACAGGTAGCCCACCGGAACGTGAAACCAGATCCAGTTGTCCCGACCGCCGGCTTCCAGCAACAGCACGCGATGCTTGCCGCTTTCGGTGAGGCGGTTGGCGGTGACGCAGCCCGCCGTTCCCGCGCCCACGACGATGTAGTCGAACTCGCCCTCGATCCGTTTCACCATATCCCACCGTATTTTCTTCTGCGCCGGTGCTGAAAAGCCGGCAATTCCCGAAAGATGCCATAACGCCGTGCCGTCCCCCTGTACATTGGCTATCGGACGGAATTTTTGCCGCTCCGGCTTTGCGCTGCCTCTCTTGGGTGAAATGTCCCGGCATGCTAGCCTCGCGGTCCCCGATTTCCACCCCGCGCTTCGGGCGCATTCGAGGTCAATCATGCCCGTCATCAATCGTATCGCCGACCTGCAACCGGACATCATGGCCTGGCGGCGGCATCTGCATGCCCACCCGGAACTGATGTACGACGTGCATGACACGGCGGCCTTCGTGGCGGACCGGTTGCGCGAGTTCGGTTGCGACGAGGTGGCGACCGGGCTGGGGCGCACCGGCGTGGTTGGCGTCATCAAGGGCCGCAAGGCGGCGGACGGCGATTTCAAGGTGATCGGCCTGCGCGCCGACATGGACGCGCTGCCGATCGAGGAAGAGACCAACCTGCCATATGCGTCGAAAACGCCGGGCAAGATGCACGCCTGCGGCCATGACGGCCACACTGCGATGCTGCTGGGTGCGGCGCGTTATCTGGCGGAGACGCGCAACTTCGCCGGCGACGCGGTCGTCATCTTTCAGCCGGCGGAAGAGGGCGGCGCCGGGGCCGACGCCATGATCAAGGACGGCCTGATGGAACGCTTCAAGATCGATCAGGTCTACGGCATGCATAACGGACCCGGCCTGCCGGTGGGTGCGTTTGCGCTGCGACCGGGGCCGATCATGGCCTCGACCGACGCCATCGATATCCGCATCGAAGGTATCGGCGGCCATGCCGCGCGGCCGCATAAGTGCATCGATTCCGTGCTGGTCGGCGCGCAACTCGTCACCGCACTGCAATCCATCGTGTCGCGCAACGTCGATCCGCTCGAGGCGGCGGTGATCTCGATGTGCGAGTTCCATGCCGGCAACGCGCGTAACGTCATTCCGCAGATCGCCGAATTGAAGGGCACGGTGCGCGCGCTGACGTCGGAAGTGCGCGATCTGGTGGAGCAACGGGTGCGGGAGGTCGTCGCCGGCATCGCGCAGCAGACCGGCGCGAAGATCGACCTCGTCTACGAGCGCGGCTACCCGGTGACGGTCAATCACCCCGAGCAGACCGACATCGCTTCCCGGATCGCCAGCGAGGTTGTCGGGCAGGCCAACGTCCACAGTGTGCCGCCGATGATGGGCGCCGAGGATTTCGCCTATATGCTGGAAGCGCGGCCCGGCGCTTTCATCTTCGTCGGCAATGGCGACAGCGCCGGCCTGCATCACCCGGCCTACAACTTCAACGACGAAGCGATCGTCTATGGGACGTCGTATTGGGTGAAGCTGGTGGAGCAGACGCTCGCGGCGTGAGACTTCGCGCCGACAAAGAAATCGGCACGACCATGCGACGGCAAGGAACAAGCCTCGTGACATGACGTTGAGAGGCGGCACTGTCCGCCATCTCACATCATGGAGTCAGCAATGACCGCGAAGGATAAGAATCTCAATGATCTGTTCCTCGATACGCTGAAGGATATCTACTACGCCGAGAAGCAAATTCTGAAAGCTCTCCCGAAGATGGCGAAGGCCGCCAGTTCCGACAAACTGCGCGCGGCGTTCGAGAAGCACCACGACGAAACCGAAGGCCAGGTCGATCGCCTTGAGCAGATTTTCGAACTGCTCGGAAAGCCGGCGCGTGGCAAGACCTGCGATGCGATCGTCGGCATCCTCGACGAGGGCAAGGAAATCATGGAGGAGTACAAGGGTTGCGAAGCCCTTGATGCCGGCCTGCTTGCCGCTGCGCAGGCGGTGGAGCATTACGAGATTTCCCGTTACGGCACCTTGAAGCAGTGGGCGACGCAACTCGGCATGAAGGATGCCGTGCGATTGCTGGACGAGACACTGCAGCAGGAGAAGAAGACGGACGTGGCATTGACGACGCTTGCCGAAGCATCGGTCAACATGGCCGCAGCGGCATAGTTGCCGTTCCGGCGCAACGGTAACGACCGACCGCAATGTGTCACGCGGCGTGCATCAGCTTGCGCAGCCGCGTGGCCGCGATCTTGAGGTCGTCGACGAAGCGTCGATACTCGCGCGTCCTGGCGGTGTGATCCGGCAGCCGCAACAGATACGACGGATGCACCGTCACCAATGCCTGCGCGCCATCGTGCAGGTCGATGAGATGGCCCCGGTTCTTGTTGATCGGCGTGATCTTGCCGAAGACACTTTGCGCAGCGGTCGCGCCCATCGCTACCACCAGCGCCGGTTTCACCACCGCGCGCTCGCGTTCGTACCACGGGCGGCACGCCCTGATCTCGGCGGTGTTCGGCTTCTGATGCAAGCGAACCTTGCCGCGCGGCACGAACTTGAAATGCTTCACGGCATTGGTGACGTAGACCTTGTTGCGATCGATGCCAGCTTCGTCCAGCGCGCGGTCGAGCATCTGACCTGCGGGTCCGACGAACGGCTTCCCGGCGAGGTCTTCCTTGTCGCCGGGTTGCTCGCCGACAAGCATCAGCGGCGCGGGAGAGGGCCCTTCGCCGAAAACTGTCTGCGTCGCGTCCTTCCACAACGGGCAGGCACGGCAATCCTCCGCCTCCGCACGCAGGGTCGAGAGGTTGTCGGCGGCATCCGGTGCTTTGCGTCTCATCGCAGCCTCGTCCCGACGTTGTGGTCTGGTCGGCAGGGTTGCCGCGGCGTTGATCATATCATTGCTACGGCGGGCCGCTTCGGCGATTAGCGGTTTAATCAGTTGCGCTTCGGGAAGGTTCCGCCAATAGCGCTCCGGCTGGGAAAACGGTTGTCTGCAAAGCCCGATTGACTCTTTGCGGCGCTAGATGTTTATATAGAACATATCATGAACATTATAGCCAGTAACGGGTTGTCCTCTCTGGCTATGGTCGCAGATTTTTGAAAGCCATCGGTTGAAGGAGCGGCGCATGGAACGCGCGCGCATCAGCACGCTTGCGCGTCTGCGCAGGGACATCGGGCGTCTGGAAGGCGATGGTCTCTCCTTCGGCGGAGAAGGGCCGCCGCGCGCGGCGCTCGGTCATGACGAAGCCGATGCGACGCTGCAAGGCGGCCTGCTGCGCGGCGCGCTACATGAAGTGTTCGCAACCGGCGCGCAGGCGGCGACCGCCACCGGCTTTATCGCCGGCCTCGCATCGCGCGTCGCGGCGCGGCGGCCGCTGATATGGATTCGGCAGGATTTTTCCGAGCGCGAGAACGGCGTGCTGGCGATGAGCGGCTGGTGCGAACTCGGTCTCGATCCGTGCGCGGTGGTGACGGTGCGCACGCCCGATGTCGAGACTGCGTTGCAGATCACGGCCGATGCCTTGGCCTGCGATGCGCTCGGCGCTGTCGTCACCGAGATCTGGGGCGAGACCCGCCATGTTGATCTGGTCGCCAGCCGCAAGCTGACATTGGCGGCGCGCGGCTCCGGCGTCGCCAGTCTGATGCTGCGGATCGCGGCCGCGCCTTTGCCGAGCACCGCCGAGACGCGATGGATGGTGCGCGCGGCGCGTTCGCCGCCGCGGCCGTCGTGGCAGGGATGGGGCGCCCCTGTGTTTGAAGCCCGACTGGTTCGCAATCGTCATGGCCAGACCGGCCAGTGGATCATGGAATGGAATTGTGATGAGTGCCTTTTCCGTGACGCCTCCTTCGGAGGTGCGGCGACGCATCCTCAGCCTGTGGCTGCCGCGCCTGCCGACCGATCGCATCAAGCGGCGATCACACTGCAACGACGCGCAGGTTGATGGATCGCCCTGCATCGTCGTCGCCAAGGATCACAACGCGCTGGTGATTTCGGCGCTCAATGATGCCGCGACGCGGTTGGGGCTCGAGCCCGGACTACCGTTGGCGAACGCGCGCGCGATCTGCCCGGACATCGCGGTATTCGATGCCGACGATGCGGCCGATGCACAGACGTTGAACGATATCGCCGACTGGTGCGACCGCTTCACGCCGCTGGTGGCGCTCGATCCGCCGCATGGCCTGCTGCTCGATATCAGCGGCTGCGCGCATCTGTTCGGCGGTGAAACGTCGATGCTGAAGACCATCTGTGACGCCCTGCGACGACAAGATTTTGTCGTCAGCGCCGCCATCGCCGGCACCGCTAACTGCGCGCGGACGCTGACGCGCGCGCGGCCCGGTTGCATCGTTGCCGAGGGGCAGGAGACGGCGGCGGTCGCCGCGCTGCCGGTGTTTACGCTCGGCGCCGACGACGCCATCACGCGCGGCTTGCGCCGTGCCGGATTGAAGACCATCGGCGATGTCGCCGCGCGCGGCCGCCACGAGATTGCAGCGCGCTTCGGCGCGGATTTTGTCGCGCTGCTGGAGCAGGCGCTGGGCGTGCACGATGCGCCGATCTCGCCGCGCAAGCCGTTGCCGGACTATATCGCGGAGCGGCGGTTTGCCGAACCGGTGGCGACCGACACGGTGATCGTCGCGACGCTGTCCCGTCTGGCGCAAACGCTGATCGCCAGCATGAATCGCGACGGCAAGGGCGCGCGGCGGCTGGAGGCGAGTTTCTTCCGCACCGATGGCGCGGTGCGCGTGATCGGCGTCGAGACCGGATTGCCGGTGACGCGCGGCGACAGCGTCGACCGTCTGTTCCGCGAGCGGCTCGATGCGCTGGCCGATCCGCTTGATCC
>JBARXT010000024.1:0-12328 GCA_049647485.1 Xanthobacteraceae bacterium
CGACAGCACATTATCGTCCGCACCAACGATCCGCGTTTCGGCGACGCCTCGCCGCAACAGCGCCGCTATGCGCCGCCGCCGCGCCCGCTGCCGCCGCCACCCGGCCCCGCCGACTGGCTGTCGCGGCTGTTCAGGTAGGGCGGCGGCTTTCCTTGGCCAGAATCAATATCGAAGCGTAAGCCGTCACCCTGAGGTGCCGGCGCGTAGCGACGGCCTCGAAGGGCGAAGGCCTCATCCTTCGAGGCTCGCTTCGCTCGCACCTCAGGATGACACCGTCGCATCACCTGCACACAAGCTTACAGCAGCGTTCCGCTCAGGATCAGTAGCGCGACGCTGAAGTAGATCATCAGTCCGGTGACATCGACCAAGGTGGCGACGAACGGCGCCGAGGCGCTGGCGGGGTCGAAGCCGGCGCGTTGCAGGATGAACGGCAGCATCGATCCGGCCACCGAGCCGAACGTCACGACACCGATCAGCGCCGCAGCCACCGTGAAGCCGACCAGCAACCAGTGCTCGCCATAGTCGTAGATGCCGAGCTTCTGCCACGCCACCACACGGCCGATGCCGATCACGCCGAGCATCGTACCGAGGATCAATCCGGTCGGCAGTTCGCGCAGCGCCACGCGCCACCAGTCGCCGAGCTTCACTTCGCGCAGCGCCAGCGCGCGAATGAGGAGCGAGGTCGCCTGCGAACCGGAATTGCCGCCCGAACTCATGATCAGCGGAATGAACAGGGTCAGCACGATGGCCTTTTCCAGTTCGCCCTCGAAGTGCTGCATGGCGCTGGCGGTCAGCATCTCGCCGAGAAACAGCACGCAGAGCCAGCCGCCGCGCTTGCGAATCATGCCCGTAAGCCCGACCTGCAGATAAGGCTCGTCGGTCGCCTCCATGCCGCCGAACTTCTGCACGTCCTCGGTGTTTTCCGCGATGATGGTGTCGATGATGTCGTCCACGGTGACGATGCCGAGCACATGGCCGGCCTTGTCGATCACCGGCACCGCCAAAAGGTCGTGCTTGGAGATCAGCCGCGCCACGTCCTCGCGATCGATCAAGGGCGAGGTGGTGATCGGCTCGCGCACCGCGAGCGACATGATGTTGTCGGTCGGCTCGCCCGCAATCAGGCGGCGCAGCGACACCGCGCCGATCAGACGGCGGGTGTAGGCATCCAGCACATAGATGGCGTAGACCGTTTCGCGGGTGCGCTCGACCTGGCGGATGTGCTGCAAGGTGCGCTCCACCGTCCAGGTCGCGGGCACGCTGACGAACTCCGTCGTCATGATCGCGCCGGCGGTGTTCTCCGGATAGGAGAGCAGGTCCTTGATGGTCGCGCGCGTGGCCGCATCGAGCCCCTGCATCAACGCGTCGCGCACCGGCTCGTCGAGTTGCTGCACGAGGTCGGCGGCCATGTCGGCCGACATGCCGGACAGCAGGATGGTGGCAGTCTGGCGCGGCAAGGCAGCGACGATCTCGGCGCCGAAATTCAATTCCGGCTTGTCGAGAATCTGCACCGACATCTCGACCGGCAACAGCAGCAGCACCGCCGCCGCGTCGTCGGAGTCGAGTTGATTGAGGATATCGACGTTGTCGGCGACATGCCCGTCGCTCAGCCGCGAGGCCAAGGCCAGCACATCGACGGCGCCATCCGCCGTTTCAATGATTTCCGTCATAGCTCACCTTCGGGGACCGCCGACAACGGCAGGGCCGGTGAGCTTGATGGCTCTCAGACCCGAGGAACCGTCATCGGCGACGTACCTGGCAAATTGCCTGGACTGTCGCTTGGCATGATGTTCGTGGTTTCCAGTGATGAAGCGGCGGCCGCAGCCGAAACGCCTCGCGCCGCTGACATGATCCTTCGCCGTGGCGGCGTCAAGAAAAAAGCGCTGTATGCACTGAGGCGCGTCACCCTGAGGTGCGAGCGGCAGCGAGCCTCGGAGGGTGGCGGTCGCATCCTTCGAGGCTCGCCGCAAAAGCGGCTCGCACCTCAGGATGACGACGTTTGGGTCAGCCGCCCAGCTTCGCCATCAAGGCGTCGGACACCTCGAAGTTGGCGTAGACGTTCTGCACGTCGTCGTGCTCGTTGAGCAGATCGATCAGCTTCAACAGCTTCTCGCCGGTCTCGTCGTCCACCGCCACCGTGTTCTGCGGCTTCCAGACCAGCGCCACCTTGCGCGCCTCGCCGAACTTCGCCTCCAGCGCCTTGGCGACGTCGCGGAAGGTTTCCTGCGAGGCGTAAATCTCATGGCCGCCCTCGGCCGAAACCACGTCATCGGCGCCGGCATCGATGGCAGCTTCCAGCATGTCGTCGGCGGAGGCCTTGGCGGCGTCGTATTCGATCACCCCGAGGCGATCGAACATGAACGACACCGATCCGGTTTCACCGAGGTTGCCGCCGGACTTGGTGAAGTAGGAACGGATGTCGGAGGCGGCGCGATTGCGGTTGTCGGTCAGCACTTCCATGATGACGGCGACGCCGCCGGGGCCGTAGCCCTCGTAGCGGATCTCGTCGTAGTTCTCCGCCTCGCCGCCGAGCGCCTTCTTGATGGCGCGCTCGATGTTGTCCTTGGGCATGTTTTCCGCCCGCGCCGCGATCACCGCCGCGCGCAGCCGCGGGTTCATCGCCGGATCGGGGGTGCCGAGCTTGGCGGCCACGGTGATTTCCCGCGCCAGTTTGCTGAACAGCTTCGACTTCTGGGCGTCCTGACGCCCCTTGCGATGCATGATGTTCTTGAACTGGGAATGGCCGGCCATGCAGAAAATGCTCCTCGATCTCGCAAAATCTCTCCAAGGCGCGGCTTATAAGCCCGGCCTCGCCAAATTTAAAGCGGCACGCACCGCCCCGCAGGAAGTGCGCTGCACCAATCTTGGTTAACCGACGGTTTACGGCACGGTGCGATAATCCGCCGAACGGTCACATATCGGGACATCCCTCATCATGGCACTGGCGTTTTTCCGCAAACGAACCGCTGCGGCGGTCGACGCCGACAGTCCCGAACCCGCCGCCAGCGCGCCGTCGTCCGCCCCGGTCGTGGAAACCGTCCGCGACCCCGCCAAGGACATCCTCGGCCTGCTGGAACTCGAACTCGGGGCCATGATCCGCCAACTCGAGCACGCCGCCTCCTCGGTGGCCGGCGGCGCGGAGTCCACCGCCGCGACGCTGACGGCGATCCGTCAGCGCACCGACGCGCTCACCGGGCGTACCAGCACCGCCAAGGACACCGCCGCCACCTTCACCGCGGCAGCGGACCGCTTCACCAGTTCCGCCGACGGCATCAACAGCCAGGTCCGCGAGGCCAGCCGACTGGCCGACGAGGCCAGCACCGCCGCGCGCGAGGCCGGCGCCAATGTCGATCGCTTACGCGAGTCCTCCGCCGCCATCGACACCGTCGTCAACCTGATCGCCACGATCGCCAAACAGACGACGCTGCTCGCGCTCAACTCCACCATCGAGGCGGCGCGCGCGGGCGAAGCCGGGCGCGGCTTCGCCGTGGTCGCCTCCGAGGTGAAGGCGCTGGCGGTGCAGACCCAGCTTGCCACCGAAGAGATCAAGAAGAAGATCGACGCCCTGCAGGAGGACGCCGCCAGTTCGATCGACGCCGTGCATCGCATCTCCACCGCCATCGGCGCCATCCGCCCAGTGTTCGGCCACGTCAACGACGCCGTCGCCGAACAGGGCGTGACCACCGGCGAGGTGGTGAACAATGCTTCCACCGCATCGAGCTTCATCGCGTCGGTCGGCGACAGCGCCGCCGATATCGACGCCGCGACGCGTGAGGCCGAAGCGCACGGCTTAACCGTCGCGCAGGCCGGCGAAGCGGTGACGCAACTCACCGAGAAGCTGAAAGCGCGCTGCGCCGTGCTGCTGCGGCGCGAGGACCATACCGACTGGCGCATGCGCGAGCGGCTGCCGTGCCATCTCGGCATCGAGATCGCCGGCGCGCGACCGATCAAGGCCGCGGTCTACGAACTCGCGCTCGACGGCCTGTCGATCGGCGGCAGCGTCGTGCAGGATCTGCCGCTCGACGCACCGCTCAACGCGCATCTCGACGGCATCGGCGATTGCCGGATTCGCTGCACCGGGCGGGCGCAGGCGGGTCTCAGGGCAATCTTCGTCGCGCCGGACGCCGTGCTGAGCCACGCCATCGAAGACAAGTTGTGGGCGATCCACGACGAGAACACCGGCTTCGTCACCCGCGCGATGCAGGCGGGCGAGACGTTGTCAAAAATGTTCGACGACGCGGTCGCCAGCAACGCGATCACGCTCGACGATCTGTTCGACGAGGACTACGTCGCGATCCCGAATACCGATCCGGTGCAGCACCGCACCCGCTTCCTCGACTGGACCGAGCGCGCGTTGCCATCGTTCCAGGAGGCGTTCCTCGCCAAGGACAAGCGCATGGCGTTCAGCATCGCGGTGGACCGCAACGGTTATCTGCCGGTGCACAACAGGATCTACTCGCAGCCGCAGCGGCCGGGCGACGTCGCGTGGAATACCGCCAACAGCCGCAACCGCCGCATCTTCAACGATCCCGCTGGCCTCGCCGCAGGCCGCAATACCCGCGCCTACCTGATTCAGAGCTACGCCCGCGACATGGGCAACGGCGTTACCGTGATGATGTGCGAGATCGACGTGCCGATCTGGGTCAACGGTCGCCACTGGGGCGGCTTCCGCACGGCGTACAAGCTGTAAACAGTAGCGATCTGCAAATAGCAGGTGCCATTGCAAAGCAATGGCCTTGAAGGGTCGCCGCATCCTTCGAGGCTCGCGACGAGTGTTGCTCGCACCTCAGGATGACGGTGAGCCCGTCTCACATTCGCGCATGTCACATCGTCGTCAGTGACAGGCAGGATTGCGCGCGGCAGGGATCGCGAGAAAGGTGATGGTCGCCGGCGCGAAGGTGGCGACACCGGCGGCCGTGGCACGGCCGTCAAGCGCCGGCAGTTCATCGTGCGCGTTCAAGGCCAGCCGTTCGCCGTTCAACTGCACGGTGGCATCCTGCAATTGCGGCGCATCGAGCGTATAGCGAAAGGACTCATCGGGGACCCTGAGCGCGTGCGTTGCGTCGCGATCGGTATTGATCGCCAGCACGGCGACGCCGCCGGCGGCATCGCGCAGACAATGCGCATAGACATGCAGGGCGGAGTGGCGCGGCCCGCCGGCATCGAGGACCGTACTCCCCATCAGTTTCCGCCACAGCAACGCGCCCCAGTAGTTCGGGCGCGGCGTCAATGTCATCTCATCGAGCAGACCGTAATCGCTGGCTGCCAGCGTGTTGTGCATCACCACCTGCACGTCCGCCTTGGCGAGACGGCCGAGCTGGTCGAGATAGCGGAACGTATCGCGGAATGTCGCGGCATATTGATCGCCGCCGCACGCGGCTTCGGCGGTCTCGGTGAGCCAGATCGGCTTGCCCGGCGCGAAGCGGTCACGCAGCGCGCGCTGAAACGCCAGGGCATGATCGGTGCGCGCCAGCCGTTCCCCGGACAGCGCGGTGTGGGGATTCGCGTGGCCCGAGCAGCGCTCCGACAGCATGTCGTAATGATGATACGAGAACACGTCGATGCCGGGTTTGGTAGCCGCGGCAAAATCGGGCGCGGTCGCAACTTCGCCCGACAGGCCGGGGCCGAGCACCATGATCGACGGATCGTCCCACTTGATGAAGGCGTGGAAGGTCGCGAAATCGCGGCCGTATGCGCTTGCATTGTAATCCGACGGCACGCCGCCCATACCCGCGAGGTCCGGCTCGTTGATGAATTCGGCGGCGGCGATCCGGCCGCCGATGCCGCGCGTGTAGGAAATCAGCCTGCGCGCCTGATCGGCATTCCATGCTCCATTCACGTCGCGCGCGCCCGCGCTGGCGGCGAACGAGGTGACGAGCCGCGCATCGACGACTTTGGCGAAATCAACCACGCCATGCCACTGCTGCCGCGTCAGGACGCCGTTGAAGCCGGACGGCGGCACCGGCGACGGATTGTCGGTATCGGCGAAATAAGTGCCGTTCGCCCAGGTGCCGCTGACCCGCATGTAGGCGGGACCGAGTGCCGCCGCGAGCCGTCGCAATTTCGGATCGGTCAGGTCGATGGGCGAACGATAGGCATAGGGGCTCGAGCGGCCGCCCTCCTCGCTGATCGTCGGTCCATACGGCTTCCAGAACCGGCCGCCGGTGACCTCGACCATCTCGATGTTATAGGACTGGAAGCGCGGATCGACCGTTGCGATCCGGGGCATCGCGGACGGCGCGATCGCGACCGGCTCGGCCGAGACAGCCGCACTCGTCGTCACCGCCAGCCACGCGGCGCCGAACCCCAGCGCAATCAGCTTGTGACAACGACGTCGGCGAAGTCCCATAGGAGTCGCACTCCCGGATGCAGTGCGGCCGGACACGCCGCGGCCAGCTTCACCAGAACGACGGCACCGCCTGTTCCAGCCGTCCACCGATACGCACCGGCGCGACCTTGACCGCGAGTCCCGTCGCGTCGTCGGTTTCCACCGCGATGCCGCTCATCGTCGCAACGCCTTCGGCGGGCTCGAAGCGCGCCGAGGGAATGCCGGTGGTGAAGCGGCGCAGCGGTTCTTCTTTCTTCATGCCGATGACGGAATCGTAATCGCCCGTCATGCCGGCGTCGGTCATGTAGGCGGTGCCGCCCGGCAGGATCTGGTGATCCGAGGTCGGGATATGTGTGTGGGTGCCGACCACGAGGCTGGCGCGGCCATCGCAGAAATGGCCCGCGCCCTGCTTCTCGCTGGTGGCTTCGCAATGGAAGTCGACCACGATGGCGTCAGCCGCCTGCCGCAGCGGACAGGCTTCGAGTTCGCGATCGATCATCGCGAACGGATCGTCCACCGGCTCCATGAACAGGCGGCCGAGCGCGTTGATGACCAGCGCGCGCTTGCCGGTGCGGGTTTCCACCAGCGCCGCGCCGCGTCCCGGCGTGCCGGGCATGTAATTGATCGGGCGCACCAGACGCGGCGCGCGTTCGATGAACACCAGCGCCTCTTTCTGATTCCACGAATGATTGCCGAGCGTCACCGCGTCCGCGCCGGCATCGATGAAGTCGTTGTAGATCGCCTCGGTGATGCCGAAGCCGCCGGCGGAATTCTCGCCGTTGACCACCGCGAGGTCTACCTTCCAGTCAGCAATGACTTTGGGAAGATGCTCCATGATGGCGTCGCGACCGGAACGGCCGACCACGTCGCCGATGAACAAGATGCGCAATTGAACTAGCTCCGCAAATCGATGCTTTCGAGGTCGGTCAATACGACATCGAGCACCGCGTCATGATGTGATGCGGGAACAGTTTCGACCTCCTGCACGGCAAAAGCAACTCCGGCCGCGACGAGCGGTTTTTGCGCGCGCAGCGCCGCCAGCGTGCGGTCGTAGTAACCGCCGCCATAACCGATGCGATGGCCGCGCCGGTCGAAGGCGGCGAGCGGCACCAGCACGAGATCGGGGACAGACTGCGGTACAGTCTCGACCGGATGCCGCGTGCCGAACGGCCCCGCGATCAGCGGATCGCCGTCGCGCCACGCGCGAAAGATCAGCGGCGCATCGCGCGCGACAACAGCGGGCAATGCGAGTTGCACGCCGCGCGCGCCGAGCGCGCGCATCAACGGCAGCGGATCGGCCTCGTTGCGCATCGGCATGTAGCCGGCGACGACAGTGCTTGGGGTAACATCGAGGATATCCGCGAACGCCGCGAAGCGTTGCGCGGCGGCTTCGCGCGCGAGATCGTCCAGCGCATCGCGACGCACGAGCGCAGCGGTGCGCAGTTCGTCTTTCGATCTTGCGGGAAGCGGCACCGACATGCCGTCTTATAGAGCGTCGCGATGTGTCACGAAAGCCGCAGCCGTTCACCTTTCCCCGCAAGCGGGGCGAGGTGAAGCAGGCTCATCGACCGAAAGAAAAGTGCGAAGCCGCGATGGCCGTTGGAGCGCTCGATCCCGGAGTTCCCTACGAAAGTAGGTGGGCACCATATGTCCGGGTCCACGGACCCGGCCAGGGACAGTTCCCTAAAGGATCGATAAGGCCCCGGGGATATATGGCTCCTGACGCGCGACGCAGCTTCGCGAGGGCAATGTAGTGACACGCGTGGACAAATACCAGCCGGGTGATGTTATCCGGCGTCGCCTCAAATAATTGCCTCGGCGATTAGTTCGTTGTCACCCGATCGCGATGCCGTTGCCGACGGTGCGGTTGAGCACCAGCGTGGTTTTCTCGATGCGTTCGGCGGCGGCGTTGAGCGCGGCGGAAACGGCATACTGCGTGGCGCGATTGCGCTCGGCGGCGGCGACGCGCACGTCGCCAAGCGAGGCCACCTCGCCTTGCAGCGCGCGGATGCGCTCGTTGGCGTCGAGCAGTTCGTCGGCGACCATCAGCGCCGCCATCACCGTGAGCCGCGCATCGCCGATCTCACCGAATTTGCCGCGCAACTCGCCGATGCGCGCCTCGAAACTGCCCGCGAGGCTCATCAGCCGTTGCTCCTGACCGTCCTCGCAGGCCATGCGATACTGGCGGCCATTGATGGTGACGTTGATGTGATTCATCGTCCCTCATCCTCTGCGTTATCGTCCAGCATCTCGCGAATGGTGCCGATCGCCGCGTCGAGACGTTCGGCGATCTCGCGATTGGTCCGCTCCAGCTTGCGCGAGCGCACCAGCGTGTTGTCGAGTTCATCGGCGAGCCGCGAACGGTCGGCGCCCAGCGCCTGAATGCGGTTGGCCAGTTCGTCCTCGTCGCGGTCGGCATCGCGCCGCCGCTCCACCGCGCTTTCCAGCGCATCGAGCGCGGCAACCAAGCGACGCGTCGCGCGTTCGATCTCAGCCGATCCGTTGCCGCTGGCGGCGGTTTCGTCTGGGCCGGAGTGAGGAGATCGATTGGTCATGCCGACTTTCGCGAACCTCCTGGTGTGGCGGTGGTATGCCGGATTTGACGTTTGTATCGCAATTGCCGGCAAAAACCGCGCCCCGGCAAATGTTTAGTCAGTGAAATTTACGTGGCAAGGCAGCCCAGCGCAATGTCGCCGGGCAGCTATGCACCGTAAAGCGGCCGGAAGTGAGGAGGCGCGGTCGGCCACCCTTGGACTCACCGGGTGCAGATGCTATTCACCCGTGCCCATCCAAATTCCGTAATAACCGGCATTTTCTTCACCCCCGGCGAAAACCGGCCCCGAAACCGTTGATTTGCAGGCAAGCTCATGACGACGCGCGTTGAACCCTCGAAAATGGCCAATGCGATACGCGCGCTGGCGATGGACGCCGTAGAGAAGGCCAAATCCGGCCATCCCGGCCTGCCGATGGGCGCCGCCGACATCGCCACGGTGCTGTTCACCCAGTTCCTGAAATACGACGCCGCGGAGCCAAACTGGCCGGATCGCGACCGTTTCATCCTCTCCGCCGGCCATGGCTCGATGCTGCTCTACGCGCTCCTGTACCTCACCGGGAACAAGGAGATGACGCTCGACCAGATCAAGAATTTCCGCCAACTCAACTCGAAGACGCCGGGCCACCCGGAAAACTTCATCACCTCCGGTGTCGAAACCACCACCGGCCCGCTGGGTCAGGGAGTTGCAACCTCGGTCGGATTCGCGCTGGCCGAGCAGTTGCTCGCGGCGGAGTTCGGCAAGGACACCGTCGATCACTACACCTACGTGCTGTGCTCGGACGGCGACCTGATGGAGGGCATCAGCCACGAGGCCATCGCGCTGGCCGGCCATCTCAAGCTCAACAAGCTGATTTTCCTCTACGACGACAATGGCATCACCATCGACGGCCCGATCACGCTGACCGACAACGTCGATCAGGTGGCGCGCTTCAAGGCCCACGGCTGGAACGCGAAACAGATCGACGGCCACGATCCCAAGGCCATCGCGTCCGCCATCCGCCGTGCACAGAAGTCCGACCGCCCGTCGCTGATCGCCTGCAAGACCATCATCGGCTTCGGCGCGCCGCATAAGGCCGGCACCTCCAAGGCGCACGGCGAGCCGCTCGGCGCCGACGAACTCGCCGCCGCCAAGAAGGCGCTGGACTGGAACTACGGCCCATTCGAAGTTCCGGACGATGTGCTCGCGGCGTGGCGCAAGGCCGGCAAGAAGGGTTCCGCCGCGCGCAAGAACTGGCGCAAGCGGTTCGAGGCCATGCCGGAGGCGCAGCGCGCCGAATTTCAGCGCCGAGTGATCGACCGCAAGCTGCCGGCCGACCTCGACGCGGTGATCGGCAAGCTGAAGGACAAGCTCGCCGCCGAGCCGCAGACGGTAGCGACCCGCAAGGCCAGCGAACTGGCGCTCGACGTGCTGGTGCCGGCGGTGCCGGAACTGCTGCTGGGCTCGGCCGATCTGACGCCGTCCAACAACACCCGAACCAAGGGCCTGAAAGAGGTGCAGCCCGGCCAGTATGACGGCCGCTACATCCATTACGGTATCCGCGAACTCGGCATGGCCGCGGCCATGAACGGCCTCGCGCTGCACGGCGGCTTCCGCCCCGCCGGCGGCACCTTCCTGTGCTTCACCGACTATGCGCGGCCGGCGATGCGTATTTCGGCGCTGGCGCATATTCCGGTCGTCTACATCATGACCCACGATTCGATTGGTCTCGGCGAGGACGGCCCGACCCACCAGCCGGTCGAGCACATCGCGGCGCTACGCGCGATGCCGAACATGCGGGTGTTCCGCCCGGCCGATCCGGTGGAAACCGCCGAATGCTGGCAACTGGCGCTGGAGCGCCTCCACGGCCCCACCGTGCTGGCGCTGTCGCGGCAGAACCTGACCCCGGTGCGGACCACCGCTGATGCCGCCAATCGATGCGCCACCGGCGGCTACGAACTGGTGGCGGCAAACGGCGAGGCCAAGGTGTCGATCTTCGCCTCCGGCTCGGAAGTCGAGATCGCGGTGGCGGCGCAAAAGCAACTGGCGGAGCGCGGCATCGCCGCGCGGGTGGTGTCCGTCCCGTCGCTGGAATTGCTGCTGGCGCAGCCGGCCGACAAGCGCGCCGCGATCATCGGCAACGCCCCGGTGAAGGTCGCTGTCGAGGCGCAGGTGCGGTTCGGCTGGGATGCGGTGATCGGCACCGACGGTATCTTCATCGGGATGCACGATTTCGGCCACAGCGCTCCGGCCAAGGACCTCTACAAGCACTTCGGCATCACCGCCGATGCCGTGGTCGAGGCCGCCGCCAAGCGGCTCGGCGGCAAGTAATAACGGCAGGTAACGCTATCGGAACAATCGCGAAGTGACGCATTGCAACGACAGCGCATTCGGGGCATGAAACCGCCCAGAAAATGAATTTTTGAACTCTCGGAAGGAGAAGCTGGAATGGCAGTTCGGGTCGCGATCAACGGGTTTGGCCGCATCGGCCGCAACGTCCTGCGGGCCATCTACGAGTCAGGCCGCAAGGACATCGAAGTCGTCGGCATCAACGATCTCGGCCCGGTCGAGACCAATGCCCACCTGCTGCGCTTCGATTCCGTGCACGGCCGCTTCCCGCACGAGGTGAAGGTCGAGGGCGATAGCATCGTCATCGGCAACAACAAGATCAAGGTCACCGCCGAGCGCGACCCGTCCAAGCTGCCGTGGAAGGACCTCGGTGTTGACATCGCGATGGAATGCACCGGCATCTTCACCGCCAAGGACAAGGCTTCCGCGCATCTCACCGCCGGCGCCAAACGCGTGCTGGTCTCGGCCCCCGCCGACGGCGCCGACATGACGGTGGTTTACGGCGTCAACCACGACAAGCTGACCAAGGACCACCTCGTGGTCTCGAACGGCTCCTGCACCACCAACTGCCTCGCGCCGGTCGCCAAGGTCATCAACGATCTGGTCGGCATCGAGACCGGTTTCATGACCACGATCCACGCCTACACCGGCGACCAGCCGACGCTCGACACCATGCACAAGGATCTCTATCGCGGCCGCGCGGCAGCGGTGTCGATGATCCCGACCTCGACCGGCGCCGCCAAGGCGATCGGCCTGGTGCTGCCGGAGTTGAAGGGCAAGCTCGACGGCGTCGCGATCCGCGTGCCGACGCCGAACGTCTCGGTGATCGACCTCAAGATCGTCGCCAATAAGCAAACGACCGCGAATGACATCAACGAGGCGATGAAGCGGGCCGCGTCGCAGGAATTGAAGGGCATCCTCGGCACCACCGATCAGCCCAACGTTTCGATCGACTTCAACCACGATCCGCACTCGTCCACCTTCCACCTCGACCAGACCAAGGTGATGAACGGCACGCTGCTGCGCGTGCTGTCGTGGTACGACAACGAATGGGGCTTCTCCAACCGCATGGGCGACACCGCCGTTGCGATGGGCAAGCTGATCTGAGACGACGACGATCCGT
>JBARXT010000025.1:0-5121 GCA_049647485.1 Xanthobacteraceae bacterium
TCTTTTCCGAAAACCGGTTTCCACTTTTCGGGATCATGCTCTACCGCGTACTTGCCTGTCGCGGGCTTTCGACATTGGCGAATCCGGCGGTCCGCTCCGCCGCGAAGCCGCCGATCCGCAACAGCACCACCGCAAGCAGCGCCAGCCAGAGCAAACCCAGCGCCAAGCGGGTGCGCGCGGTCGCGGGGCGTACTGCACGCCGGTCGTCGTTCCGCGCGTGCGGAACAACTCCACCATAAGCGTCAAACCGCTCCGCCAACATTCCGGCTCCACCTGCAATTCGTCGGTCCCCGATGTTGTTGCGGGAGGGGCGCGCTGACAATGGATGGGATTTTCGAGTTTGGCCGCGATCGGAGATGCTTTTCCCCGGCTTGGCCAGGCTGCCGATCAAAGCCTTCCGTCACCGGCCCTGACGGTACGGAATGACCGGAGGTGCCGGTTGAACTCCGCCACGTCTCTCTGTAGACAGACCTCCGCTGGACAGGGATTCTGCGGCCACGATTGGCCGCCCCCCTCGGATGGCCTGTTGGGGCGTAGCCAAGCGGTAAGGCAGGGGATTTTGATTCCCCCATGCGGAGGTTCGATCCCTCCCGCCCCAGCCAATTGAAACTTTCGCAGATTACTTCGTTCGAGACGCGCCATGCTGACCGCGGTTATCCCGTCATTCAGAACGGATGGCGTCACGCGATGGCTTCCAGCTGAGCGGGGCGGCTACCACCCTCGTCCCTGAACAGAAAGACCCGATTGCGGCCGGCGGCTTTCGCATCGTACAGCGCCATGTCGGCCTCGGAGAACAGTTCGGTGATCCGTCGGCGGTGGGGGCGGCCGAGGAAGGTGGCGCCGACCGACGCTCCGATCTCAAGGCGAAGTCCGTTCCAGAACAACGGCCGGCACAACATGACGACGGCTTCCTGCAGCACGCGCATGATCTGGGCCGGCGCCACCGGGGCACGCAGGATCAGTGCGAACTCGTCGCCGCCGATGCGCGCGACCAGTCCGGCATTGCGGAATGCCCGGCTCAATCGCATCGCGACCTCGCACAGGCATGCGTCTCCCGCCGTGTGACCGAACGTATCGTTCAGTTCCTTGAAGCGATCGAGATCGATCAGAACCAGCGCCGAAGCGGACCCGTGGTTTAGATTGTCCTGAACAATCTCGCGGTAGCGCGCCTGAAAAACCGCGCGGTTCGCGAGTCCGGTGAGCGGATCGGTTTCGGCCCGCCGCCGCAAGCTCTCAAGCGCCAGACGGTCGGAGGTGATATCCTGCTTGGCGCCAAAGATACGGACGGTCCGTCCCCCCTCCTCGACCGCATTAATGGAGAGACGCATCCAACGCTTTTCGCCACGCCAGGTTCTGATCTCGGTATCCAGCAAGGCGGTGCGACCCGTCCGGATCACCTCGGCGCGCGCAAGCTCCATGTTGCGTCGGGATTCATCGAGATAGAGATCGACGATGGAGGCGCGCCGCAGCGGGTTGCCCATCGGGTAGCCGAAGATGTCGTAGACGCCCGAAGTCCAGGTCAGACGCTCGGTCGCCAGTTCGCATTCCCATGCGCCGATGCGCGCAAAGCCCAACGCCTGATCGTAGAGACGCGCTCGAGCCTCGGCGGATGGAAGCACTGCAGCGGGGTCGGCCTCGTCTCTCATTGGCGATCCCGCAGCCTGGTGGGATTTCGAGTCGTCTCTTTTCCTAAAGCCGCAGCGTTAACGAATCCTATACTTGTGTGGCAAACTTCGCGACCCCTTTCCCGCGATACACAATCCGGAATTGAGCGATGCACAGATCGCAAGAGCTTGACCGTTCAAGGATGTCTTTCCCTACCTTCATGCCAGTATCAAACGGTCGCGAGGCAGGCCGAAAGTTGAAAACCCGAAGGAAGCCGTCACCTTGCGGCTGTCGCCCGGTACGGTCGAGAAGTTCAAGGCCACCGGCGACAACTGGCGGCCAGGATGGCCAAGGCGCTTGAACGGCCGAAAGTGTGATTGAGTGCGAAGGCCGATCGTGTTCGCGGACGTGGCGATCGTCATCAGACGCGTCCGACAAATCGGCGTTCAGTAACCTGCACGGCCTCCGTCGATGTTCGACACGTTGAAACAATGGGCCCGAACCATCAAACGCGACATCGTCGCGCTTTGGCTGGCGGCGCGCGATCCTCGGGTGCCGTGGTACGCCAAGGCTGTGGCGGGCGTGGTGGCCGCCTATGCGTTAAGCCCGATCGATCTGATCCCGGATTTCATTCCGGTCCTGGGTTATCTCGACGACATGATCATTGTGCCGCTCGGGATTTTGCTCGCGATCCATCTGATACCTGCGGATATCATGAGCGAACTTCGCGCCGAGGCTGCAACGCGATCGAAGCCGCGAACATGGACCGGCCTGGTGCTGATCCTCGCCATCTTGGTTGCCGCCACGCTGATTGCGATCCGGTGGTGGTTTGATTGACCAGGCGGACGACGTCCCCATCGCCGGGCCGTTGGCACCAAATTGAAGCCGCCGGTTAAAACCTTGATTACCTTACCAGCGAAACGCTCCAACTTGTTCCGGTCGGGTAATGATCGCTGACGTATAAGGCAACCGGCTTTCGTCAGCGGTGCGCCGGATCATGTTTCTCGATCAGCTTTCAATCCTCATCGCCATCGGCTTCTCTGGCGCGTCGCTCGGGTTGACGCTCTTCATGATGTGGATCATCGGGCGCAACGCAATGCATCTGCTGAGCTGGTCGGTCGGGATCGCCTTCATCCTGGCGGGGGTCGCATTTTTCGGAAGCGTGGTCGAGGCATACAATGCCACCTTCCTGCTCGTCTCCTTCCTGCTGCTCTTCGTCGGCTTCGGCTGGTTCTATGCCGGCTCCGCGAAATTCTGCTCGAATAAATCCGACTGGACTGTGGCCGCCGGGCTTGTTGCGCTTTGTGTATTCCCCACGACCGTTGCATTCGCACTGGGCTATTCCGGCATCGGCACGATGGCCGGCAACGTGGCCATCGGCGTGCTGTTGCTCGCTACCGCCTGGCAATACTGGCTCGCGCGCGCCGAATCCCCGCTTCTGATGACGACCAACGCGACGCTCTACGTGATCGTGGCGGTGTCGTTCGTGTTGTGCGGCTACGCGCTCGCTCATGAGGGCCAGTATATTCTGACCGCGAGGCCGTCCAACTGGGCGGAGGACATCAATTCCATCGTCGTGATCGCGGGTCTGACCGGCATCGGCACCCTGTCGCTGACGCTCAACCAGGCCCGCATCGCCAATCGGCACAAACACGAGGCGATGACAGACGCCCTGACCGGACTCTTGAACCGCAGGGCACTGTTGCAAAACCCGTCCGACCATGTGCCCGCGGGCACTGCCCTGGTCGCGATGGACCTCGACTACTTCAAGAAGATCAACGACCGGTTCGGACACGATTCCGGCGATCAGGCGCTGCAAGCCTTCGCCGAACTCATTCGCGCCAACATTCGCCCGACCGACCTTGCCGCAAGAATGGGAGGCGAGGAATTCTGCATCGTTCTGTCGGATGCGAATCCACGCACCTCATGCGACGTCGCCGAGCGCATCAGGACGCAAATCGAAGCGATGGCCATTCCGACCGCTTCGGGGCCGATCCGCACCACCGTCAGCGCCGGCATCGCCTATTCCACGGGAACGGAAAGCATCCGTTCGCTGCTGATGCGGGCCGACGAAGCGCTGTACGAAGCGAAATCCGCTGGCCGCAACCGCGTCCGAACCCACGACCTCCGCAATCTTGCGGCATAAGGTCTCGCCGCCGCCGGTCCCTCGTGAACCGGCCCGCTGCCGAGCCCGCAATTTCCCTTTGGGGTGTTGAGAAGGGCGTGGTTTCATGGGAATAGGACAGTCCGTTCCCAGCCTCACCCGTGAGAGCCACGTCATGACCTATCGCGCCCCGCTCAACGACATTCTGCTGGCTCTCAACCACGGCGCCGGCCTGCAGGCCGCGGCCGATGCCGGTCATCTGGGTGACTACGATACCGACATCGCCGCGGCGGTACTGGAGGAAGCGGGCAAGTTCGCGGGCGATATTCTGGCGCCGCTTAACCGCGTGGGCGATCAGAACGGCATCAAGCTCAGTGACGGCAAGGTGACGACCGCGCCGGGCTGGCCGGACGCCTATCAGCGCTGGACCGCCGCCGGCTGGAACGCCGTCGCCGGCAGCGAGGATTTCGGCGGCCAGGGGCTGCCGGGCGCGATCAACGCCGCCTGCACCGAAATCTGGAGCGCCGCGAACATCGCGTTCGAACTGTGCCCGCTGCTCACCGCCAGCGCCATCGAGGCGCTCGACGCCCACGGCAGCGACGAATTGAAGAACATCTACCTCGCCAAGCTGATCTCCGGCGAATGGCCGGGCACCATGCAACTCACCGAACCGCATGCCGGCTCCGACGTCGGCCTGTTGCGCTCGCGCGCCGAACGCAACCCCGACGGCAGCTATCGCATCAGCGGCACCAAGATCTTCATCACCTACGGCGACCACGACATGACTGACAACATCATTCATTTCGTGCTGGCGCGTCTGCCGGACGCGCCCGCCGGCACCAAGGGCATTTCGCTGTTCTTGATTCCGAAGTTTCTCGTCAACGCCGACGGCTCGCTCGGCGAGCGCAACGACATCTATCCCTCCGGTGTCGAACACAAGCTCGGCATTCACGCTTCTCCCACCTGCACCATGACCATGGGCGATCACGGCGGCGCGGTCGGCTACCTGATCGGCGAGGAAAATCGCGGCATGCTGTGCATGTTCACGATGATGAATCAGGCGCGCCTTGGCGTCGGCCTGCAAGGCGTCGGCCTTGCCGATCGCGCCTATCAGCAGGCGCTCGCCTATGCGCAGGAGCGCAAGCAAGGCAAAGGGGCCGGATCGACCGGCGCCGGTCCCGATCCGATCATCGTGCATCCCGACGTCAAGCGCATGCTGATGCAAATGCGGTCGATGACGGCGGCCGCCCGCACCATCTGCTACGCCACCGCCGTGGCACTCGACGTCGCCGCGCGCGCCAAGGACCCGCAGGTCCGTGCCGCCGCCGCCGCCCGCGGCGCGTTGCTCACGCCCATTGCAAAGGCGTTCTCCACCGACATCGGCAACGAGGTCGCCTCGCTCGGCGGGCAGA